>DDIL01000092.1 GCA_002338515.1 Glaciecola sp. UBA1851 | reverse complement strand
CATTACCGCGCACGCGGTAACCTCCTAAATCATCATCGAAAACCTGTTTACTGTTGAATATTACTATGTTTATTAGGGAGATACTCGCATGCGCGATGTATGGACTCCCTTCCCATTGAAGGGTTAACGTAATAAGTATTAAACTTTACCAGGAGTCATAATACTTTTACCAGGAGTCCATACACTATGAATAATACAACGATAGCCATCGATATCGCAAAATCTTCTTTTCACGCCGTCAAGCTGCATCAATCCAACGTTCAGACAGATAAGGCGTTTACCCGAAAAGCATTAAAGATGTGGCTGGCGAAACAAAAACCAAGCCATGTGGTGATTGAAGCATGTGGCTCTTCACACTCTCATGCTCGCGGTAGATATATACCATTTTCGCGACGAGGCCTGAAGGAGCGAATACATCCGGGGCCAGAGTTCGCTACTCAACAAGAGCCCGAATATACGCTTGCAATCTTTTCTAACCATTATTCAAAAAACACTTGATATGAATCGGGAGTCCATATACGAGCATGACGAGTTTGTTAACTGAGTCATATTACTTTTTTCACATGCGCTCAAGTTTAGTTGCGGGTAACGATATAATCAATTGCGCGGCTAGCTGCCACTAAGCCAAAGGTTGCGGTAACGCCAACAAACGCGCCAAAACCCGTACTACAATCCATTTTACTCGCCCCTTGGCTAGTTTGTTTCGCTTGGGTTACACCGCCATCTAAAGTTGGGTATTTCAGTTGTTCGGTTGAATAAATGGCTTCAATACCAAAATTACGTTTTGGGTTTTGGCTATAGTTATAGAAACGCCTTAAATCTGAGCGTACCTTTGCTAGCAAAGGATCTTGCTTGGTTTTCGCTAAATCGCCTTTAGTGATTTGAAGCGGGTCGGTTTGTCCACCTGCGCCGCCAATGCATATTATTTTCTGTTTTTGCCGCTTACATCTAGCAATAATAGACGTTTTTGCTTTAACACTATCGGTAGCATCAATCACTACTGTGTATTCTGTTGTAATATAGTCATTAACGTTTTCTGGTGTAACAAAATCTTCGTGCAGTGTAACAACGCAGTCAGGATTGATATCTAAGATTCTATCTCGCATTAACTCAATTTTACTTTCATCCAACGTACTCGTTAATGCATGTATTTGCCTATTAACGTTGCTAATAGCCACATCATCAAGGTCAATTAACGTAATTTTACCAATACCAGAACGAGCCAGTGCCTCAGCTATCCACGACCCCACGCCACCAATTCCTATGACACAAACACTCGCGTTTAATAATTTATCTAAACCATCAGTACCATAAAGGCGAGACAAACCCGCAAAACGTTGAGAATAAGACATATCACCCCATAACTTCTAAAAAATAGAAAGATTTAAGCTAATTTTAGCAATTTTCTTTCAAGTAAATTATTGCTTTAATTGACACATACATTGAGCAGTATGTTTAAAAACATACTAACTCAAAAACAATATGCAAATTTATATGAGCTAGGTTTATTTGCTTTGTTGGTGGTATGCAGTTGAAGTATGTGAGGAAGGTTTATGTTTTGAAAGCCTCGAAATCATGGATGCCAAGCACCTTGAAAAAGAATGCTTGGAGTGCCCATGTATGGGCAAAGCGCCTTTCAAATATTAAACCTTTTTCCCTCGCTAACAAACCTAATATAACCAACAAAGCAAATAAACCTAGCAATTAACCAACAATTATATAGGTATTTTTATGGGATTATTAGTAGACGGTAAATGGCAAGATCAATGGTATGACACAAAGAAGTCAGGCGGTAAGTTCGAGCGCCAAGATTCAATGTTTAGAAATCAAATTTCTAGTGCAAGTAGCAGTGAGTTTCAACCAGAGTCTAATCGCTATCATTTATATGTTTCCTTGGCATGCCCCTGGGCCCATAGAACGTTAATTTTTCGCAAGCTAAAAGAGCTTGAGTCACATATTACTGTATCAGTAGTGAGCCCTGATATGCTTCAGAATGGTTGGGAGTTTGGTGGTTATAAGGGCGCGACTGAAGATCATTTGTTTGGTTTCGATTATATGCATCAGGTATATACAAAAGATACACCAGACTTAACTTCTAGAGTGACTGTGCCTGTACTGTGGGACAAAAAGACTAATAAAATCGTCAATAATGAATCGGCTGAAATTATTCGTATTTTGAATACCGCATTTAACGATTTAACCGGTAATAATGATGATTATTATCCTATTGCCTTAAGGGCTGAAATTGATTCCATTAATGAGTTTGTCTACCCCAAAATAAATAATGGGGTGTATCGTAGCGGCTTTGCGACAACACAAGCGGCGTATGAAGAGGCAGTCACTGAATTATTTGCTGCGCTTGATGTAATTGAAGAACGCTTAACCAGTCAAAGGTATTTAGTGGGTAATACTCTCACAGAGGCAGACTGGCGATTGTTTACCACATTAATTCGCTTTGACCCAGTTTATGTTGGGCATTTTAAATGTAACTTAAAACGTATTGCCGATTACCCAGCTATTTCGGCTTACGTGAAAGACTTGTATCAAGTTGAGGGTGTGGCTGAAACAACTAATTTCGACCATATAAAGCGTCACTATTATTTCAGTCATACTATGATCAATCCAACACAAGTTGTGCCAAACGGTCCAATTATGGACTTGGATTCTGCACATGGCAGAGAGACACTATCTAAATAACTAATATATTTTAAATACCTTAATGAGCGTTGCATAAGAGTTTATTTTCAGGAAGTTGCTTAGAACAAATTGTGAATGCTCATGTAAAGTATTAAGGAGAATACAATGGCTAATTCAACCATAAAACAAATCGTGCAAGGCATGCCAGCTTCAGACGGAGCGGGCGTAAAGTTAAAAAGAGTGTTGGGCCAGCCAATGTTGAAAAGGCTTGATCCATTCTTGATGTTAGATGAGTTTGGAAGTGAAGATGCAAATGATTACATTGCTGGTTTTCCTGCGCATCCGCATAGAGGCTTTCAAACTGTGACTTATATGCTTACAGGAAAAATGGGGCATAAAGATTCTGTGGGTAATCAAGGTGTAATTGAAGACGGTGGCTTACAATGGATGAATGCTGGCAAAGGCATCATCCATGAAGAAATGCCACAGCAAACCGAAGGAAGAATGCGTGGCTTTCAATTATGGGTTAACTTGCCTGCAAAAGATAAAATGTCAGACCCAGGTTATCAAGATATCCCAAGTGCTGAAATCAACGAGGTGAAAATTGGTAATCATTCGATAGCTAGAGTGTTAGCCGGTGAGTTGAACGGACAGTTGGGCGCAGTTACTACACAAGCGGTAAAACCACAATTTTATGACTTGCACTTGGCCGAAAATGAAAGCATTGATATTGATGTGATTAAAGGTCATAACGGCTTTATATACGTTTATGAAGGTAAGTTAAGTGTAGCAGATAAAGAAATTAACAAAGGTCAGTTAGGCGTGCTAAGTATTGAAGATATACTTAGATTGAATACTAAAGTTGCTGCCAAAGCGATAGTGGTGACCGGCAAACCTATTGGCGAGCCTGTAGAACAATATGGCCCTTTTGTAATGAATACAAAGGCAGAAATTAATCAGGCTTTGGCAGATTATCAGGCAAATAGATTGACTGCCTAATGATTAAAGTAAACGTATACGGGCTGTTAAAGATATGACCCTAAGTTCACAGTGACGCGATGTCGCTGTTTAGCAGACGTAATGTACTTTTTAGGTGTTTGCGTCTAGCCATTTTCTTAGGAGATAATTAAGGCTAATGCAATCATCTTTAGTGAGCGGGTCAATCAGTTTACTTAATTCATGATTGTGAGTTTTCACTATTTCAGTAATAAGCACTAGGCCCTTTTCTTTCATTTTTATACTTTTTATTCGTTTATCTTTATCGTTTTTGACTCTTTGAACTAAGTCTTTTTGAACAAGTTTATCTACTCTTGTTGTTAAGCTACCACTGGTTATTCCCGTCATTTTAATAAGTTGTGACGGCTTAAGTTGGTGACCAGGCTCCATTAGCAAAGCATAAAGAATATCAAAAGTGGACTTTTTGAGGTCAAACTTTGATAGTTCTTTAGTACGATTAGATGTTAGTTTTTTGCTAATAATTTCTAAATTATTCAGTAGCTTATCAGCTTCCAGGTGTTTTTGTTTAACTAACTTGGACATCTATAATCTCTTATTTTATCTTGACGTCAAGATATATTATGTATATTATCAACACGAATTCAGGATGTTTCGTGAGGAGCGTTATTATGAATTTTAGTGCCACAAAACGTAAACGAACTATAATACAGTATTGTGATAACTGGAAACTTTCACTTTTACTTAGAGTAGTGTTTGGTTTTATTTTAATACTGGCTTTAGTGTTTAAATATATGTGGTTACACAACTACTTATAATGAGGGTTATAATATGAAACTTTCAAAACTATTTAAGCGAAACGTGCCCTATGCGCCAGTTGCGTATATTGGCAGAAAGAATGTTGAAGCTATATTGGGTGCAAAAATAGCCAAAAAGAAAGAATGGCATAAAGACGACTGACAAATCATCATTCAATCTAATTACATAGCATGTAATTTAAGAACTTATCAAACTTAGTTGAATTACTTATCAATAAGCTTTAGCAACATTCGTTATAAACAAGCTATGCAAATCCCAGCAAGCGGTCGATTGCTTAGCTTGATTTTTCGCAAAATTTTTCAACAATTAACAATTAACAATCAACAACTAATTACGCTAGTCGCGAAACATTAAAATATACACGCCAAAATTTACACATCAAAGTCTACTTTCTTGCAACTCACAATGAACTAATAATTAATAATCAAATGATTCATAAAACATTCATAAAAAATGAAAAGAAACAGTTTGCATGTACAAGACAAGTTTCTTACTATTTATGAAATATCCTCAATTAGCTATGTTTTAACTTTTATTTAGGAAAACAAATTACAGCCTAATAATATGTACCAAAAGCATTCAGCTATCCAATATTACTAATAATAGAAGTGAATATGACTGAAATTACTTGTTTCAAAGCCTATGATATTCGTGGTGAATTACTTACTCAATTGAACGAGCCTACCGCATATCGAATTGGTAGAGCGTTCGCAGAAAATTTGAATGCCAAAACGGTTGTACTTGGCTCAGATGCACGAAAAACCTCCTTACCGTTAAAGTTGGCACTTGCTGCCGGCATTATTGATGGCGGAGCTAAGGTCAAAGACATTGGTGCTGCAGGAACGGAAGAAATTTATTTTGC
>DDIL01000131.1 GCA_002338515.1 Glaciecola sp. UBA1851 | reverse complement strand
CTTTAATGTTTTCGCAGATATACACCTCACCTATGGCATTACTTGCAATAGCTGGGGCTGCGGGAAGATTGTTTAGATAATAAGTAGAGTGTGTGATTTCTGGTACAGCTCTACCGGTTGGATCTGCATCAATAATATATCCATCAGCCATAGCAGACAGCATAAAACTTATGCCTGAATTTGCACCGCCTAATTCACAACAAATAGTGCCGTAGAAATCTTTTCCCGTGTATTGTTTTAACCGCTCGAAAGAAGTAAAAATAGGCCATTTACACTCGCCTTCTAATTCACTATTCGCTGCACCATTATCTACTAGCGCACCAAGTAAATAAGGTGTGCACACATAAGCGTCTTGAGGCGCTTCGTCTATATTAATCAGTTTAAACGTTTTACCCTGAGCCAACGCATAGTCGATATACACAATGCCTTCGCTTAATTCGCCTCCTCCACCCGTGCCTAATACCGTGCAACCTAAAAGAATATCCAGCATATCTTGTTTATTAAGTATTTGTGCAGGCATGTTCATTTTCCTTTTCTAACCATTTGTACATCACCAAGGCATTAATCAATCCCTTTGTAGGATGATTAAATGCTTTGGGTAAAGTGCCTACGGTATGATATCCAAGCTTATGCCATAACCTTATCGCCCCTTCATTACTTGAAGCAACAAAATTAAATTGCATGGCTTGGTACCCTAGTTCTATCGCCACTTTTTGCGAATGCTCGCACATATCGGTTGCCAAGCCTCTGCCTCGCGCCTCTGATGACACCATATATCCACAGTTACATACATGATTACCCGGCCCGGCTTGATTCGTTTTTAAATAATAGGTACCCAGCACTTCTCCGTTTTCTTCAAATATAAAGGTTATACGTGGGGCATCTAACCAAATGGCTTCAGCCTGCTGCATAGTGGTAGTGCGCTCATAAGCATAAGTTTCGCCAGCAGTAACAATTTCTTGGAATATGGGCCATATTGCTGGCCAATCTTGATTAGTAGCTTGTTTGATATTCATTAAAAAATAATACTCATTAGATTCAGAAACAAATGCTGCCACCCGTTTTATATTTAAAAAATGCTTTGCTTAATATGCTGTTTCAATTCGGTTTCGGCCTTTCCGCTTAGCTTGATATAAGGCGCTATCAGCTCGTTCAATCCAAGAGTCTACAACATCCTGTTGCGTTAATTGAGTTATTCCAACGCTAATAGTAACCACAATATCCTGTTCAAAGCGATACTCTCCCAGCCCGCTAATTAAACGCTTTGCAAAACTGACTGAGGCGTCTTTATCCGACTCTGGCAGCAATACAATAAACTCTTCGCCTCCCCAACGCGCCGCCACATCGCCCGCTCGAAGTGACGCTGATAATACCTCTGCAAATTGTCTGAGAATTGTGTCGCCAAAACCATGACCATATTGATCATTTATCTTTTTAAAATAATCTAAATCAATCATTAATAAAGCAGATTCACCATGCTGTCGGTGCACTTGAGCAAGATGACTTTTCAGGTTGGTTAGAAAATAATGGCGATTATAAAGCGTAGTTAAATTGTCATGAAATGATAAGTATTCTAAGTCTTTGTTTGCTGCTTCTAACTCTTGCTTAATATTATTTAATTCTTCGTTTTTGCTGCTTAAAGCATGTAATACTTTTAATGAAAGCATATGCCTCCACAAAAACACAATGAAAATACTTACGCTTGAGCCTAATATTATATAAAACAAGGTGTAATTTTTATTTTCAACAACTTGTACATTACTCCATTTACTTAAAATTTCATTGTGTTGAGCGGCTGTAATTTCATCTATCGCTTGATTAAATATAGGGACTAAATCTTCGTTTGCCTTGGTAAACCCAATACGTAATTTATCTTGTATAGAAATCCAACCATTTACTCGAAGAGAAGTTAACTCTAGCTGTTCTATGGTCAAATTGATTGAATATAATGAGCCCACAAATACATCAAGGCGTCCTTCATCCACAGCACGCAGTCCATCTTCTTCTGAATCAACCACCACAATGTTTACATTTGGATAGTATTTTGGAATCTCTTCTAGTAAGCGATAACCCGAAACAATGCCTAATGTCATATTACCTACAGCGTTAACATCTTGCATAAAAGGGATATCCGTTTTACTCACTAAAACATTTGGACCAAAAAAGTAAGGTATGGAAAATGAAAGGTACGTTTCTCGTTCAACTGACCTATTTAACAAAAGTGTCAGGTCGCACTCTCCTTGCATTAAGTTCTCAATACTCTGTTGCCAAGTATCACTTGTTTTTACGTTAAATGAATAGGGAGTCAGTTGGGTAAATAAGGCTAAATAGTCACTAGCAATCCCTGTATGCCTGCCATTAATGACGGCTTCAAAAGGCATCCAATCAGGATCAACGCACAGCTCTAATGTTTGTTTTTTAGTTTGTGCAGAAGTTTGGCTAGATATAATTAAAAGTATGAATATCACAAATAAGCAGCCTGATAACAGATTACTTCGCCGATAGCGGGGATGCTTCTTTCTGTGAAGTAATACCTCAAAGAATATCATCATAATACGGTACCTTTGTGGCATTACTGTATGTGATTTAAGTAGTTAGGGTAAGGCGAAAAAAGCGCTACAAACTAACCACTAAACATAAAAGATAAGATAACTTTATAACAATGAGTTTGAATGTCAATTGCACTTGTACAATAAATGTACTCTGAACAAATAGTACATTTAAAGCGCTATATAATTTTAACATTAACAAAAATAGTCATATGCCAAATGCTCTATTTTGGGGTAATGAGCCAATCAAATTATTAATGGCCCTAAAAAACACTTAATTTGTCTCTAAAACCAGAGCACTTTATTTCACATTCAATAAAATCTTTATTTAACAGTCAGTTAGATATCCATTTCATACCAACGAACATTTCCTACTTGCGTCTATTAAAATAATATTTATACTGTATATCCGTACAGTAAAAACGAGCTGGTTATGAATCCTATTCTGCATGATTTACACAACAAGCAATGGGTATGGACAGCCGCACATGCTAAGCAACAACAACCAAAAAAAACGCTAGCTACTGGCTTTCCTAG
>DDIL01000136.1:2686-15615 GCA_002338515.1 Glaciecola sp. UBA1851 | reverse complement strand
CCAAGCGTGAGTAACTGGGTTGATATTATTCCTGAAACTGAGCATGTACTGTCACCAAGTACTGCAGGAGGGTTTTTATTTGCTGAATACATGGTGGATGCAATTTCCAAGGTTTATCAATACACATTAACTGGTGAGCAAGTACGTACTATCTCGTTACCCGACATTGGTAGCGCGGGTAGCTTTGGTGGGAAGTCAGACGCAACAACAACTTATTACACCTTTAGCAACTATACTACGCCAACTACAATATATTCATATGATATTGAAACGGGTGACTCTACGTTATTTAACAAACCAAAAGCGCAGTTTGATGGAAGTAAATTTGTATCGAAACAAGTTTTCTATACATCTAAAGATGGCACTAAAGTGCCGATGATTATTACACATCATAAAGACCTGACGCTTAACGGTAAAAATCCAACTATTTTATACGGTTACGGTGGCTTCAACGTTAGTTTAACACCAAGATTTAGTTCAACTGTTTCAGCATGGTTAGAAATGGGTGGCATATATGCGGTACCAAATATTCGTGGTGGCGGAGAGTATGGTAAGGCATGGCATCAAGCCGGCACACAAATGCAAAAACAAAATGTGTTTGACGATTTTATTGCGGCAGCTGAGTTCTTAATTAATGAAAACTATACAAGTAGCGACTACTTGGCTCTGCGCGGCGGCTCGAATGGTGGTTTGTTGGTAGGTGCAGTAATGACGCAACGCCCTGAACTAGCCGCTGTTGCGCTTCCTGCTGTTGGCGTGTTAGATATGCTTCGATATCATACATTTACTGCTGGGGCTGGTTGGGCTTACGATTATGGCACGTCTGAACAAAGTGAAGAAATGTTCAAATATTTAAAAGCCTACTCGCCAGTACACACGGTCAAAAGTGGTATTGAGTATCCTGCAACTATGGTAACAACCGCTGATCATGACGATAGAGTAGTACCTGCTCATTCGTTTAAGTTTGCAGCTGTATTACAAGAATTTCAAACAGGCGACAACCCTACTTTAATTCGAATTGAAACTGATGCAGGCCATGGAGCAGGTACACCAATTAGCAAAACCATTGAGCAGTTTGCCGATATTTATGGGTTTACGCTATATAACATGGGTATACGTTCGTTAGACGAATTGCCTGATTTAGACTAGCCGGTAAAAAGATGAAATAAGGTGACCCCAAAGAAGGACATAAAAAAGGTTTTCATATTGAAAACCTTTTTTTATTTGAATATATCAATATTCTCACTAACCTTTGTTAGTCACTATATCCCCAAGGTGTAACCGGTAAATCAATAGGCTTCGTTAAATCAAAATCCACCCTGAATTCACGCCCTTGTCGAATTAAACGATAGGTAAATTTGTTTGGGTAAACAAATACTTGCCAAGTATTACCTACCGACTGAGGAATACCTAGGTTAACAAACAACTCTTTAGAATACTGGTCGGCAGGGAATGACTGCATATTGTTATGTCCAGCGTCTACAGTATGACCGCCATACATAGTAAGTTCGTCATCATGTCCGCTTGCCATTCTATGATCATGTTTTAGGCTCAAACCAGAGCCTGTTTTAGTAATTATCCACGTTCTTGATGCATCGTCACCAACATGAAAAGGTACCTGTAATTGCGTATCAGTGCAATTCCTAACATGCATCACCAACGGCTGAGCAAATGCTTCACTTGGCTCTGTATCCAGCACTACCTTCCCCGCAAAGGCTTTCCCACAATGCTCAGCTATAAGTTGAAAAAACGCATCATGAGTGGGAATCGAAACTAAGGGAGCATGTTTAACTACGCTCTCTTTGCTTTTAATGCCTTCGTTATCACCCATAACTGCATGAGTAAAGCTTGAAACAAGCACTAAGGCACCAGCTAATAAAAAAGAGCTAGTTAGTTTGTGTTTATGTATTGTTGGCAAACGTGCAATATGAATATTCAATTTACTCTCCAAAGAAAGTTAATAATTGCTCTGGAGGCACGTATCCACCCACTACTCTGCCAGTACTCAGGTACAAAAATGGCGTACCCGAAATATCTAAATCTGTTCCAAGTGCTTTACCTTTAAGCACTTTATCGACACACTCTTTGGCATAACTAGCTTGTACAAACATACCTGAATCGGTTTCAGTTTTCATTTTGTCCATTGCATCCACTTTGTTCTCAGCGCACATAACTTGCTTGAGTTGTTCATAAGGTTGTTGACCATCTTCAGCCACGCCGCGAGGGAAAGGTACGTATTTTACGGTAATGCCTGCACTTAATAATGTGTCTATATCACCATGTAACTTGCGGCAATAGAAGCATGTTGGGTCGGTTAAAACAAATAATTCACCTTTAGGCTCTCCTTTGCCTTTGAATATAACCAAGTCATCGTCTGAAAGTTTAGCCAACTCTACTTTTGCTTTTTCGGCTAAGCCTCTTCTTGAAAACTCTTCTGTCAAGTTAGTTCTACTATCAAGGTTAATTAAGTCGCCTGTGATGGCATATTCACCAGAACTAGACACGATTATTTGTTGGCCTCCAAGGCTAACAAAGTAAAAGTCTTCAAATCCAGGCTCACCCACTTCACCTAAAACTTTTATTGGTGCGCTTGCAAATGCACCGTTATTAATTTTTCGAAGGTTGTCTTCCACTACCTTAAATGCGTCATTTGAGTGACTGTGTGTGCTTAAAAGCACAAGGCTCGTTACTACTAGAGCTAGAAATATTTTCATATTTTGGAATATCCGCTTTATTAATCAATTGCTTTTTGAATGTTAGTACTACGTACTAGACCTTGTTTCGATTGATTATCTTTCAAAAGGTTTCGAATTTTGCTAACAACATCATAAGAGTTGCCGCGCAGTTTTGCACGTTGTCATATATTTATAGTGCTAAACCACAACAGAGTTATTCAGGCGCTTCAACTTGTTCCCAAAGCTCTATCTTTACGCCATTAGGATCCATAATCCAAGCGAACTTACCATATCCTTCATCTACACTGTCTAGCACTTCTACTTCTCTAGACTTTAATAGCTCAACAAATCCGTTTAAATCGTCAACACGCAAATTAATCATAAAGTTTTCACTGCTGGGTTTAAGATAGTCATTGTTATCAAAATGGCTGATTAAAGAGTAGGGTTTGTCTCCTGTTTCTTCTGACCAATTAAGCTGCGGACCATAATCGCCGTCAATGCCTAGTTTTTCTTTGTACCATTCGCGTGTCGCTTTAGGGTCTTTCACAACATAAAAAATACCACCCAAACCTGTAATTTTAGCCATATTGATTCACCTTTAAAATATATTTTTAAACTAGTATAGGCGTTTACGCCGTTAATACCACGCTTGCTTTTATGAATGCGTAGGTCTAAAAACCGTGCATTAACGTACCTACTTTTGCTGAGTGTACACTATATGCATAGTTACTGAACCAACGCTTACATTAGGATTTATCTGTGAACAAACCAACGCTACCCGTGTCATTGCTTTGCTTAACCTTAAGATTATTTTCAACTTCATCTATAGCGAATGCCGCTAATGTTGAAAATGAATCACCAGATAGAAACTTAACCGGGTTTGAGGCACTTGATGAAGCGCAGCCTTTATGGGAGTTTGGTGCCGGAGGTGTGGCATTTGATGTACCTAATTACCCAGCATCAAGTGAACGAAATTTTATTGCTTTAGCATCACCTTACGTTGTGTATCGTGGCGATGTTTTTAGAGTGGGAGGTGGAAACGGCGCCCGTGCTGTTGTGGTAGAAGAAGCTGATTATGAATTTGATTTAAGCTTTGGTGGCGCATTTTCAGCTGATAGCGAAGACAATACTGCTAGAGAGGGGATGCCAGAACTCGATTTTTTGTTTGAAGTGGGTCCGCAGCTAATTTACAAAGTAAAAGATTATGATTTTGAAAATGGTGGCAATGGTAGACTAAATGCAAGGTTGCAAGCCAGAGCGGTGTTTTCAACTGACTTTGGTAGCATTGACAGCAGAGGTTATGTATTTGAGCCAACGCTATCTTATCAACAACGTGGCGTGCTATTTGAAAAAACAGGTTTGAATTTATCATTTAGTATGGTGTTTGCAAGTGAGAAATTACACGACTATTTTTATCAAGTTGATTCAGAATTTGTAACCGATTCCAGAGCTGAATTTGATGCGGAAAGTGGCTATTTAGGCTCTGAATTATCCGTTGGTTTTTCTTTCCCCATTATGGAAAACATGCGCGGATTTGTAGGTGGCTCGGCACAATTTCATCAAGGCTCAGCCAATGAAAATAGTCCTTTGTTTGAAGAAGATGTGACTTATAGTGTAGGCTTAGGCTTTGTTTGGCGCTTGTATGAAAGCGATACTAAAGCAAGCTGGTAATATCTCTAGCCTTAATTGTTAGCAAATTAGGCTAATTAAACTCAAAGAGACTAAATGACTACAACAAACAAGCACATTCTAGATGTGTTTGACCCTCAAACATTTCTGCAAGAATACTGGCAGAAAGCGCCTTGTGTGATAAAACAATTCATCCCTGATTTTACTGATCCTATCGACGAGCATGATTTAGCAGGCCTAGCTCAAGAAGAGGAAGTGGATAGCCGAATAGTGTCATTTAACGAGGGTGAATGGCAGGCAACACAAGGCCCGTTTGATGACTTTGAAAAGGTTTGTGCAGGCAAATGGACGATTCTTGTTCAAGGTGTTGACCGCTATATAAATGAAGTAAGTGAGTTGGCAGAACAGGTCAAATTTATCCCAAATTGGCGCTTCGATGATGTAATGGTTAGCTATTCAGTTACGGGTGCTGGAGTTGGGGCGCATACCGACGAATATGATGTATTTATTGTGCAGGGTAAAGGCAGTAGACGATGGCAAGTAGGCTTACCTAAAGATAATTATAAGCATATTAGTCCGCACCCATTGTTAAAACTGATTGATGGATTTGAATCCATTATTGATTATGAATTACAAACTGGTGATGCGATTTATATACCGCCTAAACATCCCCATAAGGGCCAAACACTTAGCGATTGCTTAAACTACTCTATTGGCTTTCGTGCCCCTACCAATTTAGAGCTTTTGCAAGGCGTATTTGATTATGGAGAAACCCTAAGTGAAGCACAAACCAGATATTCAGACCCAAACTTACTTGAGCTAAGAGGGCAGGTAAATGCACTAAAAGTAAGTGGTGCTGAAGTATCCAATCAAGAATTAACCCAATTAAAAAATAGTATGTTAGCGCTACTAGAATCAGCTCAAGCACAGCAAGCTATTTTAAGCTTTCTATCACGACAAGCATTACCTGATAGTAAGTTAGAGTATGTACTTACTTGCAACGAAGTGTCTGATTTATTAGTGGCTGGTAAACCTATATATAAAGCGCCTGGGGTAAAACCTATTTATGCAAGCACATGTAAAAACGATACATTGCATGCACAAAACGCCAAATGTGAGGCCAACGCTAGCGGTATTTTTCAATTTTTCATTGATGGTGAAGTGTTTGAAATAGATGCTTCATTAGCTGAAACTGTAAAAGATATAATTGCGCAAGATGCCATTTTAACTTGCCCAAATAATTTAACGCCAATTCAGCAAACGCAGTTTTTTAGTTTAGTGACAGAATTAGTCAATGCTGGATATTGGTATGTTGAAGAATGAGATGTGTTCAGAGGTTCACATAGTTAAAAACTAAATTTCTAGGTTAAATAAATTGAGCAGAACTACATATCATGTTGATGCTGGGTTTGTAAAAATGACAAAATTTGGATTTTGGGGGTTCACATGTATGGCGATACTGGGGGTCGTTGCATCTTTTGTCCCTGAAAGTGATGGAACACTGAACTTAGCAAGTGTTTTAGTATTGTTATTTTGTTCAACAATCTTTGGTGGGTTTGGTTACTATACCTATCGCACACTAAAGTCTTTTCCCCGTTTCTCAATATCTATTGATGAAGATGGTTTATGGTATTCAGTTAAGTCTAAAGAAGAAGGTTTGATTGATTGGGCTAGTATTCAATCCGTTCAAGAAAAGCGTATATTGCAAAAACTGCGGTTACAAGATAGGAATGGCCAAAATTTAATTGACGTTCATTATCAGTTAAATAACTTTAGCTGCCTCAGAAATCGGCTTGCTGAAGAAGTTAGTGATAATTACGCGGGTAGCAAAGAACCTGTTTTTCAAAAAAATCTATTTCATCATGTCTTTAATGTACTAGTCATAATCTCTTTCATAGCGCTTGGTTTTTACGGCTTCATTAATTTATCTGCGTTCTTATTTTGGGGTATGGTTGTGTTAGTTTTTGTTTGTTTATACAAATACTGTTCTAAATTTTATAAGCTTTACGTCACTGACAATTCGCTGATAGCGGTTTCTGTGTTAAAAACCAAGAAATATAAAATTACGGATGTAAAAGAAGTTGTTATGTTAGATGACTTTCACAAGGGAGCTAGGATCCCCAAGGTCTGTATAAACTTTTGCGATGAATCTAGAATAAAATTGCCTTCACTAGGAAGAAGTGCGCTCGAAATCTACATAATACTGAAGAACATTACTTCAAAAGAATGCAAATAGCCGGTGGTGTGCTGGTTTATTATATTTATTTGTAAAAAGTACTGATGATTTTTTATTACTAATTATTTGTTAAGAGTTTCCCAACCATTCTATGATGCATTTAGATATTCACGGGGGTTATGCAATGTCATTACTCCAACATTAAAGTGAATGAGTGTGTGATGCTCGCAAAATTCTAAATAATTCCATTGAAATTTGATTTTTTATTTGTCACATAACGCTAACGAAGTCACATCAACTTCAAACTGATGCTTGCTGATGACATTAATTAATAAAAGTGACAACCTATGCTAGTTAATTAATATCTTACTGAATGATTTATTCAAAAAGTAAGTAAAGCCTATACAACTCAAAATTATCTCATTACTAAAAAAGATCCTAATACCTACTGCTGTCATAAAGTTATAGGTGCCAGAGATAGGATTTAGATGTTAAATACAAAAAAATAATTACTTTAGAAAAATTTAAATTATTTTATTTACTCCAATTTTTTCGATTTATATAATGAAAGTGAGTATTCACTGGGTAAGTGTTTAAAGCAGTGTTTTAAAAAACTAAATTAACAAACGACTGTGTATTACAGCTAGTATTTTATTCAAACCAGCAAATCTAAATTGTATTCCCAGAATCATAAAACATTTGATTAAATATTAAACAATTCTTCAAGGCGTATTGTTTTTTAACAATTATTTAAATGTTAGCAGTGACTAATCCATTAAGTACCGCTAAATATAGCGCGTATTTTACCATTTTAATTTATATAAAATGTTAGGTATTAATAAATATCCCTAGCACCAAGATCTCATAAGTTAAATTTAATTGAATGCGGCAACTCACACAGTTAAATGAATATAAAGGCTTACAAGATAAATGCCTTTAAATTCGCCTAATGCGGCAACTATTATCCGCTATAAATTACTCACGCTTTTTTGTATAAATCCGATACATATTTAACACGTAGTTTGAGCTTTATTTAGTCTTAATTACTAAGCCATTGATAACAATAATTAAGTGCTATCGACATGAAGGCCTGTATGCCTTCAGACCGAAAAATAAACCAAAAAGCTCTTTGTAAAAACGGAATATTCATTGAAATTGGGTTCTAAAACTATCTTAATGTTTGATAACGAATTGGCTAGTCCTAAAAGTACTGGCATGTTCAAACAGTTTGCGCTTCCTTCTATATACTTGGCGGGCTCTATGCTTTTTGCCAGTAATTATGTTGTTGCGCAAGAAGAATTAGATTCTCAAGCCCCTATACTGTCTAGCATTACCTACACGCCAAATGGCATTCTGCAAACTCAAACATCGCAAGCAATCACGGTAGAATTAAGTTTTATTGAAGCATCAAGCGTGAGTATCGCTCCCATAGCCCTAGAAAACTTAATAACCGGTGAGCAATTAAACCTTTCTCAGGTGAGTGACTGGGAAGTAGTAAATGGCGAACAAAAAGCTAGTTTTACTACTACTGTTACTTCTTCGGACACAGAAGGGCAATGGTTTTTAAGTGGCTTAATAGCAAACGACAGTAGAGATAATCAAGCGCTTGCTTACTCTACCTCTACTGGACTAATAGTGAGCCGAATTAATCCTTTTATTTCGGTTAAACACGACATTAATGAATTTGGGTTCGATGCATCTGTTAGCGCCAATCCAAACTTTACGGAAGTTGGTAATTCGCAAACTAGCACCTTAGATATAAGATTAGAAGACGCTGAAACCTATGAAATTTGGTTTGTTTCCGATGACGATACTCAAATTAACAGTATCAACTTTACCGGTGCAATTAGTCTAGCTGAAAGCTGCGAAATTTTCACAGACTATGTTTTGTGTACTGTTACCGCATTAAATAATGATGAGTTATTCAACGTCACGGTAGGCACCACATCTAGCTTTGCCAACCGATTCGGCTTTAGCACCTTTATACAACCTACCTCAACTCGATATGAATCAAATTGGCTAAATAATTATCTTGAATTCCCTATAACTGATACAGACGCAGATGGTATCCCTGATGAACAAGATACAGATGATGATAATGACAATGTATTAGATACAGACGATCTATTTCCGTTGGATCCAAATGAATCAACTGATTTTGACGGTGATGGTATAGGTGATTTTGCTGACTTAGATGACGATAACGATGGAGTGGAAGATACGCTTGATGCATTCCCTTTCGATCCGCTGGAAAACGGCGACAACGACAACGACGGTTTAGGAAATAATTCAGACTTAGACGATGATAATGACGGTACACCAGACTCTCAAGACGTATTCCCATTTGATCCAAACGAAACCAGCGATTTTGATGGGGATGGTATTGGTGATAATGCCGATAATGATGATGATAATGATGGCGGCACAGATGATAATGACGCTTTCCCGTTTGACCCGAACGAAACAATAGACAGTGACGGCGATGGAATTGGTAACAACGCTGATACTGATGATGACAACGATCTAACGCCAGATACAGAAGACGCATTCCCTCGCGATCCTACCGAAACATTAGATACTGATGAAGATGGAGTAGGTAACAATGCCGATCCTGATGACGATAACGATGGTATTTTGGATGAAGACGACGCGTTTCCATTAGATCCGGGCGATTTTCTGGATAACGATCAAGATGGAATCGGCAACAATGCTGATCCAGACGATGATAATGATGGCGTGTTAGATGAAGACGATGCTTTCCCGTTTAATCCATCAGAAACAAGAGATACAGATGAAGATGGCATAGGGAATAATGCTGATCCAGACGATGATAATGACGGATTAGACGACCAATTTGACCGTTTTCCGTTAGACCCTGCTGAGACCTCAGATTTTGATGGCGACGGTATAGGAAACAATGAAGATACCGATGATGACAACGACGGCGTGTTAGACGTGGTTGACGCATTTCCTTTTGCTGTTACCGAATGGTTTGATACAGATGGAGATGGCATTGGCAATAATGCTGACCCAGACAACGATAACGACGGCGTAATAGATGAATTTGATGCATTTGAGAATGATGCGACTGAAACAGTTGATACTGACGGTGATGGGGTAGGCAATAACGCTGACAATGATGACGATGGAGATGGCAGCTCAGACACTGTGGATGCATTTCCGCTTGATCCTACTGAAGATACGGATACCGATTCTGACGGTATTGGCAATAATACTGACTTAGACGACGACGGCGACAGAGTAGCGGATGAAGACGACCTGTTTCCGCTCAACCCTAGCGAGTTTGCCGATAATGATCTTGATGGTTTTGGTAATAATGCCGACACCGATGATGACAATGATGATGTATTAGATGAAGATGACGCATTCCCTTTTGATCCGCTAGAATCTCGCGACAACGATATGGATGGTGTTGGAGATAATGCAGATTTAGATGATGATAACGACACAATAGAAGACGATATAGACTTGTTCCCGTTTGATTCAAGTGAATGGGCAGATAACGACTTGGATGGAATTGGCGACAATCGTGACGAAGACGACGACAACGATGGTGTCATCGATTTGCAAGACGTATTCCCATTTGATGCAACAGAAAGTGCAGATTTTGACAATGACGGAATTGGCAATAATGCCGACCAAGATGATGATAATGACGGTGTTTTCGACGATGTTGATGCATTTCCATTTACACCGAGTGAATCTGAAGACACAGATTTAGACGGGATTGGAAACAATGCTGACAATGACGACGATAATGACGGCATTGTAGACGTTGATGACATTGCACCGCTTAATCCGACCATTGGTGATGATGAAGCACCATCAATTGAAGGAATAGTTGATTTAATAGTGGAAGCGACAGGCCCGTTAACTGATGTAGAGTTAAGTGAGCCAATATTAAGAGATAACAATTTAAATCCAGCTACGTTAACCAATAACTATACTGCACCATTACCATTGGGTGTAAATGAGATCACTTGGACTGCAATTGATTTTGCTGGAAACCAAACGCAAGTGACCCAGTTAGTTGAAGTGGTAGATACTACCGCTCCTGAGTTTTCTGGTATGAACACTATTAGTATCCCAGCCCGTGGAATATTGACCGATGTATCTAGAGACTTAAATATTACTGCGCAGGATATAGTTGACGGACAATTAGACGCTCAAATAATTACCGAATCTAGATTAAAGTCAGGCCAACAGTCTGTGTTGGTGCAGGCTACGGATTTATCTGGCAACAGCACGCTATCTGAAATACAAATTAATGTACTGCCTATTATAGTGGGCAAATCTTATGGTTTCGCCAGCCCTGGTTCTGAGATTTATATTCCAGTTGGCTTGTCGGGTAAAGCTGCGACATATCCTGTGACGGTTGAATACAGTGTTACAGGGCCAGTTACTTCCCAGCAGTTTGGCACCATTACAATTGAAGATGGTCAAAGTGCTGAATTAGCCTTGTCACTTGCCCCTACTAGTAGCTTAGGGCAACGAGTAGCGGTAAGCTTTAGTAATCCTACAAATGCAAGTATTTCGCGCTTTTCCCAGGTTATAGTAGAAGTTAGCAACCAGAATTTTGCGCCATCTGCGAGTATGTCATTGAACCAACAAAGTACACCGGTTACATTGGCTTATCAAAATAGTGGAATAGCAACATTAGCGTTAGATATAAAAGACATTAATGTGAATGAAAGGCATTCAGTTGTTTGGCAAGTTATAGAAGCAACTAATGAAGCATCAAATACAAGCATAGCAGATCGGATGTTAGATAATAACAATGCGACCTTTGAATTCGACCCAGCCAGCGCGATAGCAGGAAATTATATTGCTAGAGCACAAGTTCAAGAGTTAGGTAGTATTGAACAAAACAGTATTTTATTAGAGTTTCCATTCACTATAAAGTCCGGAAGCCCCAATTTCTCAAGCATTATGGATAGTGACCTTGATGGTTTATCGGATGCTTTTGAGGGCGTAGCAGATTTAGATTTAGACGGCATAGCAGATTACCTCGATAATGAAGCAAATGCTGCTACATTGCCAACCGGTTCAAGTGAGCAACCGATTACCACATCTGACGGCTTGCGTTTGGTTGTTGGTGATATTAATACGCTTAGCAGCCAAGGCTTTGCGACCAATTCAATCGTCACTGAATTAGATATAACCAATTTTGGTTCGGTTGACGGTAGCTCCAGTTCGTTAGCGTCTGACATCCATTATGAGCCAATACAAGCCATTCAAAGCTTTAATATTGAAGGCCTAGATGAGCCGGGTCAGAGTGTCGCAGTAGTGATCCCTCTAAATACTGGTACATCTATTGTGGCAGATGCTGTTTATCGAAAATACAGTCCATCAGCAGGTTGGTTTACCTTCGTAGAAAACGCTCATAATGCAATTCAATCAGCACCATTAGATGCGGATGGTAACTGCCCAGCTGTTGATTCACCCCTATATATCAATGGTTTGAATGAATCTGACCAGTGTATTTTGCTTTACATTCAAGACGGGGGACCTAATGATGCCGATGGCTTAGCTAATTCGATCATTAAAGACCCGGGTGTATTGGCTTTGCCATTACCTAATAGCTCGCCTTCCATTAACGTTGCTCGGCAAACAACCGTGATTGAAGGGGAGGTAGTGCGCGTTGACGCATCTATGACCTCAGATGCCGAAAACGATGCATTAGTATTTCGTTGGCGACAGTTAGGCGGTTTGCCAATTGAGATTGATGAAAACAATACTCCGTTATTGTCTTTCGTTGCACCACAAGTGTCACAAGACCAAACTCTGTCATTTATACTCGAAGTATTTGATGGGCGGGATACGTCTTCGACTAATATTAGTGTGGTAATTCGCAACAATAATCAAGCTCCTGAGGTGATAATCGCTAATCATGCTGCTAACGTCGATGAAAATGAGCTGATATCGATTAGTGCAACCGCTACCGATCCTGATGGTGACTCGCTGAGATACTTATGGCGACAAACTCAAGGTCCAAATGTAACGCTGCAAGATGCGGATACGCTGAGTGTATCTTTTACCGCGCCAAACGTATCAAGCGACCAAACAATTGGGCTAACACTATTTGTTTATGATGGAGAAAAAGAAGTAGCCGTTTCAACAACGCTGATAGTCACAAATATTGATACTAGTAGCACTGGCAGCACAAGTGATGGCGATAGTGGAGGCGGCGCAATGTCTTATGCCTACTTACTTTTACTACTTTGCATCGCGTTCATACGCAGGGGACCCTTAGGCTACTACTGCGAATTAATCCGTCACTACTGCAAGGCCCCACGTCACTACTGCGAAGGCAGTAGCCTTCAAAAACAACTGTCACTACTGCGAAAGCAGTAGCCTCCAAAAACTACTGTCACTACTGCGAAAGCAGTAGCTTCCAAAACAACTGTCACTACTGCGAAAGCAGTAGC
>DDIL01000136.1:0-2476 GCA_002338515.1 Glaciecola sp. UBA1851 | reverse complement strand
ACTGCGAAAGCAGTAGCCTCCAAAAACTACCGTCACTACTGCGAAAGCAGTAGCCCCCAAAAACTACTGTCACTACTGCGAAAGCAGTAGCCCCCAAAAACTACCACTATCCAACAATAGAACTAGCAAATCCCATAAATAAAATAAATCAAAAATCTATTAATAATTCACATAATCAATACAAACTTAAATCGTGCTTAACTATCTCGCATGCACTGATTTTCTTGACTTAAATCATCTTTTTTTACGATTACGCCATAAGTCTAATACAACTTGTTCACATCTCTACACTAATCTTACAACATCAAAATTAATTTTTAACACGTCTGCCGTCTAACTTTTTGTTAAATGCCAAGCGCGTTAAGTTGACCATATTCCCAACAGAGAGAGTAAAAACGTGACAAATCCTTGTGAAGGCGCATACGCAAAAGAATATCAAGCATCTATCGAGACGCCAGCAGAGTTTTGGGCTGAGCAAGCCAAAGCTCTTGACTGGTACAAAGCACCTAAGCAAATCTTGTCAGAAGACATTAACGGCATGCAGCGCTGGTTTGCAGATGCAGAATTAAATACCTGTTATATGGCATTAGACTACCACGTAGCTAACGGTAGAGGTGAGCAATCTGCTATCATATATGACTCGCCTGTTACCGCTACAAAAACGAAAATTAGCTACTCCGAGCTTTTAGATCAAGTAGCAACATTTGCTGGTTTATTGCAACAAAGCGGCGTATCTAAAGGTGATAGAGTCGTAATTTATATGCCAATGATTGCTGAAGCAGTTGTCGCCATGCTAGCTGTTGCTCGTTTAGGCGCAATTCATTCAGTCGTATTTGGTGGCTTCTCAGCTAACGAGCTTGCAGTAAGAATAGACGATGCCAAGCCAAAAGCCTTGATCACGGCGTCTTGTGGTATTGAAATTAACCGCGTAATTGAATACAAACCAATGGTGGATGAGGCAATTGTGATTGCATCTCACAAACCTGATCACGTGGTTATTTTGCAACGTCCTGAAGCACAAGCTGAGATGCAGGCTCCTCGAGATATTGATTGGAAAGAAGGAATCAAAACTGCTAGCAAAGCTGATTGTGTGCCAGTAAGAGGCGATGACCCCTTATATGTATTATACACATCTGGTACCACAGGCAAGCCAAAAGGCGTGGTGCGTGACAATGGTGGACATGCTGTTGCACTAAAATATTCAATGTCAGCAGTCTACAATATGCAGCCAGGCGATGTATTTTGGGCTGCATCTGATGTAGGTTGGGTAGTTGGTCACTCATACATAGTGTATGCACCGTTATTACACGGATGCACAACCATTGTTTATGAAGGAAAGCCTGTAAGAACGCCAGATGCAGGTGCATTTTGGCGTGTAATTGAAGAATACCAAGTAAAAGCTGTATTTGCAGCACCTACCGCCTTCAGAGCCATTCGAAAAGAAGATCCGGAAGCCGATTTGATGGCAAACTATAACCTGGATTGTTTAGAAACCGTGTTTATGGCAGGCGAACGCCTTGATCCGCCTACCTACCACTGGACAACAGAAAAAACAGGTAAGCCAGTGGTTGATCACTGGTGGCAAACAGAGACAGGTTGGGCAATTGCTGCAAACTTAACTGGTGTTGAAACATTACCGACTAAACCAGGTTCATCAACAGTACCTGTTCCCGGATTTAATATTCAAATACTAGATTCACTCGGCAATGAGTTACCTGCTAATACACAAGGTGCAATTGCATTAAAACTACCTTTACCACCAAGCTGTCTAGCGACTATTTGGGGTGATTTTGACCGATTCAATGACGGCTACTTGACTGAATACCCGGGTTACTACTGTTCTGGTGATGGCGGATACATAGACGAAGATGGCTATTTATTCGTTATGGGAAGAACAGACGATGTAATTAACGTAGCAGGGCACCGGTTGTCTACAGGTGAGATGGAAGAAGTGTTAGCTAGTCATCCAGCAGTAGCGGAGTGCAGTGTTATTGGTATTCATGATAATTTGAAAGGACAAATACCAGTAGGCATGACATTATTGAAAGATGGCGCAGACATTTCCGCTGAACAACTAGAAAAAGAACTAGTTGCCATGGTACGCAAAGAAATAGGCCCTTTAGCGTGTTTAAAGCAGACTATAGTTGTGCCTCGTTTACCTAAAACTCGAAGTGGTAAAATTTTACGTAAGTTGTTACGCCAAATAGCCGAAAATCAGGACATTGTGGTACCTTCAACTATTGATGACCCCGCAAGTGTGAGCGAAATCCAAGGCATTATGCAGTCGAACGGACTAGTTAAAAAAAGTTAGTAGATTAGTCATACTCGCTAACTAGTCGTGTCATACTCGCGAAAGCGAGTATCTCCCCAAAAGCATAGTAAGGACGAATAGTACTTTGGCTTTTTATGACGATTTGGGAGGTTACCGCTTTCGCGGCAATGACTCGTTGTATTCGGAGGTTACCGCTTTCGCGGC
>DDIL01000018.1:566-3788 GCA_002338515.1 Glaciecola sp. UBA1851 | reverse complement strand
TAAATACAAAGGATGATTTACATTACTATCGGGCAGAAGTACATTTAAGTGAAGGTGGTAAAGACTATTGCGTAATGGGCTGGTCAAAAACTGCCGTAATAAATGATGTGGTAGACCAATATCACAAACATTTATATTTTTTACATCTTGTGCGTTAAGCACGTTTTTATTGAAGTGAAGCCTTATTGATGACAAAAGACGAAGAATTGTTAGTTGCACTTAGAAAAATAATAAGAGCAATAGATATGCACTCTCGCAAGCTTAATAAAGATGTGGGCCTTACTGGTCCACAACTGATGATTTTGCAAAACGTGGGAAGAAGTGGCGGTGTAATGGTAAAAGAGATAGCTGAAACCATTAATTTAAGTTCTGCCACAGTAACAAGCGTATTGGATAGAATGGAAGCTAGAGAGCTGGTTACCCGCGTTCGAAGTACAGTTGATAAACGCAAAGTAGAAGTATATTTAACAGATTCAGGAAAGGCTGCATTAGCGACAGCTCCCTTACCTCTTCAAGAGAATTTCACCAATAAATTTAATGAATTAGAAGACTGGGAACAAAGCCAAATGGTAGCGACATTGCAGCGAATTGCCACTATGATGAATGCTCAGAATGTGGATGCCGCACCCGTTTTAGAAGTAGGAAGTCTGCTAGAGAGTTAACCTACGTCACATCATGTAAATTTTACGATTATACGTCATATATATTTGGGCGTTATTTAGCTGAAAAAGACGATTAAATGCTTCATCTTTAATGTCTAAACCGCCCGTATATTTCCCAAACGCAGGCATCAATAACAGGTTATCTGCGCTAACAAAACTTTTACCGGTCACTTTCCTATTGGCTAATTTATGGCTAGATTTAGGGTGGAAATGCCCGATAATTTGTGCATCAATTTGATCAAATTCAGTTAAATTTTCTGGTTCATGTACAAGTAATATATTGTCTATTATTAAGTAGTTTTGCCTTTCACCTTTCACTATTTCGGGTATATCAGGGTCATGATTACCCAAAACCCATGTCCATTTATCAGTAGACTCTATCAGTAAATTTAATTGCTTTAAATCTTCACTTTGCATTCGGCTAAGCGCATTTGAGTCATGAAAACTATCACCTAAACAGACAATGTGACTACATTGATATTGTTGACACATCATTACCATGCGCTTAATAGTTTCAGCGCTGTCAAACCTAGGTAGAGGGTTAGCAAATTGACTTAAAAAACTACCTTTTTCTAAATGCAAATCGCTAAAAATAAGTAATTGATGTTTTGGCCAAACCAACACACCATTTGCGTCAAGCAACATACGTTGGTTAGCAAATCTGATTGGAATCACTTGATTGGTAATTAATAGGTTTTTTAACTCTTCAGCGTCTATCAATAATTACTCCATTACAAAAAGATGCCTGCTTAATGATTTTCTGAAAGTAGTTCGCGCACTTCATCTAACATCATTTCCGCCTCTTGATATAAATTAGCTTGTTCTAATAATGCTTGCGTTCCCGCGCCAGTCACAATTTCACTTCGCACATCCAGCACAATAGGGATAGCCATGGGGGACGGCTTTGCAAGCGGCATAAAATTAAAATTCTCAAAAAATCTAAAAAGCAGATTACTGGTTCTATCTATGTCTAATAACTCGCGCTGCGCATTGTCTCGGGTAACTTTTAACAGAATATGATCGGGATCATACTCTTTTAACGTGTCGTAAATTAAATCGGTTGAGAAGGTAACCTGACGCATGGTCTTTTTGTTGCTATGGTAATTTTGCTCTATTAAACCACTTACTACCGCTACTTGCCTAAAGCTACGTTTTAGCATACTTGCTTCTAACATCCAATCTTCTAACTCATCCCCCAGAATATCAGGGTTGAAAAGTTCTTTAATATGATGGTGCTGTACTTCAATTACACTTGCTATTGATAACCCATAATCGGTTATTGAAAAGCTGATGGGTTTCAACCCTATTTTTTCCATTCTTCGAGTAATAAGCATACCCAAAGTTTGATTCGCTTTTCGCCCTTCAAAGGTATAAAACAGAGTAGTTTGTGCGCCTCTAAATTTAAACTGCTCAATTAGGATAGTATCCATACCGGGTAAAGCACTAAATTCACGTTGCAAATCTAACCATTCGCGTACTAGCTTTGGTAAGGCTTTCCAATCGTTTGGCGAATTAATTAAGTCGCGCACTGCATCGGCCAAATAAGTAGATAAAGGCATTTGTCCACCTTGATAACTAGGGATTTTTGGCTCTTTGCCTTTACCCGGTTTAGCCTCTAAAATCATATCGAAAATACCTTGGAATATCAGTACTTCTCCAGCGAAATAGAAGCTATCTCCTTTGGTTAATTGCTGAGCAAAATATTCTTCCACCTCCCCAATTATTTTACCTTGATGCGCTTTTTTTACCCGCTTTACCCTTAAGCGCCCAGCCTCAACAATGGTACCTATATTCTGTCGATGCCGCATGATCACGCGCTTATTAGCAGGCTTATATTCGCCATCTTCTTCAACTAATCGGAAGTAACGCTCGTAGGCTTGCAGCGCATACCCACCGTCTTGTGTAAACATCCATAACTGAGTAAATGTATTGCGATCTAAACCTGAATAAGGGCTAGCATTGAGTACAACCTGATAGGTGTCTTCTATCTTTGAATTTTCACTGCAGGCACAGTTCATAATAAATTGTGGAATAATATCGAGAGATCCAGGCATAGGTGGCTCGCCATCTAATTCCCCCTTTTTGATTGCTTTTATCGCCGACAAACATTCTAATGATTCAAATCTATTAGCCGGCACAAGTAACGCTTGGGATGGCTCATCCATTCTATGATTAGAACGCCCTATTCTTTGCATTAACCTACTTACCCCTTTAGGTGCGCCCACTTGAATAACAAGGTCAATATCACCCCAATCTATGCCTAACTCCAAAGCAGACGTGGCTACAATTGCTCGCAATTTTCCTTGCGACATCATACTTTCAGTTTTTTGTCTTTGCTCTTTACTTAGCGAGCCATGATATATGGCAATGGGTAACCCAAGTTTATTTTCCTCCCAAAGCGTTTGAAATATTAACTCAGCCTGAGCACGAGTATTAACGAAAATTAAACAGGTTTGTGCTTGAACAATTGCCTGCATAATTTCGGCTTTAGCATATTTCGCCATGTATCCGCCAAATGGAATATGCTTTTTGTTAGTAAGAATTTTTAATCTTGGCTTAA
>DDIL01000018.1:0-547 GCA_002338515.1 Glaciecola sp. UBA1851 | reverse complement strand
AGCCATGATATATGGCAATGGGTAAACCAAGTTTATTTTCCTCCCAAAGCGTTTGAAATATTAACTCAGCCTGAGCACGAGTATTAACGAAAATTAAACAGGTTTGTGCTTTAACAATTGCCTGCATAATTTCTGCTTTAGCATACTTCGCCATATACCCGCCAAAAGGAATATGCTTTTTGTTGGTAAGAATTTTTAATCTTGGCTTAACTTTAGATTTAGCATGAATAATATTGGTTGGCTCACCTGTCATACCTAACCAAGCAGCAAGTGATTCAGGATGAGCCACCGTTGCCGACAGGCCAACCCGAATAAAATTTGGATTTAACCAATTCAATCTTGCCATGGCTAATGACATAAAATCACCGCGTTTAGAATTAGCAAAGGAATGCGTTTCATCCACTATCAAACATTTTAAGTTTTTAAATAAACTTGATGCTGTCACGTAAGACAACATCAACATTAAAGATTCTGGGGTAGTCAGCAGAATGTTAGGTGGATTTTTTATTTGCTTTTGTCGTTGGTAACTGGTTGTGTCGCCTGTTCT
>DDIL01000093.1:16667-27164 GCA_002338515.1 Glaciecola sp. UBA1851 | reverse complement strand
CTAGGGTGTTTTTTAAATCTAGTAAAAGGTATGACCGGTTTTGGATGCTTTGGTGATTAAATACTATGACTTTTAGGTGCTGAAATTGGGATAGTGGGATGCGAAGAGCTTCGCCTTAACATATGGCATGTTCAAGCATCCTTTCTTAATATGCGCTTTGATGCAACGAAATGTCATGATAAATCAGCGTTTCAATCACGCTTATTTTTTCTTCAGCGGGCTCCAGCTATCAGCAAGCCTAAGCCAAACAATATGTATGCCGCGGGCTCTAATACTTATGTAGGCTGCGGGCGGAAGTCGTCTCTAAGAGAGTCTGAACGGGCTTGGTTAATCACTGTGCGACGTTGCTCAGTAGATATCTCGTTTACCTGACTGCCATAATAAGCTGGAGAGAACGAAGAAACGATAATAGTAACAATTAGAATATTTACTTTAATCATAACATCTTCTGGATATGTGTAACGAGTTTGAAGCGACGTATTTAATGACAGACCATTGATTATAAGATACGTCAAAGCCATTTCCTGAAGATTTTGAGCAAGCTATTAAGGATAGTAATTAACCTTTGGTTGGGTCAGCTGAATCCACTTTATCAAAGGCAATGCCGTAAATGTTTGCAGCAGATAACCCGCCACGGTTGTCAGACTCAAATGCTACCGAGCCGCCGCCCAACCAGAATTTTTCTGTCTCCAGTACAAACATATCATATTGCGAATGCTTCATCTGATATTCCAGCCGCGTACCCATGCGTAATACTAGGCTGTCGTCTTCCATGCTAATAGTCATTTCCCCAAAATATGGATGTTCATAAGTGCCCGCATAACTGGCCAACGGCAATGACATTTCAGGTGCCTGACCATCGTCATCTTTTGTATTGCCCTTAGATTCGGCGGCAATATCGTCAAACACGGCTTTAAGTTCAGTGCTCCAATCCATATCTTCATCATAGCCAAGATAGCGATCAAAAACTTCATACATTAGGGCGTGGCGGATCTCGACATGGTCACCATTGATAAATACCACAACGCCTAGGTCATGCTCGGGCAAAAGGCCGACGATGGCAGCTTGGCCAAAAATAGAGCCCGTGTGCATCACCATTTTCTCGCCGCGATAATCTTGCAAAAACCAGCCAAGGCCATAGCCAAACATGTGGCTGTCGGCCAATTGGGCTGCTGGGTAAGGTGGTTCACTCATGCTGTTATGCTGACGCCACATCTCATCAATGGTGGCTGTCGATACCAGTTGCTGTCCCTCAAGCTCACCACCGCGCAGCAAAAAGCGCAGCCAATGTGTATAATCGTTTACGCTGGAATTAATCAGCCCTGCCCCGCCAGCCTCATAGATATGAGGATATTCAATAACAGTCATTTCACCTGTTTCAGGATGCGGATAATGGGCAACGGACTTATTGGCTTGGACATCCCACTCAGCTTCGGTCAAAACAGAACGACTCATTCCCAATGGCTCAAATATCCTGGTTCTAACAAAATCCTCAAACGGTGCACCTGTTACCGCGGCAACCAACTCACCTGCCACCAAGTACATCATATTATTATATTGCCAATCATTACGCAGGCTAAAAGCTTGCTCAGCATGTGCCAGCCGCTTCATACTTTCTGCCCGCGACGCACCAGATAACCATACAAGGTCTCCTGTCATCACGCCAGATCCATGGTCCAGCAGGTCAGTTATTCGCAATTCACGCGTGACATAAGGGTCAGCGACACGAAAATCAGGTAAATGATCAATCACCCGATCATTCCAGCCGATTAGACCTTCTTCGACCAACATTCCTAAAGACATCGACACAAAGGCCTTGGTCGTAGAGCCAACATGAAACAAGCTATCGGCATCGACAATATCCGACCGCCCAAGTTCCAGAACACCAAAACCGCCAGCAAAGGCAACTTGATCATCCTTTACCACCGCTATCGCCAAGCCTGGCGCGCCCCAATCTGCAACCGCGTTGGCCACATATTCGTCAAATTCGTCTAATGGTTTGTCAGACGATTGGGCAAAAGCCAGACCTGAACCGACGATCATGAATAATATAAAGCTGAAAATTCGCATGTGACTCTCAGTATTAGTTATTTAAAATGCGCCAAAAGAGAATACAGGGCAAATCTATAGGAAGTCAATTAGCTAGTCCGATCGCATTGACTCACTAATTGCCTGAGTGTAAGAAGAATAAACGATGTTTACTCCCCCTTTGTTACAGTTGTCTTTTAGACTAGCTCAGTTTGTTAAAATGTCGAATTGTGTAAGTTTTGTATAACGTGTTAGCTTGCAATGTCTTGTGACGATAGGCTATTGGTAAAGGAATTGGGATAGCTTTGAACGAACCGGAGACGTATACCATTCTAGCTGTCTCATCACACATTTTACTCCTGCAACAACTTCATTGACAGAATCTTAATATCTTCAATCGGCCAATCTCTATCTCTAGTAGGTACATTAGAGATAGCTATCACAACATCCATACCATCAGTTACCTCACCAAAGACGGTATAACGTCGATCCGAGAATGGATTCCCCCCAATTGTCCGATAAATTTCCCTATGACTACTAGGAATACTGTATGGCTTATAATCACTAAGTTTGTCGCGATCTCGCTCAAATTGTAGTGTTATATCTGAAATGGCTTCCTGATTTCTTGTGCCAACTTTCGATGCTTGTCTAAAATTCTCTAATATTGGCAAATTGTCAGGTAAATTCAGCCAGTAATAAAATTTTAATTGGTCATTTATTCTACTCTCGTGCCTTTCCAGCTCCAGATCTGTATGCTGTTTTCCAATGTTTACGACAAAATCTACTTCTGACGAAAACAATGATGGGTTATCAAGCCTCGCCATCGATACTGCGCCTCGTTTATGGAATAAATCCTTGTGTATTTCTGGTGGTATTTGACTGTCATTGGCAATGGATAAAAGCATATCCTCAAAAGTTGAATCATGACGCAAATCGCCAGCCTGAATAATAAAATGTGGAATAGCACGTTGAAAAACTGCGTTATCATAGAGCCCTTGCTCAACTCGACGAATAAAATTCCCACCATGCTCGGGCGTTCGATTGTCAAGTGCAATGGTAAATTCTCCAAGAGTTGTGACTACTCTGACGCTAACTTCTTTTACTTCGGTTGTTGATTCATTATTTGCCACACTATCAAATGAAAATAAACCACCTAATGAAATAAGAAAAATTAATGAAAAGATAAAAGAAAACACTGTAAATAGCTTTGTATTGGACATACTGTATCTGACCATATTAAATATAAAGTACAAGGATAAAGACATTGAGGAGTATAGAACAAATTAACATTATAGACTAACCTGCTGCTTTGGCTACATAAAGGGATTGCATTGCAGTTACTCATCGTGTTTTTAGTGTGTTATGCGCTAAAGTTAAAAAATCTTTTAATTATAAACCATCAAACATAAGCGCTCTCTCTAAAGTTTCAACTGGCGATGCTCTAGTGTTGTTAAAAAATGCATTATTCTTTTTATTTTGTATAAGCGAATGTTGAAAAATAGACACATTTTATAAATGGCGGCAATGGGCGTGGAAGCGTCTGATAGTATGCAAGCCTCTAGTAGTTTCAAATAAAAAATTCTCAACAGACAAGATCACCAAAATGTTATCGAACAAAACACTTGCAAATGAGGAGGAGCCCATACACGAACAACATTACGCAAGGATAATAAACTATACCGTCCACTTGGGAGAACTTACTGATTTTTAATTATTTCGTTTTTCAAGTTATCCTGAAATTTTTTAAAATCGATATTTAATTTCTGCAAGCGCTGTTCTATCGCACCCAAGAAGCCGATTGTATTGATGAATCGATTTCTAAATGTGTTGTCTTGGCATACCTCATTAAACGGTTTTGCTAAACTAAACGACCAATTAGCTTGATCAGACCCAACAAAATTTGCACGCACACTTGGGTGATGAGTAATGTGATATAGCCAAGCGTTATTATAGTATGTGGTGGTTTGTTCATACTCCTCTTTTAGACGTCGAATATAAAACCCCAAACTCTGTTGGAACTCTACTGATAACATGTCTTGATATCGTTCTTGTGCTGATAATTGTTCTAGTACAACCATAACAAAGTTTGGATGGTAGTCTTCTACAAAGCTATAAATTGTTCTCTCTAAAGCCGCAGTAGCCTCTAAAGAACTCTCACATCGACTCAATGCGTCCCGCGAAAAATTAAGGTCATCGGTGCCTTTAGCAAAATCTTGTAGTATTAAATCGCTTATTTCTATGTTCAAACTAACTTCTTTGTCTAAGCGCTCGAGCGCTTTTTGTAAGCCTGTTTTATTCGTATAATCTTCTTTCCAAGTTGTGATTTGAAAAGCAATTAAAATTCCCACAATGACAATGAAAAAATCTATTCCTACAGCAAACCAATTTTGCGCTCTAACGTGTTTCGTTATGCTTCTAAGTAACATTGAATCTCCATTTGAGGCTTGTGGTTAGGTTCTTGAAGTGGGGCTTAGCTTCCATAATGACGCAGCAAAATGAAAGAAGCAATACTAATATCAACTTGGTAATTCGTTATATATTTAGCAATATATGTCTGTGACTTTCCATTCGAACATTGGCACTGTAAGTAAGCAAAAGCTTAAGTCAGCAATCAGGTAAAACTAGAAGTAATCGAAGGAGCTAAATACGTCCACTTTTAGATGCTTTTTGTCTGATTGCTACAGGTGCTTTTTGTTTACAGTAATCTACTCTAAAGCATTAAAATTGGGCAGATTGGCTTTTCACCCAATGTCGTTTATTCTATATAAAGTTCACACGACATTTGAATGGACGCAAAATAAAAATATGGAAATAAGAATTCCCTTTGTTCCCCCTAACTACACTGACGATGACAATAATCTTGTTATATGTGAGTTGCGCGTTAAAAAGAGCGAATTCGTTTATAAAGATCAAAATCTGTTTGACATAGACACTAATTATGCTGTTTTAGAGGTCATTTCTCCTGCATCAGGTATGATTCAGTCAATAAATATAGAAGTAGGACAAAAAGTTGAAGCTGAGATGATTGCTATATTGATAGATCCCTCAGCAAAAGAGCCATTTTTAAAGAGGGCATTGCGGGTTGTTAACGTAGAGTTTTTATCTGGCTTAATGCTTGGCTCATTAGTTACTTATGTTATTTTGAAAATACTAAAACAGTGACAAGGACTTTTAATCAATGAGCCTTCAAGAAAAACTAACAGCTAAAAATAAGGCCCATACAGAAGCTAAAAACAAAGAGTACAGGCAATACCAACTAGTTTTTGTTATCGGAACGCCTATCTTTCTCGCAATCTATTATAGTGTAATTGTGCTTTTAAATACTGACTTGAGACTTCAAGATGTCTTGTTCTCAATGTTTTTTTCAGTAGTTGGATTAGGAGCAATTGCTACATTCACCCTGAGTCTGATTACTAACCATATAATACGCTTGTTCATACTAGTAATCAGCAATACATGGCTATGTTATTTTTGGGTATGGTTAGAAGGCAATTTAATAGGTTTAATACCTGCGGCAATCTTGTATCTAGCGCGACGAATTGTAAAAGAATAATTATTTAGAGCCCACTAATAATTCAGTTTATTCAGTAAGATATTTTATTGCAAAGCCGCTGTTTGTTGATGACGCGACACAATTTCTGACGATTGCTGCATTAAGTACGAGCATGTTGGTCTAATACGAGTCTGAATGGTATTAACGATTAACTTTGTGAATCAATTTTTCTACTATACCTTCGAGTGTATTTTTGAAGAGGGTTGTGGCGTGATGCATATCTGATGAAATTGGGATATTCTGTTCTCTCAATTGTTGTTCTAAATTTGCCGCGAACTCAGATAGATTAAATGCACCTATATAGGCCAGCGAGGGCGTAAGCGAATGTATCCGAGACAAATTAATTTTCAGACTTTCTGACGTATCCACATTTTCAATGATGGTCATTTGTTTCGCCAAAGAAATAAAGTCCTCAATTAATTCAAGATAAGCACTTTTATTATTAAATAAGGCGGCTAATGCAATTGTTTCTTCAATTAACACTAGGTCTGTTTTAGCAGTGCTGTGTTTAGTTAACTCTTTTTTATTGATTAGGGGCACCTGATTCACTGAGGTTACTTTCAAAGGCTTATGCACATCTCTCGTATTCTCATGAATCACTGTATATAAATTAGAGGCTAATATTGGTTTAGAAACATGAGCATTCATGCCTACATCTAAGCATTTTTTTACTTCTTCAATTAAAACATATGCGGTCATTGCCACAATGGGTATGTTTGATTTAAATTCTTGTCTTATTTTTTGAGTGGCGGTATAGCCATCCATGATAGGCATTTGCAAATCCATTAGCACAAGGTCAATCTGTGCATTTTCACAAAATAACTCTATTGCTTCTTGTCCGTTTTTCGCGATACTGATGGTTGCGTTTGTTTCTGCTAAATAGGCGCAGGCTACCTTTCGATTAATTTTGTTATCTTCAACTAAAAGGATGTGTAAATGGCTGAAGTCAGGAATATCGTTTTCAATACTTGATAACGATAGCGCCTTCACTTGGTTTTTTTGTACTTGTTTGGAAATTGCAGACAACAAGGCTTGTTCATTAATCGGCTTCTCAAGCACTGATTCAATATTTAGTGGTTTGCAAAGCGCTTTTAATTTTACAAGGTCAATATTCGAGACCATGATGATAAAGGGCACCTTTTCAGTGACTTCTTGTAAAATTGTTTTAGCAACGTCAAGTCCATCTATGTCGGGCATTTGCCAATCAATTATTATTAAGTCGTAAGGTTGATTTTGTTCGATCGCGTTTTTAAATGCTTTAATGCCGCTGTTTCCATTATTGGCGCAATCAGATTGAATATCGAAATTGGCTAGCGTATCAACAATTGACTGCCGAGAAATCGCTAAATCGTCAATAATGAGTGTCTTGATATTACTAAGTTCTTTGGCTTCGAATGTAGTCGTATGTAAGCGTGGGGCGTCAGCAACTTTGATTGTAAAGCAAAAAGTGGTTTGTACGTTTTGGGTACTAGTCACCCATATTTCTCCGCCCATCAATTCAACCAACTGCTTGGATATAGCTAAACCTAGTCCTGTGCCACCATATTCTCGAGTAATGGATTCGTCAGCCTGTGAAAACGAATCAAAAATTTTGTGCACTTTACTATGCTCAAAGCCAATACCAGTATCTGTAATGGAAAATTTTAATAGGTGTAGATTGTCTATATTATGTTTCTCGACTTTAACCGAAATCTTTCCCGATTCAGTAAATTTGATAGCGTTGCCTAACAAATTATTTAAGACTTGCGTTAAACGAAGGGGGTCGCCTTTAACGATGGTAGGGACATTACGTTCGATTGAATGGCTTAGGGTAATCGATTTTTCATTTGCGGGGATCTCAATTATTCTTAATGCGCGTGACACTATTTCTTCAATATTAAAGCTGACGCTTGAAAGATGAAGCTCCCCAGCTTCAATTTTGGAATAGTCTAAAACATCATTGATGACACCCAAGAGAGTTTGTGAAGATTCTTCGATTTGTTGCAAATTAATGGTGTCATTAGGCTTCAATATTGACTTCAAGCTGAGCTTTGTTAAGCCAATAATTGCGTTAATTGGCGTGCGGATTTCGTGACTCATTCTTGATAAAAACTGCGATTTAGCACTTGACGCTTTTTCTAATTGTTCGAGTGTTTGTGTCAATTTACGTTTTTGTTTAAATGTTATAACAGTAAATACCGCTAAAACAATTAAGCAAGCTATAAAGATGAGTATGATTATTTGTTGATTCTGACGCATTTGCTCGTTTAGTTTTTGTTCAAACAATAGTGCGTCTATTTGATTTTCTTTGCTGGTCACCTCTAGTTTTGCTTGATTAACCGATAGTAGCTGCCGCTCGTTATTTCTTCTTAATCGTTCTTTCGTATCATTATATTGTTCAATATATAAAAAGGCTTGTTCGAAATCATTTTCTTGCTTATAAATATCTGCTAGTTTTTGCATGGCATCTAATTGCGCCTCTATAAAGCCTTTTTCATTGGCAAACACAATAATGCTTTCATAGATTGTTTTCGCTTCATTTATGCGCTCAATTTCGTAAAGTATTTCGCCTTCCCGCAACATAATGAAGGGTAGATGCAGCACGAGTTCAGATTTAAGGGCTTGTTGTTTAGCAATTTGAATGTTTTCATAAGCTTCTTCTGGATTATTATTTGCTAAATTAAATGATGCTAACGCATCGTAAGCAAATGAAACCATTATTTGCTCAGTAGTCGCCGCCTCTACGAGCTCTCTGATATGGTACTTGGCATTTTCTAATTCATCTTTATTTAGATATGCAAGATATAAAAATAAATGTGCTGAACTAATTGCTGAGCTTTCATTAATTTTGGTCGCTTCTTCTAGAAATAAATATCCGTACTCAAGTACCCGGTCATAATTTTCAAGCCGGTTGTAGATATTTAACATGCCTTCTAGTACGTAAACTTTTCTATTGGATTCAAAATGATTATGTAGCAATAGCGCCTCATTCAACAGGGCAAGGGCATTGGAATATTGATCCAAAATAGTTAACATGCCAGCTTCTCTTCTAAGGGCTTCGCTTTGCTGTAAGACATTACCTGATGAACTTGCTAAATTTTTTGCTAATTCGAGATTTTCTGTTGCTTCCACAAAGTTGCCACTTAATATGGCCTTGTGAGCAATAACATTATAGAAATAACTTTTTAAATAATCAGAGTTCTGAATGAGTGTATTTTCTGCGGCTTTCACAATTAGGCTTTGTGACTCTTCAGGTTTTGATATGTTTAATACTTCTATCGATTTGAGTAGTTCAAGCGCCTGCTCAGTTTGCAAATTCTCATTACTGAGAACTGGTGCAATTGACCAGTTAATCATTATTATTACAATAAAAAATTTACGCATGTGTATAGTAATTATTGAGGTTTGTGTATAACAACTACCGCTTTCATACCAGACATCCCTAAGCGTACTTTTATTGCTGTTATATCTTCACTCATCAGTGATTCAATATCACTCTCTTGAACACTGAAGGCTTGTAAGATTTCGTTAGGCGCCGTTAAGTAACGCTTTTGCAGCTCTGGATCTTGGTCTAACTCTGCAGCAAATTCTAAAAGTTTATCGGTCATATTGGCTCCGTATTAATTAAGTTGGCTTAATATTTGTTGGTTTTGTTTGGGCAGCCCTATACTTGCAATAACCAACCGGGACAAGTACATCTCTTGTTACTTTTCCTAAGCTTACCGTTTTTTATGAGTGTCGAATAAAGGTGATGTTTTTGCTTCATAAATGATGACTGCATTACTCAAAGGGAGTATAAGTCAAAACAGACATCAAAATCCAAACAGCGCTAATTATATAAACGGCAAAAGTCCCCACCATACCTGCTGGACGTGCTAAAAACGGTCCGATTCGTGTCAAACCAAGGTAGTGTGAAATCCTTGCTAACACTAGAGTAATCCCTAAGCCATGCAACAAAGCATTGGATGCACCCATCAGCTCCATACATACTAACAACACTACTGCTAGAGGGACTTGTTCAATAAAATTAGCCTGTCCGCGTATTCTTCTTAACATAGCTTTATCGCCTGCATCACCAATATCAATCTGATGTTTAACACGGTAAAGGCCAACGTAGATTGTCATAGGTACAAAGACCAAACCTAAAATAGCGACGTAAATAACACTCACTGATAAAGTGGTCGTTATGTTTATATCCATTTATATTCCTAATTTATTTTATTGGTTTCTGGCTCGTTGTTGCCATATTAGTCTACCTCACACTCGCTCATGAAAAACAGTCGCAAAGGCATCCAATAGCGGACATAGCCTGAGTGTTTGCAACCTACAACCAGACATCCATATCTTGACTACCAAGGATGGCCATAACATCTAACCAGTCCTGATTAATACGATAGTAAATAACATCAGCGCGATGAGGAAATCGTCTATAGCCTTGCCTAAAATGGTCGATTGATTGATAAGCTAGAGGTGTTGCGGCTATCTTTTCAAAGGCATCAATGAAACTCAGGAAATATTCATCAGCTTGCTTTTCACCAAATTCTTTATATCCATAGACATATACTCGCCTTAGATCTTCTTTCACTTCAGCAGTTAGACGATACTTAGTTACCATCATTGACGCTATGTTTGAACTCTGCAAGCATTTCTTGAGGAGATTGATACACAAAATCGCTTTTTTCTGCTCGGTCAAACTTTTGATTAATATATTCGGCTCTTCTAGCTCGTCTGACTAAATCATTGATTAGTTCACTTTTGTTAGTGTAATCGCCACCACTACCTACTTGCAGTTTGAGCCACTCGTCATTCTTTTCAGTTAGAGTTACGCTTTGTCTAGGCATATATTATTGCTCCTATTTAAGTGGTGCAATATTACACCAACCAATTTAGTCATTCCACTTGAACTATAGTAAAGTCGCAAGACAACTAAACGAAAG
>DDIL01000093.1:0-16275 GCA_002338515.1 Glaciecola sp. UBA1851 | reverse complement strand
TACAAAAAGTCGTATATACAGCACCTAATACCACTAATGTATTTTAATGAGTATCGCTGATTTGTTTGTATCCTAATGTCTAAAACAATACCTATCGTTTTTTCATCTATCCAAGCACATACCTACCTTAACCAGCGAGAAATAAAGTAATCAAATATCATGGTTCTTATGGGGACCGCTCATCTTAAAGGGTTTCTGCAAATTCGCTACGCGCAGAAAGCTAGCATTAAAAAAGGAATAAACATGAGCCTAATGGGTCCGCAAACAAACATCCGTCCACTTTTACATAAAATACAAACTCAACATGGTCCGATGAATCAACGCTTCTTTGCCAATAGGATTGCAATTGTACTCTTTGTATTGAGTCAGGGCCTATTGAGTACTTATAGCTACGCACAATCACAAATTACCTGCCCTGTGTCGGGAGTCATCGAATTGTCTGGTAATAATGTCAATAATGAACTGTGCACAATTAATGATAGTGGAGCCTTAACGATACGCAGCGATGGCGCACTTCTGACCAATAACGGTACAGTAGACAATAATGGGTCGTTGTTTAATGAATACTCATTTGACAACTACGGTATTTTAAATAATAAAGAAGGCGGCACGCTGGCCAATAATGACACTCTTTTTAACTACAATACGGGCGAACTAAATAACAGCGGTACCTTTACCTCATTTCTCTTAGGGAACGAAGGTACACTAAACAACAACACTGGCGGCACTCTGACTAATACCAGCTTTTTTGTAAACAGCAGCATAGTAAACAACGCAGGGGCGCTTAACAATAACGACACTCTTGAGAATTCAGGCCGTTTTTACAATAACTTTGGTGGTACATTAACCAACAATGGCATATTTACTAATAACGACCTTATTGAAAACTATGACACAATTTTCAATGACGGCGTGTTAACCAATAACGATATTATTGAAAACAGTAATATGTTTAACAATGATGGCACCCTGACCAACAACGCTGTCTTCAACAACTTCTTCGGCAACTTAAACAACAACGCAAATGGTACTTTTACCAATGACGCTGAGATGTATAATTATTCCGGCACAATAAACAATGATGGGTTGCTGTCTAATAACGGTCTAATTGAGAGCGAGGGAACAATAAACAACAATGGTATGCTCAACAACAACAACCAGCTTATCATTACCGTGTATGGCACTTTAAACAATCAAGATACCCTTACCAATGACGCTTTTATTGTTAATGACGGTGTAGTTAACAACGATGGTACGCTAGTCTTACAAGCTGGCAGTGTGTTCAATAACACCAATACCATTGCTCTTTTTAGTACGCTTAGACAAACCGACGGACACACTATTGCCAACGGTGATTTAACGGGTGAAGGAGTGATTGATATCCAAGGTGGTTTGCTTACCGGTGATGGTTCAATAGCAGGCCGAAACATTGTAATTGGCGAAAACTCTACCGTGAGCGCAGGTGAATCAACGGGCACTCTGATATTTATCAATGACGTTGATTTCGCTGGTACCTTGCGTACCGATATAGACAGCAGTTCTACTTATGACATTGTCGATGTCCAAGCAACCATTAGTTTGTCAGAGCAAACCAATTTAGAGTTTGTTTTTAATGATAATCATGTGGTCTCAGATGGTGACTCATTTGATTTTTTGCAAGCCATGGACTTTATCTTTAGTGCCGATGTGACGTTTGATGATTGGCTTAGCGCTATCGACATAAGTGTCATGGGATTAGACAATGCCTTTGGTTGGGCAGTGTCGTTTACTGACAATATGGGGAATAGTCCTAGCTTTTTGTCGCTGTCAGTATATTCAAATGATCCAACCTCAACTGTGCCTACTCCCGAAGTGTGGAAGCTCGTTTGCTTGAGCTTGCCAATGCTAGCTTGGATACGTCGGCGCATGAAGCATAAGACGGATTAAAGCTATTTGCTACTCCATGTGACAGTTGTCTTTTAGACTAGCTCAGTTTGTTGAAATGTTGAATTGTGTAAGTTTTGTATGCCGTGTTAGTTTACAATGTCATGCGAAGATAGGCGATTGGTAAAGGTTTACGTGAAATTACCGGTTGGTAATGTGTGCTTGAAGCTCAACACTTACTACATAAAAAACTGGTAAACAGCAATCTCTATGGTTTATTGCTCTTATGTTCGTACATTTTTTTATCAGCTGCATCGAGTAACTGCAGTGTTGATTTATTCTCATTAGCGTTTAAAGGCACCACTCCATAACTAAAGTTTAAATTTGATGTTTCTTCTACTTGTGAAATAGCGCTTTTAAATCGATTTGAAAGAGAATTTATTAAGGTTTCAACTTCTTGATCAGACCGAGCGAAAGTCAAGATAGCGAATTCGTCTCCGCCAATTCTACCTATCACATCAGCTTTGTTAAACGTATCATCGATTATATCTGAAAATTGCCTCAGAATTGAGTTACCAACTTCGTGACCAAGCGTATCGTTAACACTTTTGAAATTGTCCATATCTATATAAACCATATGCGCGCTTTGGTGAGTTTGCGCGCAGAAATCGATACCTTTATCGGATAATTTGCAAAAGCCTCGTCTATTATATTTACCAGTGATATCGTCTACTTCAGACAAATGCATAGATACAAAAATGTCTTCTACCACTTTCCCTAAGTCGACGAGTGTATCAATGTCTTCTTCGGTCATATGTTTTGGGTCCGTATCAATTAAGCAAAGTGTACCCAGCACTGTCTGATTTGGTAGTTTAATGGGATACCCTGCATAGAAGCGTATGTGGGGGCTCCCTGTAACCAAAGGATTGTCTTTGAAGCGATCATCTAATAGCGTGTCATCAATAATAAACACATTATTTTCTAAAATACTATGGCCACAAAACGATATATCTCTACTTGTTTCTTTAACGTCTAACCCAATGCAAGACTTAAACCATTGTCTGTTTTCATCAACCAGCGACACTAAACAAATGGAAACATTAAAGAATCGTTTAGCTAAACGAGTGATCCTATCAAATCGCTCTTCGCTTTCAGTTTCTAAAATACCTAATTCATACAACGATTTTAACCGTAATTCTTCATTACTGGGTAAGGCAGGTGTTTTCATATACTTTATGTTTAACCATCAATTTTAAGAATGAATTGCGTTGAGTTTGTCTTGAATCTAAGTTAATTCATTCAAATCTAAAGTAACGCACTATTATTGTATTGGTTATCGGAATTTTGTGTTATTTCTTAATAGCTTTTACTTCCCTATGCGTAAAAGGTATATCTATTGCAAACTTTCCAAGCGTTTCATAAATCATCAATAATAGTTCACCGGCTTATCGGTTTTTTAATTTATATTGAAGTCACGTTGAATAGTGAAATCGTTTGTGTATTGTTCATCAGGTGGCGCACGCAAGGTGGCAATAGTGTGGTTGTAGGAGTTAAGTACTTTTTATCTAAATGTGCGAGTATTTTCTGAACAACATTTGGAAATGGATATTCAGATTAAGGGCGCTACCAAATCGCTGAATAAGGGTAACTGCACCAGTTTTCGCTTGTTTGTTGGTAAAGCCTGCTTTGTTCACAATGTGCGTGGAAATGGCGCGGTGAATAATTTGCATCACTCACGTGCCTGCTCTTTGGGTATTGCTCAATTCGCTTGCGTTTCTTGCTAGCAGTAATCGAAGTATAATAGGTAAGCTTAAGACCCACTGAATTTATCTCTTGAACCAAAAATGGGAAAATGATAGTCAGCCAGCAAGACTGATTAATTCAATCTACTCTTAAACTTTTATGAAATTGAAGCGAGGTAAAATAGGGGCGGTTCCTAAAACTATTAGAACCCTTCCAATACTAATTTACCCATCGCTTTTCTAGATTCTATAAGCGAATGAGCTTTTTTTAAATTAGCCGAGTTAATTTTGCCCAACGTTTCACTTAACGTGGTTTTAATTACGCCATTATCTACTAAATTTGCTATCTCATTTAACAGGTTATGTTGCTCTATCATATCTGCAGTGTTGAACATAGAGCGGGTATACATGAACTCCCAATGCAGAGATAAGCTCTTACGCTTTAATTTCTTAATATCGACGTTTTCAGGATCATCAATTAAACCTAATTTTCCAAATGGCTGAAGTACCTCTACGTATTCGTCTAAATACTGGTCAGTACCATTAAGGCTAACAACATGCGTCATTTCACCTAATTCTAAAGCGAGTACTTGAGGTGCTAGGGGTTGTGTATGATCAACCACAAAATCAGCACCTAAATCTTTTACCCACTGTTTTGAACTTACTCGAGACGCGGTTGCTATAACGGTTGCCTTGGTTAAGTGTTTTAATAATTGCAGCATGATTGAACCCACACCGCCTGCCGCACCCACAACCAAAATGCGTTCATTAGCGGTTTGCTTAGCTGTTGCAGAAATCACTTTTCTGACTTGTAAGCGGTCGAATAACATTTCGTATGCAGTAATGGTCGTTAATGGCAAAGCTGCCGCTTCGGCATTATTTAATGTGTTAGGTTTACGCCCAACTATACGCTCATCAACGAGTTGAAACTCTGCGTTACAGCCACTACGAGTTAAATCGCCAGCATAATAAACGTTATCACCAACTGAAAATAACGATACTTGTTCTCCACATGCAATAACTTCTCCCACGGCATCCCAGCCAATTACTTTGTATTCGCCTTCACTAGCTGGAACATTCTGGCGTATTTTACAATCAACAGGATTGACCGCAATGGCGTGTATTTTTATCAATAAATCGTGCCCGAACGCTTGTGGGATGGGTCGCTCTATATCTTGCAGACTATCTGTATGTTCAATAGGCAATGAAGATTGGTAGGCGATAGCTTTCATAGAGTGACTCATTGTTATTCCCTAATTTGACTTGTAATTATTGGCCGTATCTTACGGGAATAATGTGGGCGAATAAACAACTCAATTTTTGAGAGATCATCAAACAATACCGATAAAAGAGATAAGACGGATTAAAGCTATTTGCTACTCCATGTGACAGTTGTCTTTTAGACTAGCTCAGTTTATTGAAATGTTGAATTGTGTAAGTTTTGTATGCCGTGTTAGTTTGCAATGTCATGCGAAGATAGGCGATTAGTAAAGGAAATGGGAAATTAAAGTCTGCTGGCATCCAATTCCAAGCATTGTGGTACTCTTAAGATAACGTGCTTCTGTGACAATTTGTTGGCTGAAGACAACACAACACTCATATGCAATTTTCAACCTCATAATACAAATAGCCTTTATTTGTAGTCTGAAAATATATCAGCAAGCTAGCAAATAGCGTGAGGTAGATAACGGCTCATATCTTGTGTGACTAAATGGCTGTCTTCTCGAATAGACATACCCGCTGCTTGATCATCAATTAACCAGCTACCAATAAGCGTGTAATTTTCTTCAAACTTTGGTAAATCAAAACGCTGCTGATAGATAAAGCCTTCGTTGCCATAAGGGCCGTCTGAGTCAAGCGAGGCTTCTATTGGTTTACCATTAGAATCAGTAAACGTAATATTTGCACCTTCCCTTGAAAAGATAGGCTTTTTAACTAGCTGCATCCCCTCGGGAACATTTTCTAATTCGTCTTCAAAAAACGCAGGCAACAAATTGGGATGGTTAGGAAAAAGCTTCCATAGCATTGGCATCAAGGCTTTATTCGATAATATAGTTTTCCAAGGTGGCTCTACCCAGCGGATATTCTGCTTACCTAACAAACTTCCAAATTCGTCTTCAAACATAAACTCCCAAGGGTACAATTTAAACATCCATGTGATCACTTGGTTGTCTATATCAGTAAACTCATCTTCAATGCTAATACCAATATCTTCAATATAAACAAATTTAGTTTCAATACCTGCGGCAATGGCACAATCTTCCAAATATTGAACCGTACCTCTGTCTTCTTCGGTATCTTTGCAGCAAGCAAAATGCAATATTCTATCTGGATTAAGGATGGATAATTCTTTAAAACGGTTAACTAACTTTTCTTGAACAGAATTAAATTGATCGGCATGGCGAGGAAGGGTTTTATCATCCACTTTGTTTTCTAGCCACACCCATTGCCAAAAACCCGTTTCATAAATTGAGGTAGGTGTGTCCGCGTTGTTTTCATATAACTTAGCAATGCCTTTACCGTCATAAGCAAAATCTAGTCGCGAATACAGAGAAGGGTCACCGTTTTTCCAACTGTTTCTTATAAACGGCCAATGTTGCGATGGGATCGCAAACTTAGTCAGTAATTCATCGCTTGCAAGTACAACATCCACCGCGCGTAAGCACATTTGGTGGATATCTTCAGTAGGGGTTTCAATACCTTGCTCAACTTGTTTTAAGGTAAATTGATAATAAGCACTCTCATCCCAGTAACGTTCGCCGTACATGGTATGAAATTTGAACCCAAACTCCTTAGCCATCGCTTCCCAGTTCTTACGTTCAGCACACTCAATGCGAAGCACTTAGCCGCCCCAACCTCGCGAACTAGAACCCTTACTTTTTGCGCTACCCCAGTTACTTTTAGCAGACGCCGCTGAACCAAAACCGCCTCTTGAAATAGTGCGCGTAACTTTAGGCTTAGGTTTTAATACATCGCGATTTACACGGTAGCTATTTTGGCCAGGGCTGCCAATAATTGCGCCATCGGCAGTCATGTATTTATTTCTGAACTGACTACGGCCTTGATACAGATAAGTAGGATAAGAATGCTTATATCTATGTTTACGCTCGTAAGCATCCCCTACTTCATCAATTATTTCAGAAATAATATATCCTGCAATAAAGGGGGTAAAGAAATTACCTCGTTGTTCACATTGACCAAATTCAGTTTCGCAGTCACGCTCAGAACGATATCGTGGTGCGGTCGCCTCTGCATCTAAAACGGCTTGTTGATACGCAGCTTCGCATTCTTCAAATGATAAGGCTGTATTAGCGGTGCAATCGTCAACTGATTCAACAAACTTAACCGTTTCACCACTGTCTGATGAACACCCCACCATGACCGCCAGTGAAATTGGAGCAAGCATAAACGCTCGCGTTCGCTTACGCATAGAGTTGAGGTTTAAAAATGAGGATCTTTTCATCATAGCCTCCAATTAATATGTCATACAGGCAGCATTAATAAAACCAACCGCAATGTTAGTTGCACCTAATACAATACCCGCACTGACTTCGTCGTTCTCAATTCTAGATGTAATTTTTGGCATAAAAATAAAGCGCACAATAGAAAAAGAAATAACTTGCGCAATAAGTGCAATTAAACCCCACACTGCAAAATCAATTAAATCGGCAGAGTTACTCACCGCGCCAGCAAGGGCAATAGCAAAACCAATAATTGCCCCACCAAAGCCAACCGCAGCAGCCGTGCTCTTTTCTTCTTTTATAAGTTTCCATTCTGCATGCGGCGTTGCTAAGCCATATACACTTTTAAACACCACTAAAAATACAATTGAGACACCAAAGTAAAGTGCAAAATTAGTAATACCGGTCAATAAATCGTAGTTTTCCATTTTGTTCTCTTCTTATCTATTTGGTTTAGCAAGCTTGTGCACTTGACTGTCTATTAGGTTAATTTCAATTTAATTTTACAAAAATAACATCTATCATTTTAACTTTCTATTATTTGTTACTTTATCAAAATAAGAGCGCGGGCTTTTAGCTTTAACCATTCACCGTAATTTGTGTTGGGGATAATTTTACCCCTGTACTAATTACTAAAGATTGTTCTAATTGCTCTCTCTCGTTTACAACCTCTTCGCACGACAAATAAAGCTGCTCAAATGAGCCATCGCTTAACTCACGTTCAAACAGCATCACAAACTGGTCGGTATGATTAATTTCATCGGTGTCATCATAAGTGGCCTCTTGCATCGCCACCGGCGGATGATAATCAGTCACGCTGGTCCATACTCTATGGTAAGTGTGGCCTTCAAACTCGTATTCTTTCACACCAATTTTTTGATTGAGTAAGCTGCTCCATTCACTTTGGTTTACATGCAATGTGTCGTAATAATGAAACAATGTGACATCTACAATATTCTCTTCTGATACATCCCCTTCACATACCACTTGAAGCCAAGCTTCGTCATCAGTATAAAAACGTAAGAGTGTAGTTGAGCCTAAATCGACCTGACCTGCAGCTTGTATAAGTTGTGTTTTGGCTACATCCCCAATAATGAGTTCATTAAGTACTAGCTGAAACGAGAGTTTATCTAAGTCAAAGCTTGAGCCTACACATAGCCCCATTACTTCCGGCTTACTAATGCCTGTGTTAGCTTGTTCTTTCTTTTTAAAAAAGTTAAACATGTGAAGACTCCATTAAGACAATATGCTTTAACCAAAAAACTAGGCTATTTCAATAATAGCCTAGTTTGGATTGTTTTAGATTATTCATGTTAGTAAGCTCATTAAGCAAACCGACTAAAGCCTTTTATTACTTTTTAGCAGCTAATAATTTAGCCAGCTTGTCTTCACTTGAGCCACCGCTACCGCCAGAGGCCTTGCGTAATTTTGCATCTAAATCAGAGCCAGTTTCAAGCTCAGCTAACTCTGAGGCCGCTTCTATTGCAGCATCTTTTTCAGCTTGCTTTTGCTTGATACGCTCTAAGCTATCTAGTGCGGTTTTCACTTTACTATTGCCGCCTTCAAAATGAGTAGAAGCTGCAACTTGCGCTTTTTGCACAGCATGGGTTGCTTTAACTTGATCAACCTGTTGCTCAAGCATTCTTAAATTATTTTTAGCGGTAGCTAAATTCTTTTTAAGTGTTTCTTCATTTTTAATGTAACTGTCTAAAATATTTTGCTCGCTAGCTTTTAAGTTTTCTAGCTCGCCTACTCGCTCTGCACATTCTAATGCTAGCTCATGGTTAGATTCAGCATGATCAACTGCGCTAGCCGTATATTTTTCAATGTCTGCTTGTAAAGAGCTTACTTTGTTTTCAGACATTTTACGTTTAGCCGCAATTGAGTGCAGACTTTTACCGCAGTTTTGGATCTCTTGCTTAGACTCTCTAATTTGCTGATCCAAAATTGTTAATGCTTGTGAATCGGCAGCATCTTCTAATGCTTTGTTAGTATGTCCTTTTAACGCTGACCATAATCGACCTAAACTCATAAAGTAACTCCTACTATTTTAAATGTTCTGAATAAAGTTCTAAGAACTCTGGTACATTAGCAAAAAGTGCTTCCACTTCTTCAACAATCACTTCGTCTTTACTATCAGTAGACAACGCACCAAAAGCAACGTAGTACTCTTGAGAGCTAATTGTTGACACCGCTATGGTAGATAAAGGCACGAGTCTATGGGTTCTTAAAATCTCGTGATCAAGTACGCCACAATCTTTAACCGCATCTGTAGGGAACAAAATAGTTTCAACTACAATTTGTTGCTCTCCTACAACTAAGAAAGCATCTAAGCCCTCATCATTGGAAATGCTAATACAGTCACCTTCCATTTCCGCCGTGAAATTTATTTGCTCATTCATGAGCGAAAGAATGTGTTCGCGCTTTGTTGTCATGTTTATCTCCATAAAAAGCGATGTACTTTTTGTCTTGACTATGAACATCATAGTAGTTTTTTTAATTAATGCAACATATTTATTGCAAATAATATAAATAAATTGCTTTTGCTATCTATTTCTAACCTTTGCTTTGAATGTATTGCAAGTTTGTTTATACTATTTTACGTAAATTAAGAGTTTTGATACTTCATTGACTATTCAGCCTTACAATAATCATTCTGGGGCTGAGTTAATAATTAATCAATAGATGGACTGTAACAAATAATGTGATTAGGAAAACACCCGTTAAGTTTTCAACGAAAAACCCTAATTCAGCCAAATTCAGAAATATGTTGTTCAGTAGTATAGTCTGAATTCAAAAAACGGCTTGCTTAACAAAATTAGTAACAATAAAAGGTAGGTTTAATATGCAGCAAAATAATGAGTCACAGGTGAATATTAGCGTACAAAATAAAAAAGCTATATTGCCTTATGCAAAAGGTACGAGCTTACATATAAAGAAACTCATGGTAGAGCATGAAATGACTTACGATGATATTGTAGAAAAACTGTCACAGCGTGGTGTCATTTTAAGCTCTAGTAACTTGAGAAACAAAGTATCTGGAAACGCACTTTCGGCTGGATTGTTTTATTTAATGATTGAAATTATCACAGGCGACTTAAACGCTTCTATTAATGTGAAAGATTAAAAGGAAGCGAATAGATATGTTTAAATATCTACTTTTTCGAGCGGCGTATATTTTATACCGAGCTTCACTACAACATAAGTAAGCAAACCAAACACCAAAAAACCAATGGCAATGGGCGTAATGGTACCGTCCAAAAATGAATTGATGAACACTGCAATGGGCACCGCAAGCAAGCTACCAAAAGAGCCAATAAACGCCGCACCCACCCCTGCAATATGCCCTACTGGCACCATAGCTAGTGAATTTAAGTTCCCAAATAATATACCCAAGAAAAAGAAGCCTACAAACATAACGCTAACAAATAACCAAAGCGGCGGAATACCATTAAACCATATGCTAACAATGCTTAACACCAATCCAAATAGAACGGACAAGGTTAACGCATAATTCACTAAAGTTAGCATACCTAGTCTAACCACCATTAAGCCATTAAATAACGAGGCTGCTCCAATAGCAAAAGCTAATGTCGCAAATAATAGAGGAAAGTAAGTACCGGTGTCGTATATTACTTGAAAGATAGTTTGTGACGCACTTAAGTAAGCTAAAAATGCCCCAAAAATTAATCCCATCCCTATGGACGGCCCCATCACTGCCGGTTGTTTCAATAACCACCAAATAGAACGGAAGAATTGGTGAAAACTAAATTTTACTCGATTCGCGCGTGGCAACGTCTCTTTTTGACGACTAAAAAACCATATAGCGGAGACTAAAGCTACCAATGCAAACATAGTGAAAATGTGTCGCCAACCAAAACTTACAATCACAGCTTGACCAACAAGCGGGGCTATCATGGGCACTAGAATGAAAAACACAGTCGTAAACGACATTACTCGTGCCATGGCATTACCTACATATAAGTCACGCACTAACGCCATTGAAGCAATACGTGGGCCTGATACGCCAAATGCCTGAATAAGCCGGCCAACTAACAACACTTCCATATTGGTTGCCAAATAGCAGACCAAAGTACCTATTAAGAAAAGTATCAAGCCAACAAGAATGGTTAAACGACGGCCTCTTGCATCAGCAAAGGGACCAAAAAACATTTGACCAAACGCCATGCCTGTAAAAAAGATGGAAACAATCAAATAAGTCTCTTGCGGGCTTTGACTATTTAGCTGTGAACCGATTATATCTAAAGCGGGCAGCATCGCGTCTATGCTAAGTGCAACCAAAGACGTCAAAAAAGCCATAAGCAGAATAAACTCTACTAAAGGCAGTCTTGCATCTGATGGCGGGTTAACATTCACTTTTGCAGTATCCACAACTTTTCACTTGGCTTTGAATTAAACAGGCGCGGAATTTAACACATATAGAGCATATGCCCAAACTGAATATTAGGAACAAACAAGCTCAAATAAGAACAAGCATGAAAGAAATTGAAACATAAATAATCTTTTCTTGCTCCTAGCAACTCTATAGTATATCGATGGTTCAGTAGATATTAGGTGGGTAATGAATTGGAATTGACAAAAAAGAGCTTAGAGAATCCAATAGCCGTGATCATCGCAACCTTGATGATCGTGATGCTTGGTGTTGCATCTTTAGTCTCTATACCTGCACAATTACTGCCAAATATTGAAAAGCCAATTATTACCGTTATTACTTCTTGGCCCGGTGCGTCTCCAGCAGAAACCGAGTCTGAACTAACGGTTCCTATTGAGGAGGTAATAGCAGGCACACCTGGTATGACAGATGTAGTGGCATGGAGCATGGCAGATTTTGCCTTTATGCAGCTAGAATTTAGTCTTGAAACCGATATGACTCGTGCGCTAATTGAAGTAATTAGTCGGCTTAATAGGTTACGGCCCCTCCCTGCAAACGCACAAAAACCACAAATATTAATGGGCGAATGGGGCGACGCAAACGACACACTTATCGATTACTACATTCAGAATGATGCAAATATAAGCGAAGAAAACAAGCATGCAAACAGTAAATTTATTCGCAACGATATCTTACCCGAACTTCAATCTTTATATGGCGTGTCCAGAATTGAATATGATGATGGCAGTTGGGGAGAGGGCGATCAATTACAAATAATATTTGATATTTTTAAGGCGGCAGACCTAGGCATTGATATTGCCAAAATTCCTTCTCTAATTGGGCGCTCTCAAGATATGTCTAGCGGATTTGTAGATATAGGTCGTAAACAATATACATTGCGATATGAAGGGCGATACGACATTGAGGAGTTATCAAACGTAATATTGATGACTCGTAACGGCGTTGAAATGAAGCTTGGCGACCTAGCCAGAATAGAAGTAGGTCCAGGACGTATTGGCGGGTTTATTTATCAAAACGGCAATCCGGCATTTCGTTTGTCAGTATCTAAAACCAATGATGCAAATGTTGTGAAGGCGCTGGAAGGCATTAAAGCGAAAATGAACGAATTGAATGACGGTGTATTTGCCGAGCGTGGTTTAAAGGCACAATTTTCGTTTGATCCTAGCCTATATATCAACCGGTCAATGAGCTTGTTGTCGAGTAATCTGATATTAGGCATGTTATTTGCCATTACTGTGTTATGGCTATTTTTAAGACAATGGAGAGCCACGCTTTTAATCGCTACTGCAATTCCTATTTCACTTCTTGCCACCTTTATTATTTTAAACCTTACTGGGCGCTCAATGAATGTGATATCACTTGCCGGATTAGCATTTGCATCAGGTATGGTATTAGACGCAGCCATTGTTGTGTTAGAAAATATAGTAAGGCTTAGAGAGCGTGGCGAAAGCCTGTTTGATGCCAGTAATAAAGGCGCATCTCAAGTGTGGGGTGCACTTTTAGCATCAACAGCAACTACGGTCGCAATTTTTATTCCCATCATGTTTTTGGAAGATGCCGAAGGACAAATGTTTGCTGACTTGGCTATGACAATAGCTATTGGCATTATTGTATCATTAATTGTTGCTGTCACAGTGTTACCAACAGGCGCTAGGTTTTTTCTTAATCAAAATAAAGTTGGTAGTAACCATACAAATAACACCAAGTACCAAGATATGGCCAGCGGTATCATGCGCATTACCAATTCAAATACTAAACGTCTTATTTGGATTGCAGGGCTGATAATTGTTCCATTGTCACTTACCGTAACTTTATGGCCAAAGAGTAATTATTTACCCCCTGTGAAAAGAGACACTGTCGATAGTTTTCTATTCTTTCCGCCTGGAACAAATATTAAAACTGCTGACACTGAAATTGCTCAAGTCATTAGTGAACGCTTAAAACCACACTTAAATGGTGAAAAATCGCCGTTTGTAAGTGATTACTTTTTTTGGTCTTTCCCTGGCGGCTCTGGAGGATGGTTAGCTCTTAATGCACAAGACGGTGAAGATTTAGATTTGCTTCAACAAACCGTGCAATCTGAAATAATCACTGGCATACCAGATATGTTTGGCTTTTCAATGCGAAGAAGTTTATTTGGCGGCTTTAGTGATACCAATAGTGTTCGGATAGAAATTACTAGTACCGATTTAGAAGCCGCCAAAATGGCAGCAATGGCAGGTATGCAAACGGTGATGATGTCTATTCCGGGAGCCACTGCAAACCCAGAGCCTGACCCATTTTCTGAATCACGAGAATTAAGGTTCACCCCTAACGATAGGCGTTTGTCTGAGGTAGGTTGGACACGCGCTGATTTATCAGTTGTCTTGGCTCAGCTTGGCCAAGGGATGTGGATGGGTGAATACTTTGATGGACGAGATAGACTTGATATTTATCTGCAAACTGAAAGGTTCGAAAGCCCAGAAAAAATTATGTCATTACCTGTAACAACGCCAAATTCAGGAGTGATCCCGCTATCTGAATTAGTTGAGGTAGAACAACTGCTCGCTCCAAGCGCTATAGTAAGGATGGATCGTAAAAGAGGATACAACCTAAATGTTAATCCTCCAGAAGGTATGTCATTAGAAGAGTTAATTTCACAATTACAGGAAAAAGTAGAGCCAGTACTTAGAAGTCAGTTGCCAGCTAATGGCAATATAAACTATGCGGGTAGCGCTGAAGATTTAGCGCGCGCCATGTCAACGTTAAGTCTTAATTTCTTAATGGCATTTATTTTGTTGTTACTTATCATGGCAGGTTTATTCAAATCTATAACCTCTGCTATTCAAGTATGTATCGCTTTGCCTCTTGCGGCCGTTGGCGGAGTGTTGGCGATTAAGTTTATGAATCTATTTAAATCACAGCCTTTAGATTTATTAGGTATGATTGGTTTTATTATTCTATTAGGCCTAGTTGTGAACAACGCCATTTTACTTGTAGCACAAACTCGCCAAGGCTTGGCAGAAGGATTAACAATAGAGCAAGCAACCCAGCATGCACTTTCTATTCGTTTGCGCCCTATTTTTATGAGTACACTTACCAGTTTATTCGGCATGCTTCCGCTACTATTGTTTGCAGGCGCAGGAAGCGATATTTATCGCGGCATGGCGGCAGCCATTGTAGGAGGAATGAGTGTGTCGACCTTATTCACACTTATTCTTCTCCCGTGTTTATTGCAATTTACATTTAGCAAGAGAAACAAACATGAAAATTAAGACAACCCATTTGGTCATCGTCCAAATGTTGTTTTGCAGCTTATTTATAATTAATACGTTAAGCGCACAAGAAATGCCACCCGCACAAGTAAATACAGCGGATGTATCCGAAAAATTGCTTGCGCCTAAAATAGAACTTAAAGGTAATGTTGTATCTCTTCAAAATTCCGTAATAGGAGCAGAAGTAGCAGGCCAATTGATGCAAATTGGCATGGTGGGAAGCATATTTGAAGAAGGTCAATCTATCGCTTTAGTTAATGATGAAGAGCTCGTTCTACGTATGGGAATGGAAACTGCAAGTTTACGCTCTTTGCAAGCAGACTTGGTTTTTAGAAACAGCGAAGTTGAACGATTTACTTCATTGGCGCAGCGCGATAATGCCTCAAAAACTCAGCTTCAGCAGGCAATTGCAAATAGAGATATGCTTGATCAAGATATAGTTGTTGCCAAGTTCCGAATTGCTGCAGTCAAAAGGGGGCTGGACAAAAGTAAAGTTCCGGCACCTTTTAAAGGGATGCTAACAAAAAGACTCGCTCAAAAAGGTGAGTTCATTAACGTAGGGCAGTCTATCGCTCAATTGGTGGATACCACTAACATTGAGATTAGCGTCCCCATTCCTTTAAACTACATTCAATTATTAAGCAAAGGCGATAACCTACGCGTTTCTTCCTCAAGGAGCACATACTCTCTTCAAGTAAGAGATATTGTTATTGTTGGTGATCAACAAACCCGAAGTGCAGAAGCTCGATTAACTGCATTGGGTACTGACCTAATTATTGGTGAATCCGTCTCTGTTTTTGCGCCAAGAGCGTTACCGCAAAAGCTTCTAACTATTCCACGGGATGCGCTCGTTATTCGCGGAAAACATACATTTGTCTATCGCGTAGTAGATAACACAGCAGAACAAGTGCTTGTGAACGTAGCCTTTGCCGATGGTGATACGGTGGCTGTAAAAGGTGAGTTAACGTCCACCGACCGTGTTATTGTTCGTGGAGCTGAACGTTTGCAACCAGGTAGCCCTGTAGTTGAGCTTTGACCACACTATGTACAATTAAACTCGTAGAAACCGCTTTAATAATAGGCTTTTGTTCTATCACAATTGTGGGCGTACTTGAGCACGATACGATTAGCAGCAATATAAATAAAACACTCAAACGCATAGTTAACCCCACTGGCTTTTAAACAAACGAATTATAATCAAATTAATGATTTGACTACTTGTTTATATCTACTTGCCTGCCTAACTCTGGCAATGTAAATGCTCGCTTTTTACCTAAACCTTCAACAAACATATCAATAAGCATAGTATCTAGTTCTGTTGTTTTACCTTTCGTAAAAACTTCATATCCATCTCCACCTTTTGCTACAAATGCAGTTGTGGACACTGTATAGCTTTGTTCATCGATAATCGGCTGTCCATCTACTAACATGCTTTCAACCCTTTGCATATTAGGTTTAGATGAATCGTAAGTGAGTTTAATGCCAGAAAATTGAGCGATACCGTAAGGCAGTGTAAAGCTATATTCAACTAACTCCTTTAA
>DDIL01000075.1:11533-15208 GCA_002338515.1 Glaciecola sp. UBA1851 | reverse complement strand
TATGGCTTGGCGTTACCTTATTTGTGATCTTATTATCTGTCACGCTGCTGGGAATTGCTGCCAGTAAAAACAGTTTATCTAGTTCGGTTCGTCAATTAATGGCCGAACAATAAGTTTGTACTTTATTTCACATCCTTTTCACAGATAGTTTGAGAAAGTGATGACAACTCTATTAAAGGAAGCACGATGAAAAAGTTAATACAACAATTTATACAAACGATTTTCTTAACTTTATTTTTGTTAAATTCAGTGAATACATTCGCCGATTCACACAATAAAAAAATACTAATGGTACTTAGCGGTTATGGCCAACAAGCAGGAAAAGAAACTCCTGGTTATGAATTTGGTGAGTTCTCAAAGGCTTATCTAGTTTTTAAGCATCACGGTATACAGGTAGATATTGCTAGCCCTTTAGGTGGTCAGGTAGAAGCCGACAAATATGATCCCAGCACACCATACAACGCCGCTATTTTAGGTGATAATGCAATAATGGCCAAACTAAATAATACAATGTCAATCGCTGCTTTAACTGCCACAGACTACGATGGAGTGTTTGTAGTTGGTGGCAAAGGCGCAATGTTTGATTTACCTAAAAGTAAGCCATTGCAGAACTTGATTGCCGATATTTATCAGCAACAGGGCTCGGTAGCTGCGGTTTGTCATGGCCCTGCTGCGCTGGTTGACGTTAAACTAAATGATGGCAGTTACTTAATTACAAATAAAGTGGTAAACGGATTTACTAACCAGGAAGAAAAGCTATTTGGTAAAAAGTGGATAAATGATTTTGAGTTTATGCTCGAGGACAAAATTATTGAACGAGGGGCAAAATTCGAATCTAGTGACATCATGCTAAACCATGTTGCTGTTGACGGACGTTTAATCACAGGTCAAAACCCTTCTTCTACTGTATCGGTCGCCACAGAGTTGCTTAAATCTATAGGCCTTAAAATCAAACCTATGCCTGCATATAAAGATGATGCAACATTGGCTTTAGTCGCTAAAATTTTAAGCGGCAGTAAAGAGGCTGAAAAAGCACTTAGCGATTCGCCAGAGCAATATAATATTCCTCTTGTGGGGATGTATGGGTATTATTATCTAAAAGTCGCAGTCGATAATGCTGAACTGGAAAATGCGCTAGTCTTAATGAGCTTGGCAAAAGAAGAGCTCAATAATCCACGGATAGATTTAAAAATTGCTACCGTTCAGCACCAGTTAGGTAAAACCGAGGCGGCCCTTAAGACTTTGCGCCAGTTACTGACGTTCACACCTGATTTTAAACCGGCGATTGAGATGTTAAACACCTTGACCCAATGAAAACCTTAGAGCCAATACATGTGAGGAGATTTGCATGAATACATTGTCCCCTTTGCAGATACTGCTGATAGAAGATGAGCAAAATATTGCCAAAAATATTGCTGAATTTTTTGAACAAAAGGGACATGTATTGGATTTTGCAGTTCGAGGCGATCAAGGCCTCGAACTGGCCTTACAAAACTACTACGATTTAATTATTCTTGATTTAAACTTACCCGGAATGGATGGCACTGAAGTGTGTCAAAACATTAGAGAAAAATCTGACCGTCACATCCCAATCTTAATGCTGACAGCAAGAGATAGCCTCGAAGATAAATTGGAAGGGTTTACAGTTGGAACAGACGACTATTTAAGTAAGCCATTTTCTCTACAAGAACTTGAAGTGCGTTGCTTAGCCCTTTCGCGCAGACATTTGCTGCACACAAATGATAAGCTAGTAATAGGGCCTTTAGTACTGGATAGAAAACGACGGACTGCCATGCGTGAAAACTCAACGCTTGAGCTAAGCAGTATGGGATTTAAGATTCTTACTATACTCGCTGAAGCTTACCCACAAGTAGTTAGCCGTTCGCAGTTAAATTTTAAGCTTTGGGGTGATGAGCCGACAGAGTCAGACGCAATGCGTTCTCATATTTATCAATTGCGTAATGCGATGGATAAGCCCTTTCCTTTTCCTATGCTCAAAACAGTGTTTGGTGTTGGTTTTGTGCTAGTAAGCGACAATGCAGAGAGTGCAAAAAATGATTAAAAGACCAGATAAATTTCATAGCTTAAGTCGTCGTATTGTCATCCAGTTCTGCATTTTTACCTTTGCTATATCTGCCGTTTATGGCGTTATTTCTTTTTTACTTATGTACACCTTAGAAGATAACTTTTTTCGAAAAGAGATCCAATTAGAGGCTGACTATTTGTCCTCCGGATATCAAAAAACGGGCCAATGGCCGCCAACAAGAAGACCAAACATGCAACTGCATTTTACTAAAGCCACTTTTCCTGCTGATTTCATGGACATTTCACTAGAAGAGCCAAGGCGCACAGAATTTACAGGTAACAACGGTAAGCATTATCATCTCTATACTTTTCCACAATATGAGAATACATTTCTGGTTGCTGAAGTGAGTAATGAATTGTTTGTGAGACCCATTCGCAGTGGCGTTATTCAATTTCTGAGTATCAGTACATTATTCGTTTCTATTTTTGCGTGTTTAATCGCCTGGTTAATTAGCAGAAAAACAACTCGCCCGCTTAAGGAATTGGCTGAATTGGTCGATGGCGTCGAGCCAGAAGTTATTCCTAGAGGTTTTTCTAAACACTATCCTAATAACGAAGTAGGGATTTTAGCGAGTACCATAGAAAAATCTTTGCATCGCATATCTTTAACATTAGACCGCGAGAAGTGCTTTACGCGTGATGTAAGTCATGAATTGCGCACCCCACTTGCTATCATAAAAAACGCCGCTGAATTGTTGACTACTCAAACCACTAGCAATAGCGAAGACAAAAAGCTTGTGCACCGTATTGCTGAAGCCTCTGAAAAAATGGAAAAAACGATTTGCACTCTGTTGATGTTAGCGCGCGAAGAAAACACTACACAAGGTAAAGAAAACGTTCAGCTAATGCCATTAATTGAACAGTCAACAATCGACAACCGTGCATTACTTGTCGGTAAAAAAGTCGACATCAATATTGCTAATAGTTGCCACACACGAATATATGCGCAACCAGGTATGTTAAAAGTATTGCTCGACAACTTACTCAGTAATGCCTTTCAATATACCCTCTCTGGTGAGGTAAATATTAGCTATTTAGATAACGCACTTGTAATACAGGATACCGGCCCGGGAATAGAGCCCAATATTTCTGATAATGTAACTGAGCCTGCCATCAAAGGAACTAAAAGCACAGGCTTTGGATTTGGCTTATCAATTGTTAAACGGCTTTGTGCACATCAAAACTGGCAACTTTCGGTCAGTAGCCAAAACGGCACTACCGTTAAAGTTGCATTTATTACTTAGCGATAAGTTAAGAACACCATACCAAGTGATGTTTAAGTTATTGCTTTCTAATTTGATAATTAGAATAGGTATCCAATGACTCTTCGTCGATATCAGTAAAAAACGCAAACGTCCCATTCATGCTCAATGCATGCTGATGCGGTAAAATAGCCTTGTCGATTTTAAGAAAACTCAAGCTCAGACTGAAATCCGTAATTTTAGCAGTGAACATGGGTGAAAAAGCCTCTTTATTGACTATTTGGATATTTTCAATGAATGCTTGCTGTTTATTAAACAAGAGTGTTCCTGATAACTTTTCGGTGGCGGTATCACCTAATTGACTCAGGTTAACGCGAAAATTTGCCCT
>DDIL01000075.1:0-11242 GCA_002338515.1 Glaciecola sp. UBA1851 | reverse complement strand
TGAAAAGTTTGCTCGCCCTTTTTTTCTAATTTCTCTCTTTTGGCATCTTTAAATGCCTGTTGCTCTGATTGACTGGGCATTTGTCCATTTTTACTCAGAAGTGACCATTTTTGAGTACCCTCTAAAATAGGGTCGTATTGTTCGATACTTCTTGTGATATCGCCTTCCTCGCTCTCATAGCGTGACACTATATAAGACCAATCTTCACGAGGTGTTAGTTCAAAATCTCTAATAGCCTTGGCGATGGTTTGCTTAAGAAGTTCTGGAGGCTGCTGATATTTTTTCGGTTCGCTTTCACTCTTAGCGAATGAATTCGTTGTAATAACAGATAATGTCGCTCCTAAAAAAACGACTAAAATGGAAGACTTCAGTTTCATGATATGCCAATAAGATAATTAATAGGGGATACAATATTAGCGTTTATAATGTGAAGTAGATGTGAAAATAGACTAAGTAGTGAGATCAACCACTGTCTCGATAATCTCACCCATTGCAGCCTGTCCAGTAGATCCGGCCTCTACATCGGCACTTTTTCCTGAAACCGCGATAACACAAGAGCCTGAACCAAGCCCTTTTAGTCGATTCTCCCATTTAACCACACCGGTTTCAGGAGAAAGACAATAAAAAGTGCCGCCCAAGTATACAAATAACTCTTCAGAATAAACCACAATTGTAGGCTTTCCCCAATCTATTTTTAGTTTTTGACGCCAAAGCTCGTTGCCGGTTAACTTGTCTAAGCATACAACATGCCCTTTAATCCCCAAGAAAATCTTGTCCATACCGAAGTCTCCTTTCATTTTTTGGTGTATTTGTTATGTTAAACCTTTACAAACAAAGCAATAAACCGGAAACAACGCCGCAACTAGTGCGCACATGGTTCCAAACAACCCATTTGGAAAGATAATCCTTCCAAACACCTTTTATTTCAGTTTTTTGTGCATCTTTAAGCTTGTCATTAAGCGGCACGTTAAAAACCACAGTTACCACAACGGTGCCAATAAAAAAGACAATACCTGCAGCCGAAGTGAGTCCTGAACTTAAGAAAAATAAACTTAGGCTACCCACGCCAGATAAAAAGAAACAGCCTAAGAACAAAGGGTTCAAAATCTTTTTATTGATTATAACCATCACCTCAGCTCCATTGTCTACACTCGACAATGCATGCATGATGGTGTTACTAAAAATGAAATACAGGCCAATCATCGTGATCATGGCCAGTTTAATGATTGTTTCTGTTAGATACCAAAGTGTGAAATCGGGCATATGTCCTCCTAAATGATTAGCTAAATAATACTCAATGATAATAGAGATATATTTACCATTTGACCCAACTTCATTGCAGTTAGTACATTATTGAGGGCACTCTACATCTCTTCAGCTTTCAAGATACCTTGATTTGGCATTCTACATATAACAACACCTATGCTTATGCATAGAAAAATAAGATGCCATGTTATGTCCCTTTAGGTAAATATTTAAACCAATTGAGCTCAGGTCCTTGCGGCACAATCTGTGATGGGTTTAAAGCTTTAATTGAGTAATAACCTGCTTTGATGTGATCTATACGAGTATTTTTTGCAAACGCCTCAATTTTTAGTAAACGCTCTAAATAAGCTGATATAGCAGGAAATTCGCTAATCGATTTAACATTTGTTTTAAATAGTCCATGATAAGCAACATCAAAACGGGTCAATGTAACAAACAATCGAATATCACTTTGTGTTAACTGCTTACCCACTGCATAATCATTACTTTGAAAATGCAGCTCTAAGCTTTCTAAACGTTCAAATAAAGACACTATAGCTTCATTATAAGCTTGTTGACTTGATGCAAAGCCCGCTCGGTAAACACCGTTGTTTACGCTTTCGTAGATACTATCGTTAAAAGCGTCAATGTCTTGTTGAAGCTCCATTGGGTAAAGATCAATATCTGAATGGTGTATAGGCCTTAAATCCTCATTAAAAATATGCAATATGTCCGAAGATTCATTGTTAATGATCTTATTATTTTGCATGTCCCAAAGGATTGGTACTGTAGCGCGACCTGTATATTGGTCATCAGTAATGGTATAAAGTTGATGGGCGAATTCGACACCTTCAATACCGCTTTTAGTTGCCCCTGGAAATGACCCAAATTTCCACCCTAAATTGCCCAGTTGTGGCTCAACCACTTTTAACTCAATTGTCTCCTCCAACCCTAGTAAAGAGCGCGCGATTAGCGTGCGGGTGGCCCAAGGGCAAATATAAGCGACGTATAGTCTAAGACCTTGTTCAACTGCTGACTCTGCATCAGTAAGTCGCTGTGTGAAGACACTACTTTGACGAATAAAACGACCTTCACTGTCTTTTTTCTGTACTGGATCCCACTTACTTTGCCATTTTCCGTTGACTAACATGATATTTCCCCTTTGTTTTTATGCGCTTCGAGCATCAGCTAAAAACGCACTGTTTACATGATTTCAAAACTAGAACGTATTTATTGTTTTCTATTTTGTATTTAACAAAGCACTAAGTTTATTGTCGATTGACAAAGCACCACCACCTTGGATAGTTAATGCAACTGTTGCAGCTAAAAGGCTTAATGCGAATTCGTAACCGTTATTACTCATGAACAAGCCATTTCCGATGTGCACGCTAAAAATAGCGACCACCATGGTAAATGCAGTTAATGCTGCGGCTGGTCTCGTTGCAAAACCAAATATTAACGCTATTCCGCCAAAGAACTCTGCGCTCCCAGCCAACAATGCCATTAGAAAACCAGGAGCCAAACCTATACTTGCCATCCATTGTCCAGTGCCTTCAAGACCGTAGCCGCCAAACCAGCCAAATAGTTTTTGTGCCCCATGAGCTGCCAAAATGATGCCAACAGGGACGCGTAACATCAGTGGCCCTAGGCCCGCGTTTGATATAAGTAATTTATTTAGTGTTAATTTGTTCATTGGTTTTTCCTCTTAAGATTTATGTTTTGTGTTTAGCTGATTTCAGCTTGGGAATAAGATTAACTTCAAACTTATTTTTGATAAATAGTGTATTTATTGAATTATTACCAATATAATGTTTGCAATAAACGAAAAGTAGGGCGACTTGTGGATAGATTAGAAACGATGAAAGCCTTTATTTCAGTCTCAGAAGAAGGTGGGTTTACCCGTGCAGCAGACAAGCTCGAAATGTCCAATCAATTGGTTAGCAAATATGTCTCAGATTTAGAGGAACACTTAGGAGTAAGATTGTTTAACCGCACGACTCGTTCTGTAAGCCTAACTGAAGCTGGTGCGCAATGTGTGCTCCACGCTAGACAAATACTTGAACGCCTAGAAGATATGGAAAATGGGCTTGGAGAGTTAAAAAGCCAAGCTACAGGCCTATTACGCATTAACGCACCTGTGTCATTTTCAATAAAGCATTTATCTACATTAATTAATGACTTTAAAAAGCACTATCCATTAGTGGGGATAAACTTACAGTTAAATGATCGTAAAGTTGATTTAGTTGAGGAGGGATTTGATTTAGCTTTGAGAATTGGGCATTTAAAAAGCTCTTCCCTGATAGCTAAGCAAGTGACATCAATACGACTAGTCTTAGTTGCTTCTCCAGAGTATCTAAAAACTCACGGAACACCAGAACATCCTAAACAGCTTATACCTAAGCATTTTCTTCACTATGGCTACATGTCCTATGATCATCCATCTAATCTTCTTTATAGTGCCCTTAAGCATGCGGTTAAAGACCAAGCTACTAGCATTTCAAGTAACAACGGAGACATTTTGGTAGACGCAGCAATAGCAGGAATGGGATACGCATTACAGCCCACATTCCTTGTAGGCGAAGCAATAAAGCACGGAAAATTGAAAGTATTATTGAAGGAGTATGAACCTGACGCAATGGGATTATATGTTGTTTACCCTCATCGAAACTTGATAGCCAACAAACTCAGAACATTTATTGACTTTATCAGTAAATATTATGGAGACACACCTCACTGGGACCAGTTCTGATATTACAGATTGATGACAAGTTAGTAAGTGAGAGTGAGGTCGTCTTGTATAGTGTTCAACAACTATCGCTATTTTTATCCATTTTAAGCGATAGCTGTCAATATGGCTATTATTAAAATCGGATTTTGTTATTAGCTATGTACTCTTTAAAAGACGTTGCAGGTTGACCAAGCGCTTCTTCCACTCCATGAGTCACATATTCATTGCGGCCATCTAGCACCTCGGTGAATAAAAAATTAAGCAGTGACAACACATCCTCGGGCACATCTTGGGCTAACATCATGTTATTAAATTCAGCCTTACTAACTGTACTGAATTTAATTTCCCTACCCAATATATCTGTGAATTGTGTAGCAATATCATTAAAACTTAGTAATTCTGGGCCTGTTACTTCAAAAAGCTTATTCTGTTTTTCTGGATTTAGCAGAGTTTCTACTGCTACGTCTGCAATATCTTCGATATCAATAAACGGCTCTTTAACGTTTTTAACAGGTAGAGCAATGTGACCTGCGTCTATGAAACCTTTAAAAAAGCCATCAGAGAAATTTTGACTAAACCAAGATGCCCTCACAATGTTCCAGCTAAGACCAGAATCAATCAAAATACCTTCGCAAGTTTGAGCTGCAGGCTCACCGCGTCCAGAGAGTAAAGTAATGTGTTTGACGGTCATCAACTTAGCTAAGTCACAAAATGCTCTTATATGTGCAGCTGAAGCCTCTATTGCTAAGTCAGGGTAATAGGTCAGATAAACATGAGACACATCCTGCAACGCAGGCTCCCAAGTGGTAGCGTCGTTCCAATCAAATTGAGTACTTGAACTTCTACTTGCGGCTTTTAGTTTGTCATTTGGTAAGTGCTTCAATAAACGATTATAAACCGCACTTCCGGTTTTACCGCTGGCACCAATCACAAGTATTGTTTTAATGTCTTTCATTTTATTTCTCCTGTTAGTCTATAGGTATTATTCATCAAAATATTTCTTCTTTTGACGGTCGATAAGTGGTTTGATCAATTTGATAAAAAAGGGGACTTTATATCCCTTTTGGCTTAGTTGCTCGCCTGCCATTTGGTAAACTTTTTCGTTTCCTTTAATGCCATGCCCATCGAGTAGACGATTGAAAAAATTAAAGGCACTGACAATGCAGATGAGGTCTTCAACCGTTTGTGCAGACCATTTAGCTGCTAAAATCGCATCGACATCGCCCTGAACCATACGACTCGGGTTTGTCGTGAGTTTGTATGCAAAATGAAATAGTGGATTAAATACTGGGTCTAGTGATGAGTTATCAATATTTTCAAGTAGCTCGTCGAGTAAATTACTCGAGACACTAAATTGATTTGCCACTGCTAAATGTGCACCGGTACAAAAGCTGCACTCGTTTAAAGCAGAAACATAGGCAGCAATTAGTTCTCGAGTTTCGATTGAAAGCTCAGAAGGACCACGCATAATGTTTTCAGAAAATTTATCAATGGGCGCAAACCTGCTTCGGTTGTTCCAAGTGATATCTGTTATGTCACTGTTTTGATTTAAATGGGTAAAAAAAGGCATTTTTGTTCAACCAATAGTTATTTTCGATAATGCTTATTCTTCCAAGAAACAGAAATACATAATAAACCTATCGGTCAAAATAATTGATTGAACGTTCTAATTTGGATGTTTAGATATTAATAAGGTGATTAGCGATAAAACGCTATTTTAAAGTATGTTATGTTGACAGTTTTGTAGCTGAGCAAATGCTATAAAATACAGTAATTAGAAGGATACTTCCTTTCTGATAGTGCTAGGAGAGTGACCAATTATTCTTTTAAATGCTCTAGAAAATGCAGACTCTGACTGGTATCCATAATCAAGGGCTATTTGTAATATTGACGCTTTTGTATTTTGCAAGTCTCCATAAGCTAAAGACATTCGCCATTCGGTTAAATACTCCATAGGTGAATTGCCTACTAGCCTTTTAAACTCTGTGGTGAAAGAGGTTCTAGACATACCCACTTCAGAACTTAAATCCTCTAAATTCCAGTGCCTTGCTGGTTGTTGATGCACCAATTCAATTGCTTTTGATATACGAGAGTCTTCTAGTGCGCCAACCCAGCCTAGCTCTTCGGTATCATTATTTTCGATATACTCTCTAAGGCTAGTAATAACAAGTAAATCAGCCAAGCGCGATATAGCGCCAGCACTGCCATCTTCTGAATTGCTTGTTTCTGATTCGAGTAACTCTATTATTGATTTTAACTCACTGTATCTAGCGCTTTCTCGTTTTACTAAAATGCTACTTGGAAGCATATCAAGTAATCTTAATGTAAGTGGGTGTTTAAATACAATTGCACCACAAAGCATTTCTGTTTTATTACCGCCTCCACCGAACTTAAGACGCTCGTATCTATCATTAATTATTTCAATTGGTAAATCTGCTAAATTTGTATGGAAACTAGATGTTCCGCAAGACAGAATATGCCCTTCACCTCGAGGAAGCAGAACATACTCACCTGAATTGAGTTCGTATTTTTCATTATTTACACAAAGGTGTGCGTTACCATTGATAACCAAATGAAACATCATACAGTTATCCATTAGTGGCATTTCAATGCCCCAAGGGATAGAAAATTGAGAATGAGTACAGAATACGCTTTCTAGTGACATTTTATCTAATAAGCGACCAATAGATGACTCTTTAATTTCGGTGTTAATGCGTGTTTTGTAATCAAAACTCATTTTAGTGCTCTGCTAGTTACAGGCTTTTGAAATCTTCAGAGAGAAGAACGCCTAAATAAGGTTGTGGTTTAACAGTATAAAATTTCGTTGCAATTGTAAAATATGTACCAACGTAAACTAATGATTGCATAAAAACAACTTAGCCCAATTTAATGCAAATGTTCAGGCAAAAAGTACATTCAACGTTTTAGTCGTTTGCTAATGAAGTATCAGATGCATGCTTTTAAAATACCAACATTTACATCAAAAATATTTTTACTTAAGCTATTTAGGGTTTCGCAGGGGTCAAAAATGCTTAATTTTAAGCGTTTTTGTCACGGACTTTTCGTGTCCGTGCCCGTGAGCATAGGGATAAAACGTTTCTAATTGTCAAACATGTCAACTTGGCTACAGCCTTTGATATACCTATTAAACTCGCTTATTGTAAGTCTATAACAAATGCCGACACTTCGCAGGGCTTTACCTCCTAAGTCTTTGATAGTGGTTCAAGTCCACTAGGGGTGGCCATTTTTTGTTTGGTTTTGACTAGTAGCCTATGTGACATCTTTGTTTGTATTTTTGGGCTCGTGACAAAGAGTTTAATTATTTTTTAGAACGATAGTGCAGAAACTTACCAAAATCCTCCGCTGTTAAACGGGTAGGTCTGAAATTTGTGATGCTCACCCCTATCGCTGGTAAAACAAGTTAAATTACATCGTACGGTAACAATTAATTAACACTGTTCACTTTTTTCGATAGCCTTTAAATTTTGTTTGCACTATGCTGAATAATTAATAGTCACTCAACATGGTTTTCATACTTATGGTATCTGCAGCCAGTCGTCTTAATTTAATCAAAAAACATTTTGGTCGCATATCGGTCAGTGTTTTCTTGTCATGGATTCTATATTTGTCGATGGCTTATTCGGTCTTTGCTCAGGACAATGTAGTACAGCCTTGCTCGTCTGAAGATGAAAATGCGATTCGATTGGCCGTGGTGACACGAGGGCAAGCTATCGAAAGTCGAAGTTTATTCAAAGGGGTATTGGCAAGTTGTCAGAATGATCAATGGCGCACGCCGATAAACGTTAAGCGTTACTCATACGACAACGATACCGAAGGCTTTGAGATAGTCTCAAAAATAGTTAAAGACGGCAGCGCGGACGTCATCATAGGCCCGTCTGAAAGTAGCTTATATGCAGATTTAGTCGATTTTCTTAAATTTGAACAACACAATATTCCAATAATCTCGCCAGTGGTAACTGTGAAGCTAGGTAATGATCCCAACGATTGGTTCTTCCGCACGAATATCAATGCAATCGATCGAGCACAGGCCATGCATGAGTTTCTCACTGCAAAGGGCGTCGTTAATATTGCTTTGCTATACACTGACGGTACCTTTGGTGAAATTTCTGAAACAGCCTTTAAAGCCGAGTTAAGTGAGCCACAAAATAGCAAATATAACTCGTTTAGATTTACCTCGGTTAACAATGCGAGGCCTTGGGTAAAGCAAATAAATAGTCTTAGGCCTGAAGCAATCGGCATTATTGGTAGCCGACAAGAAATTGCACAAATAAAAGGACTATTTACAAGACTGCATACCGAATGGAACGCGTTTAATCCTTATTTTTTTACAACGGTTGATACACGAGGGTTACAGTTAGATGAAACGTATTTTCTGTCTGTTGGTAATCACGGTGAATTGGAACCCGGTGAAGCGTCTGGTGAATTACTAGATTTGAGTTACGACACGACCTCTCTAGTATTAATGATAACTGATGATATGTTAAGTCGAGGTAATTTACCAAGAACGCCAGATTGGCCAATTGAATTTCGCAAACGCCTAGTTGGTGCCATGTCTGGTTCCATATCAAACTTACAAGCGCGTTCGCGAACCGAAATGGAATTTAGTGATTTAAACAATATCGCGGCGAGTAAAGTGATGACAACACAAGATAATAAGGTGTTGTTAGTAAGTCCTTCTGTAGAATCTGGTTGGCGCAATGCGATTAATAACTGGCTAGAAATCAAAAAGCGGCGCTATGGTATTGCGCCTATTGTTAATATTAGCCTTATTACCATTATTGTCGTGTTGCTGACTATATTCGATTTAAAAAAATCCCATAGTGTAAGTAATCGTGACCTTTTGCGAATACCGTTTATTTCCTTAGTGGGACTTAATGTGTCTATTGCTATCTTACTTTTTGTGTATATAGCTGAAATGGGTATCCTTGAACTGGATAGTGTTTTTGGCGCATTGTTGCTCGCGTTTGGGTATTCAGGGTTATTAAAAACTACAATATTTGAAACAGAAACCGGCAAATCCATTGGACTTAGGAGTTATTATGAAAGCTTAGTGACTTGGATTTACGACAATATTCGTAGACAACAATTCGAGAAAGTTGGCCCGATAATCAATTATATTGCCTATGCCAATTCACGGCCTTATCTAATGTCAACGCTACTCGAAAGCTACGGTTTTGCGGGCGATGAAGAGCGTACCAAAATACTTCAAGAGAATTTGCAAGTTGAGCTCGACAAATATCAAACAATGCTAGGTACACGCAAGGTATTAGCGAAAGAAGTATTCAATGAAGTTAGTTGGACGAAACTGCAGGAACGAAGAATAGTACCAAGAGGCGCACAACCCCAAGATTTGCAAGACCCAGAACCTATTGTCGATGTTTGTTTGCAATATTGCTTCAGTAATAACCCTGATTGCCTTGTTGAGCTAGAAAAATTAGTAAATGAAAAGTTAGATAATCCTCAGTATTCTGATTTGAAAGACGAATTTGTGGAAGATTTGAGCACGTCAAACACCCCAAGAGCTAAAATAGCCTCATGTATTCGCTGGATTGTTTTGCTTTTAGGCTATGACTTAAACCTTATGGTGCGTTATGGATTACTTCCCGCAAACTATGTTGTTCAAGATAAGAAAAATCCGTTTGTCGGATTGTTTAAAAGGAAGCTACTAGATTTAGATAAACGAGCCACCCCTCGGATTAACGACCTTGTAACGGAAGTTGATGTTACATTTGATGATAAAACTGAAAAAGGTCGTGTTCTTAATGTTAGTGAAGGAGGTATACGCATAGTATTCGACCAAGACATAGGTGCGGTTCCAAAGGATGCATTAATCACAAGTACTAATAATAATGCGGCAATTCAATTTAAAAATGATAAAGCTAAGGTAATGAACCATCAATCAAGCAAACATGGGAAATCCTTACTTGGTTTTTGTTGGCAAGGACTTAATCGCCGGTCTAGAGGCAACATTAATGCGTATTTACGTTCGGTTCTAGAGGCATAGTATGCAGGCCTTTTGTGGTCGAGGAAGGCTTGCCTTCTACATCAAAAATTAATTATCAACTTTACCTTATTTGTTTATTTCAGTGCGGGATAGCCCAACTTATCCAAAAATCGAGGTTGACGAACCGGGTTAGTGTGCATTTCTATTACACAAGCGCTTGCTTATGATATTAATCAGTATCTAAACAACAGCTTGACGACTATTTTCTCGCACATTATTTCGACGTTTAGTGATAATTATTTCTTTGTTTGCGTTTATTATTGTTATTCTGTCTACCGTTGCAACCTTGTTAATTACCTATTCTTTTGAAGATGTTTTGTTAAATGAAAGACTTCAACAAGCTCTTATAAGGATAGTAAGGTACGACAAAGCTTTTATTTGGAAAAATGAGGCTATTTTGAAAACACTAAAAATATACTGGAAAACATGCTTTTTCATACTGTTCATAGGGTGTGGAGGGTTAACAACTTTCTCATTCGCAAATCCAGTAAAAGGAAGCAGATACCCTAGCGAACATTGGGCGCAATACCAAACTGCCGAGGATGCTGGCTTCATCTCTGGCCGATTAGCTAAAGTTGAAAAGTACTACAAAAAAAGAACATTTGCGGCGCTTTTAATCATTAAAGATGGGGCTATAGCTGTAGATTGGGGTGAAAATAATCGCAGATTCCCTGTGCATTCTATCCGCAAAAGTATGTTAAGTGTGCTTTATGGCGTTCATTCATCTGACATTAATTTTCAAGCTAATTTGGCTGACTTGGACATTAATGACAATGGTGCACTCACAGCTAAAGAACAATCTGCGACACTGTTGGATGTGCTGTCCTCGCGTTCGGGGGTTTATTTGCCGGCTGCAGCAGAAGGCGGGCAAATGACGAGAAACCGACCAGAAAGAGGTAGCCACGCTCCCGGAAATTATTGGTGGTACAACAATTGGGACTTTAATGTCGCTGGCACTATTTATACCAAGTTAACCGATGAAGATATAACTCAAGCTTTCGACAGACATATTGCTGATCCATTGCAAATGCAAGACTTCCGCCACTTTGATGGTTATTACGTTAAAGCCGAGTCAGAACACCCGGCCGCTCAGTTTCGTATGTCCTCTCGTGATTTGGCAAGAATGGGGTTGTTATACGCAAGAAACGGAAACTGGCGTGATAAACAAATTATCCCTAAAAAGTGGGTAAATATGAGTACTCAAGCGGTAAGCCAAACGAATATGGGAAATAAATATCCGCCGA
>DDIL01000101.1 GCA_002338515.1 Glaciecola sp. UBA1851 | reverse complement strand
CGAAATGAAGGGGCGATATCCCTAATGAATATAATACCGCAAATGCGCCCGCTTCGGTGGGGGAAACCACCCCAATATGCAAATAATTTTATAAGACCAATAATTTCTGTATGACTAAATGTTTTTTCTGCTAGGTCGATAAATCTATAATTAAAAATTTAAGGCTATTAGAAGGACTATATTAGCATGTTTGTAAAGACTTCGACGTATCAGTCACTGTTATCCAAAAATGAATATCTAGAACAAGAAATTGCAAAATTAGAGCAACAAAAGAGAGATCTACAAAATCAAAATGATGTCGTCAATGCAGAGTTAACCGTGCTGCAACAAACTGCACTGTCTCATGACAAAACCCTTGCAGGCAATATACTCGACTGTTTAAAACAAGTAGAAGGTATTCGAGAAACCGTCCTAGCCTCTTTTCAAAAAGTGGATGAAGAAGCTGAATCTATCAGTAAAATTGATGAACTGTTTGACTTGTCATCAAAGTCTATATCCGAAATCGTGTCCTCTATGAATCAAATGGGTTCAAAAATGGAAGCCATGTCCTCAAATATTAATGGTTTATCTGACAAAGCAGACAGCATCAATAAGTTTGTAACAACCATTACTAGCATTTCAGATCAAACAAACTTACTTGCCCTCAATGCTGCAATTGAAGCTGCTAGAGCGGGTGATGCGGGTCGCGGGTTTAGCGTAGTTGCAGATGAAGTGAGATCGCTAGCGACTGAAACCAATAAGTCTGCAAGCGAAGTTGCCGAACTAGTATCCACCATTATTGGTTCAACGAAAGATGCAGCGGGATCAGTTGAAAATATAAGAGACAACAACCTATATCTGACAGATGGTGTTTCGCAATTAAATAAAAATTACATGTCTATTATAGACTGTAGTAAATCAATGAAACTTGCTATTACAGATTCTTCCCACCGTTCTTTTATTCAAACAGTCAAGCTTGACCACGTAGTATGGAAAGCCGATATTTATTCGGTATTGCTTGGCATAAGCCAAAAATCGATACAAGATTTTGCTGATCATACAATGTGTAGATTGGGGAAATGGTATCAAAATGACGGAGCAATTAACTTTTCTTCAAATCATGCATTTAGGTCACTTGAAAAGCCCCATATAAGTGTTCATCAAAACGGTTTAGAAGCATTAATACAAAATGAAGAAGGTAACGAGACCATGGTTTTGACGCATATTCACGAGATGGAAAAGGCTAGTATGCGAGTAATGGAATTATTAGATGAACTCGCGGGCTAGGCATTTACACTCTGCTACCATCTACAGCAAACTAATTAGAATCCTTAGTCGATATTGGGTTCATTTAAATGTTTAATTTGGAATGACAATAGGTACGGCTTGAATTTCTCTTCAAGCTTCCAATTTTTATTGTTTTGCTTTGCCTGTTTTAGTCCTTCAAATAAGCTTTTTTGTATGTTTTTGTAGTCTAATAAATATCTTTGCTGTTCAGACAACTTATTGTCATTGCGTAACGAATTAGCGCTGACTTCACCTTTTTCTATTTGATCAAAGATCTGTACTTTATTGAGCCTGAGTTCTTTTTCGATAATATCTAATTCTTCTATAATTGCATCGAGCTGTTCAATATCGCGCGCCCCCGCATAAATAGCTTCGTCACTATTGACATTAGCGTTGCTAACCTCGGTTAGTACTCGTCGCCTTTCGTTTTCGGTTTGTATTATTTCGCGTCTTTTCGATGCATTCAAATCAGACACCCTAGCTAACGCTTGCTCTTGTGCCATGCGTTTTTCAGGTGCACTTTTTAACGTATTGGCTTGAGGGATAGTTTCACTCTCACCAGAAATTAAACTAGTTTCTTGAAGAGGAATTGCATTCGGCATACTCGCATATTCTTCGGTGTTGATTGGTGTAAGGTTCAACATATAAATCACCGACACAACTAGAACAGATGCGGCAATAGAACTGCTAAACTGCCATTTCCGCCATAAAGGTGCGGTCTTTTTATTAATGACTGTTTTGGTAGCTAAATGAGTTTTAGCATGAGATAAAACAGCAGCATCAATGCGTTCATGAATATGTATGTTTTTTGACTGTGTATATATTTTGCTAACAAATGTTTCTTCATTATTCGCGGCTGCATCAGCATTGTTTTCCTGATTTTTATCGTTATCAATCATTTAGTTTCCGCTCCATTGACGCCAGATTCTATCACCACTGAACTTTGAGCGCGGTTTTCGCTTAATTTCATATCAATACAAATTTTTAAAGAGTGATAAGCGTTACGCAACCGACTTTTAGTTGCTTCTAACCCTGCATTTACAATATTCGCAATATCTTTAACTGGTAACCCCGTTTCTTCACGTAATAAAAAACAATCAAGCTGATGTACTGGGAGTTTCTGCATACAATTTTCAATTGCCTTTGCTTGCGCAAATTGTTGGTGAACAGATTCAGGCGTAGCATCATCAACCGCGTTATCTACCGCGTTTAAATCATCGCTTTGTGTTTCTTCCATTACATTGCTTATAACTTTCATGTGTCTAACATGATCAATTAATTTATGTCTAGCAATGGTATAAAGCCAAGTAGAAAACTTGGCATTCGCGTTAAAACTATCAGCTTGAGTAATCACTTTACTCCACACTTCTTGAAACAGGTCTTCAATCACATTGTTATTATGAAGTTGACGAGACAAGTAGCGAAAAACACCGCCTTTGTGCCGCTTATAAAGCGACTCAAAAGCCGTGAAATCACCTTCAATATATTGAGCTAATAACGACTCGTCAGATGTTTGTTTCAACGTCCTTCCTTTAATTCGATGAAAGCTGGTTAGATAATGCATCTGCATTTTTCACTAACTGAATAAATTCACCTCTATAGCCAAATCTATCAATTCCTTTTGCTTCAAATGCTGTTTCTGCTATCCACTTATAATTAGTGCTTTGGATATATTTACTATCTTTTATAAGTTGTGCAAAACTTGCAACTGCAGTAGCAAATTTAAAGTCATCAGCTTGAGAATCAAACGGACTTATTTGCGACTTGCTAATGACTTGTTCTATTAAACTACTTGTATCTGAACTAGGCAATTTATAACGCAGTTTTATCAGAGCTAGCTCATCACTTAGTTCATGGGTGGCTCGTTCTTTATTCTGGTAACGCAAGGTATCGTTAAATTTACTGGCACTATCAACTAAGGTTAATTCATAAAGCGCAGTAACTGAATGCCCTGCGCCAATATCACCGGCATCCACCTTATCATTATTGAAGTCTTCATTTGCTAATTTTCTGTTTTCATATCCAATCAAACGATATTCGGCAACCAAGTTAGGATTGAACTCCACTTGAATTTTCACATCTTTGGCAATTATCTGCATATTAGAAGTTAGTTCATCTACCAGTACTTTACGTGCTTCGTTTATAGTATCTATATATGCATAATTGCCGTTTCCTGTATCGGCAAGTTGCTCCATTAGGTAGTCATTATAATTACCTTGACCAAATCCTAAAGTGGTTAGTGCAATACCTTTTTCTCGCTTTTTTTCAATTAAATCAATCAGCGCACTTTGATTAACCATGCCTACATTAAAATCACCATCGGTTGCTAATATGACTCGGTTAACGCCATTTTCAATAAAGGCATCTTGGGCTAGTTGATATGCTAGCTGTATACCCGCTGAACCATTTGTTGAACCGCCAGCTTGAAGCTTTTCTAGCGCATTTATAATCTGTGATTTCTCATTGCCAGAAGTTGGTTTAAGCACCACGCCAGATGCACCTGCATAAACAACAATCGCTACACTGTCGTTTTCGTTTAATTGATTGGTAAGCATGGTAAGCGAACGTTTAAGTAATGGCAGCTTATTTGCTTGATTCATTGAGCCTGACACGTCTAGCAAAAATACTAGATTTCGACCAAGTTCAGTATTTATTTTGGGCTCATAGCCTTTTAATCCAATACGCAGAACATGACGATGTTCGTCCCAAGGAGAAATAGACACAGCACTATTTACACTAAAAGGTTGCTGTGTGTTTTGTGGAAGCGGATATTGGTAATCAAAATAATTAATAAACTCTTCTACTCGCACCGCATTTGATGGTGGTATATTACCCTGCATTAACATTCGCCTAGCATTTGAATAACTGCCAGTATCCACATCAATTGAAAAAGTAGACACAGGCTCTTTTGAAACTAGCTTTACTTTATTTTCATCTATAGATTGGTAATTCTCATTGTTTATAGATGGGCCTAAAGAGTCTAACTGTATTGGATGAATTGGGTGAGCCGCAATGTAGTTTTTGAGCTTTGCTCTTCTTGCTTCTAGCGCACTTGTTTGACGTGCTTCTGCAACCTGAGCTGTTTCTGCTTCAAAGTATTCTGCCTGCGTATATGCTTTTTGAGCTTGCTGTAATATTAGTGTTTTCTCTGATTTATTGTCGGTTTCTAGGCGATTACGCTCTTCAATTTTTTGTGCTTCTTTGGAAGCGATTTCCTCTTGATTCGCTGGGCCTACGCATGCGAAAGTGGTAAGTATGCTTATTGTGACAATGCTTTTTTTAAATGTAGCTTTAGATAATTTTGATAGGTAATACATAGCAATTCCTTTGTTTTTTGTTTGCTTATTACCTATTGACGGACGAGGTTTGAAAACGGGTTTTATATTTTCAAATTAATTCTTTAATCAATTTTAACTCGCATCGTATTAGGCTTACTCTCGCATCAATCAAATGCATGTCGAATTCTTTTACAAATATTATTAACGCGCTCAGGTTTTTAAAGTTATATATATGAAACACAAACACTTACAAAAGTAGGTATAAAATTTGCAAAGGAGCATATGGAAGGGATGAAACATTGCTTTCAAATAATTTTAATAAAATAGTTCAGGGTATTAGGTGGTATGAGCATGAAAAAATTAGCAATATATGCAGGGATAGCTTTATCCTCAGCATTTTTCGCATTAAATGCGCACGCAGGTAATATTAGAAGCTGTACTGGTGGGTCGGGCGATTACGGCGACGCACCAGAAAGTTATGGTGTTGCTTGTCACGATACAAACAATTGGCAACAGTTGGGCGATATTGGCGGAGCTAGAAGTTATAGAAATGATTTCAATAATGTCGGTTGGTCATCTGAAGGTTCGACTCAAACGAACGATGAGGGTGATAATGGTATTAGTTGGAGAACATCTTCTGACGGCGGCAACACTTGGACTGATTACAGCCAGTCAAACGAACTCGTGCAAGGTCAGTTAGTTCAGTTCCAAGTAGATGTTAGCCGTTCAGCTTATGGCACTCATAATAATGATGAAACCAAATTATGGTTAGACTGGTTTGGTACAGGATCTTTTAACGAAACTGATGTAGTGTTTCATAACGAATGGGATAAAGATAAAACTTCCGATGGTGTTGCTACTTCCGATGGTTCAAATAGCGATCAAACTTTTGCAAGTTTCTTTTCTGAGATATTAACCGTTCCTTTAGACTCTATTTTAGGTCAAGTTTGGATGAGAGCTAGAATTATCTGTGACTTCTCGTTGAACCCAGGTAATGGCAACATGTTATCGTCTACTGGTTATTATCACCAAGGTGAAACAGAAGATTATCAGATAACTATAGTTGAACAAGTTAGTGCGCCTGCCACTGCAATCTTAGTTTCTTTATTTGCGCTTGGCATGATGACTCGCAGAAAACTAAGCTAAATTGAGCTTTTTGCAAATAGGTTTGAAGCCGCTTCTTAAAGCGGCTTTTTTTATGGCTGTAACAATATCCAATAAAATTAGCAAAGTTAAACAAGCGTTAGAAAAACACTAAATACTTTTGCAACTTTTTATGGTTGTATCTTGTTTGTAATGCATGCTTACTCATGCATTACACTTTATGAAGCAAAAAGGAAAAACGTTACTACAAATACAAAAGTTGAATGGGATTGGGGGAAGGGATAGCACTAGGATATAAAACCGAAGCGTTTACGAGTAAACTGGTTAAGCAAATAAGCAAGAATGAGATCACAAGAAAGACTAGCGCTGATGAAACGGTTTAACGTTCATTTGATTTGAACGATGCTACCAAAGTGCCTATATTTGCAGAAATATACATCGCGCTCTGCCAACAGAACGCGATGTGATTTTAACCCTATTTACTTTTTACATAAATTAATAAAAGTACACATTATCAATAAACACAGCATCGCTAGTGGTGCCCCATAATTGAACACTAAACATAATTAAGCTTGATGTATCAAACTCTCCATTTAGCTCATCAAATGGTAATACTACCTCTACCCACTGCCCTGTTGGTAACGTAAAATTATTTGACACACCCGAATTACCGTATGAAGGAATAACTTGGAACTGTGTTTGTGTAATGCCAGAAGTAACATAAAAGTCAAAACGTAATCCCGTCGCACTCGACAAATCTACAGGACCACCCTCTATTCCAAATTGAATACCTGATATACCGCCATTTTCACCCCCAGGAATAATTTGGAATTTACCTGTATTATTACCAGCAATATTCACTTGCGAGAACGTGGGTGCCCTAAAGAAATTGTCATTCCAAAATGATATTGGTTTATCAACATTAAGAGTATCGCTATAAAGCACAAAGGCTTCATCATTTGTTGCTGTTGGAATAGGTGCGGCTATTGTAGGGCCTGTATTCACAGGCAAAAGACTCATTGATAAACTCGCATCACCACCCGCAACAACCTGATTATCTTGCGCTGCGCCAAAACCATCTGCCTCAACCAGCACTTTATAATTCGCTTCAGGCAAGGTTAAAACAGCATCACCATTCACATCGGTATTCGCGGTTTCATTGCCTATATTCACACTAGCATTTTGTAGTGGGGTATTATTATTGTCGACCACGTTTACCGTCATATCATGAGAAACAGATACGCCTGAGAAATAGATGTTATCAACGTAAACAGACGTGCCTTCTGGCCCCCATAATTGAATAACAATAAGCTGCAATATACTGCTATTAAGCGTATCAAATCCCTCACCGTCATTGTCAATCAAATCACTATATGGCATCTCTAAATTTAACCAAGTACCAGTAGTTGGGCTAATAAATGTGCGTTTTGCGCCACCATCTCTTGAAACAAGCTGCACCTCTACTTGTGTGATGCCTGGCTCTATGTACATATCCATATTCCAAGTAGTATGCGCTGACGCATCCAGTTCACCATTCTCAAATCCAAACTCAAGACCTGTCACACCACCTGTTGTGCCACCTGCTGTGATAGTGTACTTAGCAAAATTATTCCCCGACACATCACCTGTAGAATAAACAGGTGCGTTAAAATAATTAGCATTCCAAACACCAATAAAGCTGTCCTCAGTCAAAGAGTCGCTATAAAGCACAACCACTTCATCATTTGCAAAGTTTGGTGGTGCAGGTGCACCTTCTGGTGGACCTGTAACTGTTTCTGGCGCCAATGTAGTAAAATAAACATCCGCTAATAAAACCGTTGTTCCCGCGTCACCTAAAAAGTTTAAAGAGAACCATGTCATATCGCTGAACCCTGGCAACACTACCTGCATTTCTGTCCAACCATTGCCCAAATCAGTGCCAGACGAGAAATTATAAACAACTTGAGATTGCTGCTGTGTTGCACTTTGCACTACTACATCAACACCGGTGAAAGTGCTAGTTCTAACTTTAAACCTAGCATGGGTGTAGGTAGAAACGTCAATTGCATTTGCAGGCTGATTACCCCAAGCAATGACCGTGCCCCAGCCTGTGCTTTTTGTGATTTCTAATGCTTTAGCGTAAGTAGTATCGGATGGTTGGTCAGTATACTGCGTGCCCGTAGACCAAGTATCTCCCCAAAACTCCATGAAAAAAGAATCGTCATTTTGAGAATCAAATATGAATGCGTTTGTGCCAACAACAACGGGCTCTTGAACAATAACCGTTCTGGTAATAGATGACTGATTATTGGCTGCATCTGTTACTGTGTATGTAAGCGTATAGGTTCCTGCAGCGCTAGTATCAACACTACCGGTTATTGTTGCAGTTAAGCCACTATCAACATTGTCGGTAACCGTAGAACCTTGTTCATTGTAGGAATCCCCCACTGTTAAGGTGATAGTTTCAGGGCCAACCAATGTGATAACTGGTGCTTCGGTATCTACAGCAGCTTCAACAATAACTGTCCTTGTTACGCTGGCACTATTGCCTGCCGCGTCGCTTGCTGAATAAGTTAATACATAAGTACCTGCGGTAGTTGTATCGACACTACCAGAAATAGCCGCAGATAAACCAGTATCCACATTATCAACCACAGTTGAGCCTGCCTCTTGATAAGTGTCTCCCACCGTTAATGTAACTGTACTGTCGCCAACTAAAGTAATAATCGGGGCCGATGTATCAGCAGGTGCATCATCAACATCATCGCTATTACTGTTGCTACTGCCGCCGCAACCGACCAGCAAAACGCCCAGTAATAATACTAGGATATATCTAGTGTTAGTTTTCATATACTTTCCCTTTCAACATTACAATTTATTTTCACTTTTTTTACAAAGTACAGAAGGTTGATACTTATACAAATGATAAAAGTTGAATGGAGCGTTTCATGCGGCAGAGCGGTAAATATTTTTTGAAACAACTTTTAGAAGTTAACGTTATTGAATGGGTATAAAATTTCACTAATACAAATAATTATTATTGAAAAATGCGAAGCGTTAAAAATAACTGTACCGCAGTTGATAAACAAAATTTATTGTTTAATATTATATACTTATATGGTAAATACATTTGAATTTTTTGGTAAATCAACTAGGTACATTTAATATCCATATAGATATATTATTAATATTGAATATTCTGACTTATTGAAATTTTATAAATACAAAACAAGTCTTACTGATTTAGCTCAATATGCTATTAAATAAATTAGGTTAATCCGCTTTGCCTCTTAAAAACTACCGTTCACCATATTTAGCTTGTTAAAAACCACCCTCGAGTTAACACTGTGTAAAATTAATGTAATTAGCAATGGCGGCGAGTTTTTTACTGGCTGCAGAAATTACATTATCTATAGTGTCTTTAAGCGTAACTCTGCGTCAAAAATTAGTACCGACATGTACTGTCATTTTTGTTGGCTCAGACCATTTTTCTTTGATCAGGATATAACTAAAACATGAAAATCAATAGACCCCATAGTAAAATTAAACACTTAGCTATTGCTGTAAGCGTAGTGTTTGGTCTTACGGCTTGTTTAGATAGTGATAGCGATGACGAACCGGTAGATAATACGCCGACTCCTCCCCCAGCCAATGTTGCACCCGTAGTATCAAGTACGGCTGTTACAAGCGCAGAAGAAGGTACGGCATATTCTTATACATTTACAGCAACAGACGCAGACGCAGGCGACACATTAGTATTAGCGTCTACAACCATACCGGGCTGGTTAACCTTTGACGTAGCAACCGGTATTCTAAGCGGTACACCAGCCTCAACAGACGTAGGAGATAGCGCTGTTTCATTAACCGTTTCTGATGGCACTGATACTGTATCGCAAGATTTTACGATAGCTGTAACAGCAGCACCTGTTGTGAATTCGGCCCCTACCTTTACTAGTACTGCCGTTATCGCAGGTGAAGAAGGTGCTGTTTATTCTTATACTGCTACTGCGACAGACGCAGACACAGATGACACGTTGGTGTTAGCTTCGGTCACACTGCCAAGTTGGTTAACATTTGACGCTACAAGTGGTGTGCTTACTGGTACGCCTAGTGCTAATGACATAGGTGCAAACGCGGTCTCTTTAACAGTTACTGACGGCACAGAAACAGTTACACAAGACTTCACTATTACCATAACGGCCGCGCCAGTTGTCAATACAGCGCCAACCTTTACCAGTACCGAGTTAACAATGGGTACCGTAGGTAGTAGCTATTCTTATACCGCCACCGCTAGTGACGTAGACACAGGGGATATATTAACGTTTTCTTCCGTAACAGTGCCAGCGTGGGCAATGTTTGATACCTCGACAGCGGTATTATCAGGTACGCCTGATATGGCGGGTGATTATCCGGTTGAATTATCTGTCACAGATGGTACAGACTCAACTTCACAAAACTTTACTATTACTGTTGCAGAAGCTTCTGACGCAGTAGCCTTAAGTATTTTTGAAACCACAGAACGCGCTGATTGGGCATCATGGTTATGTTGTAATGCAACTTCTACTGGTACAGTTGTAACTGACGAAGATATGACAAAAGACCAAGTTATGTTGTTTAATATAGATACGGGTGGTGGCACGGTTGCTGGCTTTACTACACGTGAAGTAGATGGTGCGGTTGGCGGTATGCCTTTTGACGCTTCTGCGTTTACCGCAACAGGTGTATTACAGTTTGATCTGAAACTTGTTCAAAATGGACCTGCTGGTGCGCAACCTTGGCTTCTGAAAGTTGAAAGTAATGCTAGTGGGGGTGAATTTATAGAGCTACCTTTAACTGCAGCTAACGAAGGCCATACAGCACCTGAAATTGGCGTATGGCAAACCTATACCTTTAACTTATCTGATTTAGGTGGTTCGCTTGACCAATCAGGTATTGATTTGGTAATGGTATTTCCAGCATTCACTGCCGCCGCTACTGGAATTGAATTTAAGTTGGATAATGTTAGAATTCTTGAAGAAGGTGCTTCAGAGCCTGCTCCACCTGAAGAAACGGCGGCTCCAACCACAGTTGCTTTAAACTTTTTTGACACAGCTGAACTTGCTAACTGGGCGTCATGGTTATGTTGTAATGCAACCAGCAAAGGCCAAGTAGTCATAGATAATGATGCAACTAAAGCCGAGGTAATGGAGTTTACAATTGATACCGCAGGTGGAACAGTTGCTGGATTTACCGCGCGTGAAGTAGATGGTGCGGTTGGTGGTATGCCATTCGATGCCTCTGCGTTCACATCAACTGGTGTTTTACAGTTTGACCTTAAACTTATTCAAAATGGACCTGCTGGTGCTCAACCTTGGTTAATAAAAATTGAAAGTAATGCCGATGGCGGTCAATTTATACAGCTACCTTTGAGCGATGCAAATGAAGCCCACACAGCGCCAGAAGTAGGCGTATGGCAAACCTATACTTTCAACTTATCTGATTTAGGTGGCTCGTTACAGCAGTCAGCCATTGATTTAGTGATGGTATTTCCTGAATTCACGCCTAATGCAAATGGTATTATTTTTAGAATGGACAATGTGAAAATATTCGAAGATGGCGCTGGATTTGGTGAAAGTAATGAACCACCAGGACCAACAGGTGGCATAGCTGATGTTGGCGATACTGGTTTAGTGACTAATGGTGGTTTTGAGCTTGGTAATCTTGACGGTTGGGTTGGTGAAGGCGCAGGTATTGCTGTTGAACTAGATGATATGGGTACATATTTAGTGAAAATAGTGGCTCCTGAAGCGCAAAGTCCGTTCATTAGACAGCAAAGAATAGGTGAAGGTGTTATCACTCCAGGTCAAGCGTTAACTGTTTCGTTTGATATGAAAGGAACAGCTTCAGATGGAGGTGTAGTTAATGCATTACTATTTACTGAAGCATCGTCTGGTGTGAGTAAAACGGATAATCTGCTTTCAACCGTTCCCACTGAAGATTGGACGAATTACTCATATAATGTAACGGCTGGTGATGACACTGAATGGGGATTAGCAATATTACTGCAACCTGCTTGTGGGGCGGTACCGGGTTGTGAAGTCACTGCTTATTTTGATAATGTGGTGATTACCGCTCAATAATTAGTTAGGTTGTATTTATAGTTTAATTAAATAAATATGCTCGTAATAAGGGTTCACAATAAAAGTTGTGGACCCTTTTTTTTGGTTTTTGATAATAGAGTACACACGGTTTACCATGTCGATAGTGACGTCATTTTCACTGAACATGTATATAAAAGCTATTTTTGTATACATGTTAGAGTAGTTATGTACATTTTTTCGTATTTTTAATACACGAGTTAATATAGTTCATAAATACCACGAGGTCGTTAGTTTGACCGCCACAAGTAATATATAGCAGGCAATACAATAAGCGTTAGTATCAATGCGCTTACCATACCACCTACCATAGGGGCGGCTATTCTACTCATTATTTCAGATCCAGTTCCCTTACCATACATGACTGGCAATAGACCAAATATAATAGATGTAGATGTCATCATCACAGGTCTAATACGCATGGTTGAGCCTTCAATAATCGCTTGTTTTAAGTCACTTTGAGTATGACTTTTATTGAGCGCAGCACACTTATTATCTAAGTAAGATAGCATGATAATTCCTATTTCTACCGCTACGCCAGCTAGGGCAATAAAACCCACACCCACTGCCACTGAATAGTTAAATCCGGCTAAATACAACAACCAAATGCCGCCTATTAAAGCAAAAGGAAGTGTACCCATTATCATGACAACTTGAGGCAAACTTCTAAAGCTTGCATATAAAAGAATAACGATAATAGCGAGTGTTAGCGGCACCACATAGGTTAGCTTTGCCTTTGCGCGCTCCATATACTCATACTGGCCACTAAATGTAAGTGAATACCCTACAGGCAAGTCTATCTGCTGGTAAATCAGCGTTCTTGCACTATTAACATACTGGCCAACATCTATATTTTCAATATCAACATACACCCAGCCGTTCGGCCTAGCATTTTCACTTTTGATTCCAGCCGGTCCCTCTTCTATGACTATATTGGCCACATCACCTAATTGAATCTGTGCACCACTAGGCGTAACGAAAGGCAAGGCAGCAAGCTGTGCGGGTGAGTCTCGATACGATTGAGGAAAGCGAACTTGCACAGGGTATCTCTCTAAGCCTTCCACACTATCAGTAATGTTCATTCCACCTACAGCACTTCCAATAAAAGACTGAATATCTGCAATGTTAAGGCCATATCGAGCAGCCTGAATGCGGTCAATATCAATGGTTATGTACTTGCCGCCAGCAACACGCTCTGCGTATACCGAAGCCGTGCCCTCTAGGCTTGATAGAACCGTTTCCAAGCGCTGTCCTATTTGCTGTATTATTGCCAGATCAGGCCCGCCAACTTTTATCCCCACTGGAGTTTTAATACCGGTGGCCAACATATCAATACGTGTTTTAATTGGCATGACCCAAGCATTAGTTAAGCCCGGAAAATTAACTAACTTATCTAATTCATTGATAAGTTCAGCCGTATCTACACCCTCTCGCCATTGTGATTTTGGTTTAAGTTGTATGGTGGTTTCTATCATCGTTAAAGGAGCGGGATCAGTTGCAGTTTCAGCTCTTCCCACCTTTCCAAATACGTTTTCTACTTCTGGAATGGTTTTAATCAGCTTGTTGGTTTGCTGCAAAATATCTCGCGTTTCACCAATAGACACACCCGCATAAGTAGTAGGCATATACATCAAATCACCTTCATCTAATGGCGGAATAAACTCACTGCCTATTTTTGAGGCCGGCCAAAAACCAATGCATAGAAAAACGATTGAAAGAAAAACAGTGACTCTAGGAAAGCGAAGTACTTTCCTTAATATAGGCTCGTATATGCTAATTAATGCACTATTTATTGGGTTTTTGCGCTCGGGCATAATATTGCCACGTACAAAATAACCTATCAGCACGGGTACAAGCGTAATAGCAAGTATTGCTGCCGCCGCCATAGCATAAGTTTTGGTGTAGGCCAGAGGCGAAAACATTCGGCCTTCTTGCGCTTCTAAAGTAAAAACTGGCACAAAACTAACTGTAATGATCAGTAGCGAGAAAAATAAGGCAGGCCCAACTTCAGCGGCTGATTTTGATACTACTTGCCACCTGTTCTGTTTTGTTAGTGGCGTGCGCTCCATGTGTTTATGCATATTTTCAACCAGCACTATCGCGCCATCTATCATCGCGCCAATCGCTATTGCAATGCCGCCTAAAGACATAATATTAGCGTTGATACCTTGCATATACATGATAATAAAGGCTACCAGTATGCCAACAGGCAGACTTATGATCACAACCAGTGACGAGCCTAAATGAAATAGAAACACAATACATATAAGCACGACTACAGCAAATTCAGCTATCAGTTTTTTGCTCAAATTATCAATAGAACGCTCAATTAAGTCTGAACGGTCGTAAACCGGTATTAATTCAACGCCATCAGGTAAGCTATTTTTAAGCGCCTCTAATTTAGCTTTTACACCATCAATGGTGGCTTGTGCATTTTCACCAAATCGCATTACAACAATACCGCCAACCACCTCGCCTTCACCATTCAGTTCTGCTACACCTCGGCGCATTTGAGGGCCAAGTTGCACACGTGCAATATCTTTGATCAGTATTGGTGTACCATTGCTATTTAGACTTCCATTACGTTTACTGGCTAGCCCTATGGGAATGTGTTCAATATCTTGTTTATTAGAAATGTAGCCCGTAGTGCGCACCATAAATTCTGCTTCGGCTAGCTCAATTACCGATGCACCCGCTTCTTGATTGCCTTGTTGTATTGCCATTTTTACATGTGTTAATGGAATATCAAACGCCTGCAACTTGATAGGATCTACAATAACTTGGTATTGCTTTACCATTCCGCCAACGGTGGCTACTTCTGAAACGCCGGGCACAGTTTGTAGCTCATACTTTAAAAACCAATTTTGTAAGCTGGTTAGTTCGCTTAAGTCGTGCTGGCCTGTTCGGTCTGTCAAGGCATACTGATAAATCCAGCCTACACCAGTTGCATCAGGTCCTAGCTGGGGTTTTGCTGACGCTGGTAAACGCGAAGATACCTGAGATAAATATTCCAACACGCGACTTCGTGCCCAATATAAGTCGGTACCATCATCAAAAATGATGTACACATAAGAATCGCCAAAAAACGAAAAACCTCTTACTGTTTTCGCTCCTGGCACCGACAACATGGCAGTAGTTAACGGATAAGTGACTTGATCTTCAACTACTTGTGGCGCTTGCCCAGGATAAGACGTTTTAATAATGACCTGTACGTCAGATAAATCAGGAATGGCATCAACAGATGTGTTTTTAACTGCATAAATACCGCCACCTATTATCAGCAATGTTGCCAGTAATACAAAAAACCGATTATGAATAGACCAATGAATCATTGCAGCTATCATTATCCCTGCCCTCCTTGATTATTATGGTCTTGAGGTTCACTTTTCGTTTCATGCTGCATGTGACTATCTGATTCATTTGTCATATCCATGCCAGAGTGTTTATCCATAAAGTGCACGTCCATAAAGTGCACAGTTTTGAGCATATACATTCCAGTTTGGGTCTTTACGACTTCGGTATGTATTTCTATGCCTTGTTTAAACTCAGTCATATCAATATGGTTAGCTACCATAAAGTTCATGGTCATTCCCATCATATTAAAGGCATCTAATGGACCATGAGTAATGTTGACCATACGCTCATCAACCATCACATCGTTTACCGTAGCAGTTGTCCAAGCACTAATACTTGAATCGTCTGCCATGTGGTCGTTATCGCCGTCTTTATTGCCAGCTTGTAAAGGCTGCATGCGCATAAAATCTGACGTAATACTGCTTTCAGAATCAATTAAGAATTGGGCTGAGCTGACTATGACATCACCTTCTTGTACTCCACTGGTAACTTCAATTACCTCATCAAAAACGTGCCCTAGTGTAATATTAATTGATTTAAATTTACCTTCACCTAACGCCAATACAACACGGTTGGTTTCGCCTGTTCGAATAATGGCTTGCTCAGGTACTGCTAGTATTTGTGTGCTGCTATTTGAGCTTGCTGGATAAGCATTAATGAGCACCGATGTATACATATCTGGCTTGAGTGTTAAGTCTTTGTTATCAATAACTAAACGCGCTTTGGCTGTGCGTGTTTTGCTGTCTAAGGTAGGATAAATATAGGCTACATCTGTGGTTACTTCCTTCAATGGAAAATAGTCACTTTTAACAACTGCGCTTTGGCCAATAGCGACTTTAGATAAGTCGCTTGCAAATATATCGGCTAACACCCACACCTTATCCATATTCGCGATAGATAACATGGTTGTGCTAGGGGTGACATAGAATCCACTTTGAATATTGAGCTCGTTTACATAGCCACTTTGCGGCGCGTTGAACGTAATGGTTCGCTCTATTTTGCGTGTTTCCTCAATCCTTTTAATCAAATTTGCAGGTGCATTTAGTGCTTGTAGTCTTGATTTAGCCGCGTTAATTAGCGCCCTTGTACTATTTCTATCACTCTGTAAATCACCCTGCTCTATGGCAATCAATAACTCTTCTTGTGCGTTAACCAAATCTGGTGAATATAGTGAATATAAAGCTTCTCCTTGCTCTATATAATCACCCTTAGCGCGCACCTTTAACGACTCAACCCAGCCCTCTACTCTAGGATGAATATGCACAATGGCGTCTTCTGCAAACGACACTGTCCCCATTGTTTGAATGCTAAATTCAGGCGTCATCATTTTCACTGTTGTCGTTTTAACACCTAAGTTATTAATGGTAATAGGGTCTATCTTTACTGTACCAGGCGAGTCGTTAACACTCTCATTTTCATAGACAGGCACTAAATCCATACCCATAGGAGACTTACCAGGTTTATCGCGCTTAAAGTTAGGATCCATAGGCGCCACCCAGTACAAAGGTTCGTTATCTTCTAAGTGGCTATTTGTATTTTGTTGATGGCCATGCACTTCAGTATTACTAGCTAATTGCGTAAACAAATAAAAGCCAACACTACCTAAAATAATGCCTACACCAATGGCTATAGCGAGTGTACCCATGTTCGACTTATTCATGTTCTGCATCCTCTGTTTGTGCTGTACTCGCTATGTAATAATCCATTTTGTATAGCGCCACTCGCTGTTTAACATTAATATTTAGCAGGGTAATTTGAGTATCTAGTTCATCAATTTTGGCTCTGACAACTTCTGCAAAATCACCCGTGTCATTGGTATAGGCATTAAGCGTAGCTTGGGCTTGTTGCTGTACTTTTGGCAGTATTTGCTGTTGATATACTTGGGCACGCTCACGTAACCCATAATATTCAGCATAGGCACTTTGCAGGTTCGCCATTAGCTCTTTTATGAGCAGCAACTTTTCAGTCCGAATGGCCTCGGTGTGCAATTTGGCTGCACTCACTTGTGCATCTTGAGCTGATGAAGAAAACAAAGGCAAGCTCACACTGACGCCAACGGAAAAGAAATCAGCTCGGCTTTGTCCTTGGGGTGTATCGTCGCGCATGGCATAGCTAGCAG
>DDIL01000013.1:7330-8363 GCA_002338515.1 Glaciecola sp. UBA1851 | reverse complement strand
ATCCCGAATGCGAGCTTAACCATAGATCACCAGTATCAGATTCCTCTAAATTGTAATTTGCTGTTGTTTTTAGCCCATTAGATTTATTAAATACATATTTTTCATTGTGGGTTGTGCTATCTAAACCAACTAAACCGAAACCAGTATAATTTATCCAAATAATACCATTTGATGTCACATAACTATCTGGGTAAATGTCTGATTTAGATTTGGTATCAGTTAACTTGTGAACAAGACTAACCTGTGCCGTTTTTATATCGTATTGATAAACTGAATTTGGCATAGAAACCAAAATTGTATTAGATGATGGGGTTGAATGCTTTAAAAATCCGTATGACATTGCTGAATCTAGTTGAGTGTTTAATGCCTCAATAGTTTCAATTTTGCCATTAGCAAGTTCGTACTTGAACCAACCGCTTTGAGTTGGGAAATAGATGTCACCGTCACTATCAACTGTTGCCCCCCATGTAATAACGTCAGATAGACTTCCATTATTCAGTTGATTGTCAAGTGAACTCGTTTCTATGTTAAACAACGACAAGCCATCTGCAGTATTAAGAAGAAGGTGTTGCTCTCCAAAAGGCAATATTTGATCAATTGTGGAACTTGTAAAGATACTTTTATCATCATCACTTTTTAAAAATTGATCAACTGATCCGGTCGATAAATCAAGCTTATTTAATCCATTTGTTGTGCCTATCCAGAGCTCATTATTATTTTTCTGAAAAAAGCTCCACACATTATCATGGCTTAACTTTTTATCCTTTTTCCCTTGTGTGTTGATATTATAGAATGCGGTGCTTTTGGGTGACCAGTACAAGGCACCGTCAATATTTGTGCCTAACCATAAATTATGTTTTTCATCTATCTGTATATTGGTTATGTCATCATCGCTAATGTAATATCGACTGTCTGATGGCTTAAATAGGTATTCAACATCACCCGTATTTTTATCAATTAAATATAAGCCTTGGTTAGTGCCAATATAAAAGCTTTCTTCAATATTAGGTTTGATATCCCAAATATTTAAACT
>DDIL01000013.1:6085-7049 GCA_002338515.1 Glaciecola sp. UBA1851 | reverse complement strand
GTTTGTTGACGATCCAACTCATATAAGCCCTCTACCGTTCCAATCCATATTTTAGAATTGTTTGGGCTAAAAATAAGTTTACTATTTAAGTTATTTTCATTTCTGCTTTTAGAGCCTAAGTAATCAATTTCAACTAACCGATTATTCCGTAAATCAAAACCTAGCAATTTAGCGCTTGTTGCAATAATTAAGCTATTATCAAATAAACCAACATCTCTAATTATATGGTCTTCATCTAATAAATTGTTTGGCAGTTTGAAAAGACGCTCATGTTCTTTGGTGTGTATGTTTAGCGAAATAATTTCTTCATCAAAAGCAATAATTAATTGATTAGCTTGATTTTGAATAATTTTTTCGACTACTTGAAACTCACCTGGATAATGTTTATATTCTTTCTGAAGTATTAGCTCTGTTTTACCATTTTGTGTATTCAATAAATACAAGCCAAAATTTTCGACACTAAACCAGATATTTCCATTTGAATCTTCAAATATATAATTAACCGTTACATCCCTTAATTCATCATTCGTACCGTTAATATTCTGGACTCGATAACCGTCAAACCTACTCAATCCATTTTCGGTTCCAATTAAAAGATATCCTTTCTTATCTATTAACATGCTCATGACAGTATTTTGTGGAAGGCCGTCTTCAGTAGATAAAATTTTAAAAGATGGCGATGGTAAGAGCGGTTCGCCGGCAAGCGAAAGAGAGAAAATAAAACAAAAGGTACAAAAAATAAGTCTCAAGGTATTTAGCCGGCTTTTTAAGAATTTAAATAACAGTTAAGAGATTACAAATGATGCGACATGTGCATCAAATCATATAAAATAAAGTAAAGTTGATAGCATATAATTGTATACCAAACCGTCTTTTCTACATACTCATTTTTATTATGACTATATTTGAAAGTCATTGTAATGGTTTAAATACCTTGGACATTTAGTTAAGCACCAAACCCAAT
>DDIL01000013.1:0-5859 GCA_002338515.1 Glaciecola sp. UBA1851 | reverse complement strand
GTTAAGCACCAAACCCAATGCAGTCATTATCGCGAACGCGGTAATCTCCCAAATCCACAGGGAAAGCCAGGGTGTTAATCAACTTCACTACGCTTTTTGGGGGATACTCGCTTGCGCGAGCATGACGAAGAAGCGAACAGTATTACGCTTGCGTGAGCATGACGAAGAAGCGAACAGTATTACGCTTGCGTGAGCATGACGAAGAAGAGAACAGCATTACGCTTGCGTGAGCATCTTATGTAGCAACATGCTGTATTTGCTCATAGCCATACAAACAAGCTATATCAAACTAAAAAAGATATGCGAATTTGCATACCTTTTTTGGTGGATTAACGTGAAGTTTTTACTACTTCTAATTTATAGCGAACCTAAGGCGAAGTTTGTGTTTGCACTTGCGACATTTGTTGAGACTGAGCATAAGCTTCTTGCTTTGCTTGCTCGGGAATTGCAGCCCATGCTTCTTTAATAGGGCCGAATAGTGATATCACTTCATCAATAATCGCGATACCATTTTCCGTATTAATCTCAGTTAACTTGTCAATCATATAATTATATAAATTCAACATGTTTTGAGAAAAATCACCGCCCACTTCTATATTTAATGTGTCTCTTAAATTAATAAAAATTGCGGTAGTTTTGGAAATATTATCAGAACGACCTTTTAAATCACTCCTGTTTATACATCCCTTTGCATACGCCATTTTATCTAATGCACCTTGCATCAGCATAAGAGTAAGTTTATGCGGGTCGGCACTAGCGACTTGCTGTTTTAGGCCACCTTTTTGATAGGCGTTCATTGCTTTAATTGACATATTATTATCCTAATGCTGCGAATAACGCGTTGCCGGTTTGTTGTAATCTAGCGACGGTTGTATCTAGGCTCAAGTATCTATCTCGCAAAGTTTGTTCATAACTAATCATACGAATTTCGAATCTTTCCCTATCGGTATTCACCACTTCCTGTTGATCTTTAATGCTATCTTCACGAGACGACAGAATGCCTGACGATTGAGTATACTGTTCTGTAAACTCTAATAATTTTGTTGCAATACCCGACTCTGAATTAAATAAATTATCTATATCGTCAAAATTATCACTCAGGGCGTTATCTAAGCGACTAGAGCCAGTGCCTAGTCCAAAATCAGTTGTACCTATTTCAAGTTTACCCTCAGCTGTTAATTCAATACCAAGCGCAAACATACTGCCAATAGCTGAATCAGCTACATTAGCACTCAACAAACTTGCCATACCACTTTGCAAACCTCTAACAGTAAAGTCTCCAGCTAAAGCGCCGTCATCTTGTAACTCAGATTCGCCATAAGATGTTAACTTTTCTAATTGGTCACTTAATTCATTAAACTTATCAACAAATTCTCTTATTTTTTCTTCGAGTGCTTCTTTGTCAAATCCAATGGTTAATGTAGAGGCAATGGGGTCACCGTTTGCATCTTTTTCTGACAATTCATTAATATCAAAACGAACACTTTGAATCGTATTTTCAAACTTGTTAGTGTCACTTTGAACTTCTATACCATCAACTGAAGCGATGGCATTCTTGGCTTGATTTTGCTCGGATATCGTTAAACTGCTTGCTGAACCGTCTGAATTTTCAGTGGTTAATCGAGCGAACTCTGCATTATCATCTGAATTGATTATGCGTAAATCATTACCTTTACCGGTTGTTTCTGAATTGAATACAAGGCGAGCGCCGCCCTCTTCTGTTCCCGTGTTGATAATATTTGCTGTCACACCAATATTATTTTCGTCATCATTAATTAATTCACGTAGTTCTTCTAGCGTGGTACCCGCAGCCACATTGATAGTAAATTCATCTCCATCCTCACCAATTTTAAAGGTTAGGTTTGAGCTTCCTGACGACAATACAACGTCATCCTTTGAATCAAAACCACCACTATCAGCGTCTTGTGTCTCAATACGACTACCTTGAGCAAGCTGCGTAACTGCTATTTGGTAGACACCAGGTAACGCTGCATTTGAAGGAGTAGCAGATAAGACGTCATTGTCTTCAGATGGGTTTTCTATGGTAGGTTCACGGCCGCTTAAATTACCTTCTTGTTGAAGGTCTTTAATAATGTCCTCAAATTCACCAAGTTTCGATTTAACTTGGCCAATGGCAGAAATTTCTTCCTCTAAGGTTTCCTCACGAGTATCCAAACGTTGTGTTTTCGCTCCACGCTCTGCTTGTAACAGCTGCGCAACTAATGATTCAAGATCTAATCCCGAACCTACTCCTAACGATTGAATACTCATAAATTACCTCATAATTAAGCCTGCCTATCTAGTATCATGCCAATTGGCGTAGGTTCAGATGCCGAAGCAGACTCGAATTCTTTTACACGCTCTGCAAATTTTAGCATTTCCTCGGAAGGAATCTGCCGTATGACGTTGCCGCTTTCTTTATCACTAACAATAACAATAGGTGAATCGGCGTTTTCATCTAAACTGAATGAAATTTTTGTGCCACTTGTTTGCAAAAATTCGTTTGCTTTATCCAGTTCTTCACTAAAGGACTGACTAAAGTTAATTTTTTCCTCTCGATTACTGTTATCGGCATTTCCGATGTTAGCTTTAAGCTTTTTTTGCTCATCTATGAGAGTAGGATTGGACAAATTCACTTGAGTTTTTTCAGTGTTTTTGACCTGCTGAAAGATGTTGGAATTTTCACTTTTAGTGTGCAAACTCACACCACTTGCTTGACCTAGCATATTGCTGGTAGCAAAGGTTTTATCTGTAATGGCAGAAGCACTATCTCTAGCTACCCCTTGACCAATTTGACTATTAAAAATATCCATCATATTGCTCCTTAAAAAGGGAGGAGCGGTTGCACCAATACTAACAGGTGAACCGCCCGTTCAACGCAACTTGCAAAGCTTTATTAAACAACCTAACTACTTGTTCTAACCTAATAGTGACAAAGCGGTTTGAGGTCTATTTGCTGCTTGACTTAGCACAGCAATAGACGCCTGTTGTAATATCTGATTTTTCGTTAAATTTGCGGTCTCAGTCGCAAAATCAGTATCGAGTATTCGAGAACGTGCACTTGATAAGTTTTCATTTACATTACTTAAATTTCTAATAGATGATTGAAATCTATTTTCAGCAGAGCCTAAATCTGCGCGCACTACACCAATGGCAGAAAGTGCGGTATCGACAAGTGCGATGGCACCTGATGCAGTTGCTGCAGTAGACACAGATAACGCGGCTAAACCTAATCCTGTCGCACTAAAGCCACTCGTATCTATACTTCCTGCCGATAAATTGATTGATATATTTTGGCCACTGTTTGCCCCTACCAAGAACTTAGCAGAATACCCACCATCGAAAAGCGTTTGACCATTATATTGAGTATCAGTAGCAATACGTGAAATCTCTGTTTTCAATGCAGACACTTCTGAATTCAATGCATTTCTGTCAGCCGCTGAATTAATACCATTTTGAGATTGAATGGCTAGTTGACGAATTCTTTGAAGTGCGTTTGTTGTTTCACCCAAAGCGCCCTCAGCAGTTTGCGTTAACGATATGGCATCGTTTGCGTTTCGAATGGCTTGACTAATACCGTCAATCTGGGAAGTTAATCGGTCAGATATCCTTAAACCTGCTGCATCGTCTGCGGCTGAATTAATTCTAAATCCTGATGATAAACGCTCATACGACTTATCTAGCGCATTCGTTGAATCAAATAATTGACGTTGCGCATTAAGTGCAGACACATTTGTGTTGACAAAAATAGACATTCACTACCTCCAAAAAAACAAGATAAGCGAGAGAGCGCTGCATGTAGGAGCACATCTTGTTTTCATGTTTTATTATGCTAATACAAGTTCACTAGGCTCGTATTAACTACCTCAATTTTTGGACTGCAATTTTACAACCGCAACTCCCCTCAACTAAATGTATCGTCGATAACTTGAAATTCTTGAGTTTAAAAATAAAAATAAATTGATATAAATTAAAAATAACTGCTAACACACTGTATTTTAAATGTTTTATTTTTTGTTATTTTCTATGTTTTATTTAAATTTTAATTGTTCACATGCTTAGAAATACACTGAATAAGCAAATGTAATGGGGGGATTTAATGAGAATATTGTTGACGTTCAGTTAATATTGGCATGCAATCTGCTATCGAACTAATAGTTTAATAGTTATAAATCTAGAAAGTTGAAATAATGAAAAAAGGCTGGGCCAATGGGCGGCCCAGCCAACTTGCTCACGTTAGGAGTGGGAGCAAAGTTTTCGTCGACTGGCAGGATTGTAGAACATGATAGTACTGGCCTCTCAACCGCACTTCTACACTCTCAGTCTTGTTAGTCGACATTTTACCTCGATATAAGTCTATGTTTAACTTGAAATAGCGTTGCCATCCTTGGCAACAAATGCCTCTCAAGCAATATTTTAAACCTATTAATTATTATCCCTGTAGCAAACTCAATGCAGCTTGTGGACGCTGGTTCGCTTGAGAAAGTACAGTTGTGCTAGCCTGCTGTATAATTTGCAAGCGGGTTAAGTTTGCCGTTTCAGCGGCAAAGTCTGTGTCTCGTATACGGCTTCTTGCTGCCGATACATTTTCTGAAATGTTCGTTAGGTTTCGAATGGTAGATTGAAATCTGTTTTGAATAGCACCTAAATCAGCTCTTTTATCATCCACCGCCTCGATTGCCGCATCTATACGTGATAACGCCAAGGCTGCATTTGCGGGAGTCGATACTGATAAATTTGCGCCGGGAAACAACCCTGATGTACCAAAACCTCCACTTCTCGATGCATTTATGCTAATTGTTTGACCTGAATTTGCACCAACTAGAAAACGTGCAGAATAACTACCATTTAACACATCTACACCGGCAAACTGTGTGGTTGCAGCAATTCGACTCATTTCAATCTTTAATGCTGATACTTCTTTTTGAAGTGCATTTCTATCTGCAGCTGAATTAATACCATTTTGCGATTGTATAGCTAGTACTCTGATCCTTTGCAAAGAGTTGGTTGTTTCTTGCAATGCACCTTCAATGGTTTGAGCAAGTGAAATTCCATCGTTTGCGTTGCGTACCGCTTGATCAAGTCCCATAATTTGCGATGTCATACGGTCAGATATTTGCAAACCCGCAGCATCATCTTTAGCACTATTAATGCGTAGCCCAGATGACAGCCTTTCAAACGCTGTATTTAAATTAGTAGTTGTATCATTTAAAAATCGTCTAGTGCTGAGTGACGATATATTAGTATTAACAAATAAAGACATGTTATTTCTCCTAACGATTTAACTTATGTTTAATTATTATTATTGTGTTTATGTTTTAGGCCACCAACAGAATCAATCTATTCTTGGCATAGTAAATGCTTATAATATTTCGTCAGACGATAGATTGGCATTGCCTTTGAATCATCTGACGGTTATTGGTTATCTCATCACTAGAGAGAATCAATAAGCAAGTTGTAACAGGGCGTAAGCTCGTTGCTGACCGACAGGCATGGTGTTCCAGACCTCATACCTCTCACTACCTCCTGGCATCATTCCTGTCAGGTCGGCAGTTCCGTTACAATTTTCTAGTTATTCCTTTTCCTTGTTTAATCGCAGAATCATCCAATGACGCCATCTGCTGCTGCCCGTTTGCTTACATGCTGAGCTTACTGTCAATTTTAAGCCGCAAGAATCCCTTGATTATTCCTAAGCAAAATCAAATTATTCAGTTTATATGTGACTTAAGTTGTTATTAACCTTGATTGAAATGCTGTTTCAAGAAAATAACCTTTTTAATTTTTGACCTAACGTTTTTTTGGCAAGGATTACACTTTCCGGTAATTTGATGCCCTTTGCACACTATGTTGTTTTTGATT
>DDIL01000086.1:13572-13897 GCA_002338515.1 Glaciecola sp. UBA1851 | reverse complement strand
ATGACTTGTTAATAGTTGTTGGTGCTTTAGTTGGTTCTTCAGGTGCAATTTTGTCTTACATAATGTGTAAAGCCATGAATCGTTCGTTTTTTTCAGTCATTTTAGGCGGTTTTGGCAATACAACTGGTCCTGCAATGGAAGTTGAAGGCGAGCAGATAGCAATAGATAGTGATGGTGTAGCAAGTGCCTTAGAAGAAGCGGACTCTGTTGTCATTGTCCCCGGCTACGGTATGGCCGTTGCACAGGCTCAGCAATCAGTCAGCGAATTAACGAAGCGTTTACGTGGCAAGGGCAAAGAAGTTAGATTTGCAATTCATCCTGTAGC
>DDIL01000086.1:0-13291 GCA_002338515.1 Glaciecola sp. UBA1851 | reverse complement strand
CTTGAAATGGATGAAATTAATGATGATTTCCCTAATACTGACGTGGTAATAGTAATAGGTTCAAACGATATCGTTAACCCTGCTGCTCAAGAAGATCCTAATTCACCAATTGCAGGCATGCCTGTACTTGAAGTATGGAAAGCAAAGCAAGTGTTTGTTTCTAAGCGCGGGCAAGGTACAGGGTACTCCGGTATAGAGAACCCTTTATTTTATAAAGAAAATACGCGCATGTTTTACGGTGATGCCAAAGCAAGTATTGATAAGTTACTTGGTCAACTTGAAGCTTAAGCAACATAGATAAGCCGATAATGACGGTTAACAGAAGCCCACCTAACGGTGGGCTTTTTATTAAGATATATCCATACTTAATAAAACGCGGTAATTTTAAGAAGCGTATAGGTTGTCCATTATCAGGTCAGTTAACTATAAATGTAAAACGTTAGAAGAATATATTCCGCAATTGTTATATTTCCGCCAATTATTTAAGTGTTAATTCATTCAAAATTCATACAGTAAAGATCAACAGACCTTAGTATCAACATAATCCGATGATTTAAAACAGTAAAATCTTACATCACACAATATCAATCAAAATAAGTCATAAAAAATCAAAATAACTCTTTTTAGTCACATTCTATTCATGTAATATATGTAAAAATTTAACAACTAATTAAATTAATGTGTTGAATATTAATTGCAAAAGGTGGTGTTGAAGTGATTAAGGTCTTAAGTTCAGGTTATAAATTTTTAGCAATTCTTATGTTAAGCATAGGGGCTGTATCAGCAACTGAAGCTAGCGATAAACCTAATATTCTTTTTATATTGACAGATGATTTAGGTTTTAATCAAGTAGGAGCCTATGGCAATACGCCCATTCGAACTCCTAACTTAGATAATTTAGCCGCAAATGGTATTCGATTTGACCATGCTTATTCTGGTAACACGGTATGTTCTCCATCGCGTGTTTCCTTATTCACTGGACGTGATGGTCGCTACATGTCTAATAACTCCAATACTGTTCAATTAGAAGAAATTGATGTCACCTTTGCACATGTACTAAAACATGCAAATTATGATACTGCTCTTTTTGGAAAATACTCAATTGGTTCTAAAATGGGCGTAACAGATCCACTAGCCATGGGTTTTGATACATGGTTTGGAATGTACTCTATTTTAGAAGGCCATCGCCAATATCCGCATATTTTGTGGCGAGATGGTCAAAAAATACGAATTGAAGAAAATGAGGCTGGTAAAAAAGGGGCTTATGCTCCAGAGCTTTTCACTAATGAAACAATTAAGTACATAAAGCAAGAGCGCGATAATCCATTTTTTGTTGTCCTTGCTTACACCACGCCTCATGCTGATTTAGCTGTTCCTGAAGAATACTCTAAACAATATAGTTTTAAAGAAACTCCCTATACTGGTATGAAAGGTGGTGTGCCAGCTGACAAATATGCTTGGTATTATCCAGAGCCAGTTGAAAAACCAAATGCAGTGATGGCAGGTATGGTCTCTGCGCTTGATGATTACGTCGGCAAAATTATTGATACACTCGAAGAGCAGGGTGAACTGGATAATACGTTAATCATTTTTACCTCTGATAACGGACCTCATGATGAAGGAGGTGCTGATCCATCATTTTTTAAAGCATCCTCTCCTTACAAGGGACAAAAGCGCGACTTATATGATGGCGGTATACATGTTCCTATGCTAGTTCAATGGCCAGCTAAAATAAAGGAAGGTAGGGTAGATGAAACGCCATGGACATTTGCTGATGTATTGCCCACCGTTGCTGAGCTTGCAGACGTCGACCTTAATATTGTGCCGCGAGTAAGAACAAATGGTGTGTCTATTGCACCACTTCTAAAAGACTCACCAGAAACTATGCCTGAAAGATTGCTTTACTGGGAGTTTTCAAAACAAGTTGGAGACCCCAACTCGGGTGTGATTGGAGATACTTATCAAGCAGCAAGGAAAGGTGATTATAAGGCAGTTCGCTATGGCTTTGATGCACCCCTTGAACTATACAACATCATTAAAGATCCAAATGAATCAAACAATTTAGTATCCAAATCTAGGTACAAATCTAAAGCCAAAGAGTTTTTAGATGTGTTTGAAAAATATAAAAATTAATCGCGTTTAATAAACAATAAAAACACGAAAAAAAGTTGAGTTAATAATGAAAATAAAATCACTAGTTGCTGTAGGTTTGGTACTTATCATGCAAGGTTGTTCTACCGGGCCTGATTCAAGCGTTACACAAAAAGGGTCAATGGTTGATTACTTTGCGGATAACGGCACTGGTAATCCATTGGCAATTGTACAAACGCCGGCTGGAATACATTATGACGGGATTACTTATGTGTCTTATCAAGGACCTTTTGAAGACCCGTATATTGCTTCATATAATCATGAAACAAAAGAATGGTTAGGTCCTTTTAGAGCAGGTACGAGTGAACTTGGTAGAAGAGAAGGTCGAACTAAGTTTGATAATCATGGTAAGCCTACCATGTTGATAGATGATGAAGGTTTCATTCACATATTTTACGGTGGACACGGTGGCGATAAGCACCATGGTGTAAATGAGTTAGGTAATATACATCATGGCGCTAATAAAAACACACGTTCAAAACGGCCGTTAGATATTACTGAATGGGAAGAAGTTGATAACATCTCTGTGTTTGGTACTTACAACCAAGCCATTAAAATGGACAATGGTGATATTTACTTATTTTATAGACACGGCGCTCACAGAAGTGATTGGGTGTATCAAAAGTCGGTTGATAACGGGTTAACTTTCGCTGAGCCTGTCTCCTTTTTAAAGCATAAAAGACGTGATGATATTCAAGCTGTGGATTCATGGTATGCCTTTGCAACAAAAGGTGAAGGTGACGAGATAATAGTGAGTTTTGATTATCACTACTGTTGGGATAGAGATGGAGCGCCTGATGAACGTGGACACACTACTCAGCGGCACGACGCTCATTTTATGACATTTAATACAGTGACTAATGAATGGAAAAATGTTGAAAATGAATTGCTACCTATGCCCCTAACCAGAGAAATTGCAGAAGTTAAAACAAAAGCGTTAGATACCAATGACCAATGGACGTTTAATGGAACAGTTCGTTTAGATTCTAACGGGTATCCTCACTTAGTGATTAATGCGGGTGATGATATTGGGTTGAAAACGGGCGGACCTAAACAAACCCGACATTTGCGTTGGGACGGGGATCAGTGGGTAGGTGGCGCAAGCATAAATGGTAAAAATAGTGGCGACTCTCGCGGCGACTTTATGTTTGGATCAAACGATAAAATTGATGTGCTTTTAGCTGATAACGATAATTCTGATGGCGTGATTATCAATTATTTAAGCCAAGATAATGGCGCATCATTCGTGCAAGCAAAAGAATTATTACGTAAAGAAAAAACTAACTTTTCTATCACTTCTATTATTCAAAATGCACATCCAGACGCGTTAATGATCGTTGCTCAAAAAGAGGCGGGAAACCCAAACAGGAAAATAATTTTGGTTGGGGAAAATGGTCCTATCAAACGAGATATTAGCAACGCTACATTAGAGAAAGATACATCAAAATTTGCAAATTAACTATTTTAATTATGGGTACAATGATGCTTAAAAAACTTACAAAAATTGCAGTGATACCACTAGCGGTTGGTGCAGTTCTAACTGGATGTGGCCAATCCTCTGATACAACCACATCAAATGAGGTTGCGAAACCAGCATACCAAGAGCAGCAAAGCCAGTCTATGACAGTGTCTGAAATCAGAGACTCTGCTTTTAATATTGCAAACAAAATTGCAGATTGGCAAGTAGCACAGTTTGGTAATTTACACTATATACCCGAATCTCATCGCGCTAAGTCTGAAAAACCAAATTTTTGGATTCAAGCGTCTTTCTACATTGGATTAACTAAATGGCTCGAAGTTGAAAAAGATCCTGAGTTATTCAATTACGTTGAAAATATGGCTAAAGACTTAGACTATGGTTTATTGCTTGAGCGTCCTTATCACGCTGATGATCACGCTATTGGCCAAACCTATATATGGTTAACCGAACAAACGGGTAATGAAGATGCGTATAAACCTACCCAAGAACACTTCGATTGGATATTAGCGAATAAGCCAAATGTGGGTTTGGAAATGCTTGACAGAACAGCAAGTGGCTCTGGTAATTTTCATCATGAAGGTAATTGTCAATTGCGTTGGTGCTGGGCTGATGCACTTTATATGGCGCCACGAACTTGGTTGAAACTTAGCAATGTTACAGGCGACCCAAAATACTTTGAATATGCAGATTCTGAATTTTGGGCAACCGCTGATTATCTTTTTTCAGATGAATATGGCTTGTTTTTTAGAGACAGCCGATATTTCGAAATGAAGAGTGATAATGGTGAACCTGTATTTTGGGGCCGTGGTAATGGGTGGGTGTTTGCCTCTATACCTCTTATTCTAGATGATTTACCTGAGGGTCATCCTTCCAGAGAACGCTATATCGAATTATATAAGAAAAATGCAGCAGCATTACTAAAATTGCAGACTCCAGAAGGCTACTGGCCTGCTTCATTAATGGATCCTAACAAAGTGAAAACGCCTGAAGTCAGTGGCAGTGGTTTTATCACGTATGGACTAGCGTGGGGCGTTAATAATGGCATTCTGACAGATAATAACTCTAAAGAGATTGTGGAAAAAGGCTGGAAAGCATTGAAAGACGCAATTGGAGAAGACGGACGTGTAAATTGGGTTCAACATGTAGGTAAATCTCCTGATCCAGTTAAGAAAACAGACTCTCAGCTTTATGGTACAGGGGCTGTGTTACTGGCCGCTTCAGAGATGGCAAAATGGCAATAGCAATATTGTTTAACCAATTAAAAGGCAGAGCTTTTATAGCTTTGCTTTTTTCTTGTCTTGTTTTTTCTTGCAATATAGATAAACAAGTGAGTAATACAGCCGAGCACGGCGATAAAATCCGGGTATTAGTAATAGATGGTCAAAACAACCATATTGTTTGGCCAAAAAGTACGGTAATGTTGAAACAATACTTGACCGAAACCGGCTTGTTTGATGTTGATGTATATCGAACTAGTATAATATGGCGTGGTGAAGAACATCCCGCCTATTTGTCTTTGCACAACTCGAAAAATAGCGTGTTAGTAGAGCAACCAAAGTCGGATTTCAATTTTTCACCCAAATTTAGCGACTACGATGTAGTTGTGTCAAATTTTGGTTTCAAAGCGGCCTCTTGGCCCAAACAAACTCAACTAGCTTTTGAAGACTATATGTCAAATGGTGGTGGATTCGTCGCTGTTCATTCTGCTAATAATGCATTTCCAGATTGGGACGAATACAACAAAATAGTTGGATTAAGTGGTTGGGGTAATCGCGACGAGAGTCATGGGCCGTACATATATTTTGACGAAAACGGCAAAAAAATAGTTGATAAGACTCCCGGTAGTGCGGGTGCTCATGGTAAAAAACACGAATTTTTAATTGAGCATAGAACAGAGCACCCTATTTTGGAAGGCATGCCAGCTAGTTGGATGCAAAGCAAGGATGAGTGCTATGGTAAATTAAGAGGGCCTGCACAAAACTTAACAATCCTAGCCAGTGCGCTGTGCCCAATTAATGAAGGAGGAACCGGTCGTAACGAGCCTATGTTGATGACAATTGAATATGGCAAAGGCAGAGTCTTCCATACAACATTAGGGCACGAGCAAACTTCATTTGAAAGCGTTGGTTTTATTACAACATTTTTGAGAGGTACCCAGTGGGCTGCATCACAGCCTATTACCATAGAGGTTCCAGATGACTTCCCAACCGCTACACAATCTTCAACTCGTTCTTTTGTATTCGATAATGAAAACCATTCTGCGCGCCCTCTTAATCTTAAATTAGGAGAGGGCTTCGACAATCCAATTGGTTATTATGAGCAAATTCCAAGATTTTCATGGAAGGTAAACCCGCTAGATAGGGTTACTGAACAAACTGCATATCAAATTCAAGTCGCTTCTAGTGAAGATGGACTGAGTACCCCAGACTTATGGGATAGCGGGAAAGTGCAATCGTCTCAAACTTCATGGGTAAAGTATGACGGTGAAAAGCTAAATTCTCGACAAGCAATTTATTGGCGCGTGAGATATTGGGGAGACAGTGAAAGTGTGTCTCAATGGAGTTTTGTCCAAACAGCTGAATTAGGTCTATTAAGCTCGTCTGATTGGGCAGGTCAATGGATTGGACATCCTGAAACATCACTTGAACGCGAACCTACGCAAGAAACATTAGCAACGCCTCAATATCTTAGGAAAAATTTCAAGCTAAACAAACCTATAAAACAAGCAAGGCTGTACCTGTCAGCTAAAGGCTTATTCAAGGCCTTTATCAATGGAGAAGATGTTGCTCCAAGTGATGTGATGACGCCCGGGTGGACACCATATAAGAAAAGAATTGAATCACTTAGCTATGACGTTAGTGAATTATTGCACCAAGGTGATAATGTTTTATCTAGCAAAATAGCAGGCGGTTGGTATTCAACACGTGTATTTAAGTTTAAAGAAAGGGAGTTTTTAGTACCTGCTCGCTTACTAGCTCAGTTGGAAGTAACTTATGTTGATGGTCAAAAAGAAACAATAGTTTCAGACGATTCGTGGTTAGCGACACTAGATGGGCCCATTCGATTTGCTAGCATCTATGATGGAGAGCATTATAAACAAAGTATGGAGTTGCCCGGTTGGATGCAGACTGATTACGATATTGCCAATTCACCGGGTACATGGGTAACCACGGTCAAGGAAGCTTTGAATGACAATGTTTTAATTAGTCCTAAGCGTCATGCTCCTATACGTAATATCGAAAAACTTCCCGTAAAAAGCATTATTACTAGCTCGAGCGATCATAAAAATGGTGTTGTGATATTTGATTTTGGGCAAAATATGGTAGGTGTTCCCGATTTAAATATACCAGTTATTGCTAATCAGGAGGTACAAGTTAGATATGCTGAAGCATTGCATAAAGGTAAGTTTTATACGGAAAATTATCGTAGTGCTGAATCCAAAAATTTATTTATGCCTAATGAAAGCAATAAAGTCAATTATCGACCTACTTTTACCTACCATGGATATCGTTATATCGAGATAACAGGGTTTGATAAGTCTAAAACACCCAATAAAAACTGGGCGAAAGCAGTTGTGCAACACTCAGATATGAAATTGCACGAGAGTTTTAAAAGTGGTCATGCGAAGATTAATCAGTTGCGACAAAATATTGAATGGGGATTAAGAAGTAATTTTTATGACATCCCTTTAGATTGCCCACAACGCGATGAAAGATTAGGTTGGACAGGCGATGCTCAAGTATTTCTCACTCCTTCTATGTATTTGTCTGATGTGTATGCTTTTTGGTCGGCATGGCTACAAAGTGTAAGAGAAGAGCAAACACCGCAAGGTAAAATACCTTTATACATTCCTTTTGTGGAGTGGATTAATTTTGCTTCCTCGGGATGGGGAGATGCCGCAACCATTATTCCTTACGAGCTTTATATGCTGACTGGCGATAAACAAATATTGCATGATAACTATGACATGATGCAGCGTTGGTTGGATTTTCATGATAGCAAAACTACTGGGTATATTTCTAGTATGAATACCTTTGGTGATTGGTTACAACCATTTGCCGATACCAGTAAAAACAACGGAAATAGAGGTGACACAGATTTCAAACTCATCTCTACCGCATATTACGCTCGGTCAGTTGAAATGACACTATTAAGCGCACAAGCGCTTGGTAAGCAAGAAGATGTAGAGAAATTAAAAGACTTGCATGCGTCTATTAAACAAGCTTTTAATCAGCATTTTTTTGACTCAGAACTCAATCTTAAAGAAGCTCGCGAAACACAAACAACTTATCTACTCGGCTTAGCCTTTGACTTGTTCGAGCCTAATTTAGTGCCGGTAGCACGCAATAAACTAATTGAACATGTTGCAAAAGCTGATAATCACTTGCGCACAGGTTTCTTAGGTACACCTTTACTTCTACAAGAATTGCAAAAAGCGGGAAGGACCGATTTAGCTTTTAGTATTTTGTTTAATGAAACCTATCCATCATGGTTTTATTCGATAAACAATGGCGCAACTACCACTTGGGAGAGATGGAACTCATATTCGATTGAAGACGGCTTCAACCCTCAAGGTATGAACTCATTGAATCATTATGCATATGGTAGCGTAGCTAGATGGTTTTATGAAGGAATACTGGGTATTAATGCGGTAGCGCCTGGCTTTACTCATGTTGATATTGCGCCTCAATTTAATAAGAAGTTAAAGCGTGCAAGAGGTTTTTATGAAACCCCAGAAGGAAAGATAGAGGTTTCTTGGGAATATATAAGTGACGAGGTTCACGTTAGTATAAGTATTCCTAAAAATACTACCGCTAATTTCATTACACCTAATAAAATGCAACTCATTGATAGTAAAGCGACGCAAGAACTTGGATTTGGCGAGCATAAATTCACGCTCAGATAGACATAATTAAAAATAAAATAAAGAGAAGATGATGATACTTTCTAATTTGATACGTTTTACATTTTTGCTAGTTGCTAGCATTTTGTGTTTGTCTGCATGTAAGAACCAAGTAACGAATGCACAAAACGAAAGTTCGTCTACTCCACCTAATATCATTCTTATATTATCAGACGACCACGCTTGGAATGATTACGGATTTATGGGTCATGAATTAGTAAAAACTCCAGCACTAGATAAGTTAGCAAATGAAGGTGTAACCTTTACGCGAGGCTATGTACCTACTTCTTTATGTAGACCATCACTCGCGACAATTGCGACAGGTTTATATGCACATCAACATGGCATAACGGGTAATGACCCATCCCGTAGGTTGCCAGGTGGCAAAAAGGGGGAAGCGTATCATAAACAAAGAGGTGAAATAATAGCCAAAATTGACGAGTTTGATACCTTGCCTGAGTTATTAAAACAAAAAGGCTATGTTTCACTTCAAACGGGTAAATGGTGGGAAGGGAATTATTCTCGTGGTGGATTTGACGAAGGCATGACAAGAGGTTTTCCTAATCCAAGAGGCCGCCATGGTGATGACGGTTTAAAAATTGGACGAGAAGGCCTTGGCGTAATAACAGACTTTATTGATCGCGCCCATGCAAAGGAACAACCATTCTTAGTATGGTATGCACCTTATATGCCGCACACACCACATAATCCGCCACCTAGATTCTTAAAAAACTATGAAAATAGAGGGTTACCAGAATCGATTGCGAAATACTATGCCATGATTGAGTGGTTTGATGAAACCAATGGCCAATTAGTTGAGTATTTGGAGCAAAAAGGCATCAAAGATAACACCATGATTGTGTATGTGTCGGATAATGGTTGGATAACTAATCCTACTCAGACTAATCGATTCTTACCGCATTCTAAACAGAGTCCAGGCGAGAGCGGCGTAAGGACACCAATAATGTTCTCGTTACCCAATCAAATTAGTCCACAAATGAGAACAGAAGCAATAAGTAGTATTGATATTGTTCCAACTATTTTAGCTGCTGCTGGTGTCGATATCCCACAAGGTCTGCCTGGTGAAAATTTGTTTGACATAATGAAGAATGAACAATCAATTGAAAGAGAAGCAATATTTGGTGAAGGATTTGCTCACGATATGGCCGATCTAAATGACCCTGAATCTACACTACTTTACCGTTGGGTAATTAAAGACGGATGGAAATTAATATTGAGTTATGATGGGGTAAATATTAGTTATCAAAAGCATCATGATCAGATGTTAACAGGTCCTAGGTTATATAACGTTCTCGAAGATGAATTTGAAATGGTAAACCTTGCGTCCAAATACCCTGAAAAAGTTGCTCAATTATCTGGTAAATTAAATGAATGGTATGAAGTAAATGAGCGAAAAATTCTTCAAGACTAATCCGTATTTACGTATGTATATGGTTAAATAATGTAAAGCTAAGTAATAGTTATTCTATTGCTGAATTGTGCAACACAGAAAATCGTGGTTGTAGCGGTGCTGAGCGCCGTTTCTTAAACAGGATTGAGTTAATGATAATAATTTAATTCTCAACACATGCTAAGGTTTACAAGCTATGTTTCACTTAAGAAATTTATCGTTTCTAACGCTTTTATTTGTATTATTTTGCAATAATGGCTACGCGTCTCAATTTAACGTACTGTTATTTACAAAAACCGACGGCTGGCATCATGAGTCTATTCATGATGCTGTAAGCGCTATGCGAGCGCTGTCACAGCGTCATGATTTTAGTATGCAGTGGCATGAAGATGCTAACCATTTTAATGATGACTTTCTAAAAGACTTTGACGTAATTGTTTTTATTAATACCACCGGTAATATTCTTAATAACAAACAGCAATCGGCCTTTAAACGATTTATCCAGTCCGGTAAAGGGTTTGTTGGCGTGCATTCGGCTTCTGATACTGAGTATGACTGGGAGTGGTATGGTAAATTGGTGGGTCATTACTTTAGAATACACCCCGTCAATCAAACCGCTGTTTTAGTAAAACAAGATAATAGCTTTCCCGGTATGCAGGCATTTTACAACAGACATTTGTGGACGGATGAATTCTATGATTTTCACCCAGCTAATATCGAAGGATTAAATTATTTACTTACAATTGATGAATCGACCTACGATCCAAAAGCGGATTGGGGAAGAGTTAAATCAAATGGTATGGGAGAGTTTCATCCGCTAGCTTGGTATCATGAGTTTGACGGAGGGCGCTCTTTTTATACATCTTTGGGACATCTTCCTTTAGTCTACAAAGACCCTACGTTTTTACATCACCTCTATGGCGGCATTTATTGGGCAGCTACAGGAAAGGGCATTGAAAAGCCAACTGAAAATTAAGTTAAACAGTTCATTGTTTTCGCTTTATCAACTTTTGTCAAAAAGACTTGATAACTATAATTATAGCTACGATTAATGATTATGTAGCGTAATTTTTATTATTCCTGTACGACCTTTCATATTAAGTAAACTCCATGTGTCTATTCATTAAAAAAAGAGATAAAAATGAAACGTAAACTAATCTATATAACACTGCTAACTGCATTAATTATTTTGGCTTCAGGTTGCGTGATAGTTAACGACAATATTTCAATAGAACCTACCATAGAAGAAAAATGGCTTAAAATTGATGACTTTGAATCCACTTCTTCACTTAATGAGTGGACAATAGTTGATACGTTTAACCAAACGCAACCCATGATTGACAACCCTCAAGTGACGGAAATAAGAAAGGAAGCTAACACTGATAATCATTTTTTGATAAAAAAGCCCGCGCCAGAAGGTGTGTTAGGAAACAGAAAAGCGCTCTCTTTTAAACGACTACCTGTCGCGATTGAAGTGGGTGAAACCTACACGTTATATACAAGAGTAAATGTTGAGGCATTTCCTAACAACCATGTACTTGGATTAAGCAATTTAAACCCACAAGGTATTATTGAAAATGACTATAATTCACTTGAGCCAAGTCTAAGAATAACGGACAGGTATGATGGTAATGTTGATTTCAAAAATGATGGTACACTCGCTGTTCGAAAAGGTGATTGGTATGATCGCATTTATAATAATAAAACTGACTCATATGCCATGCCCATGGAAACAGGCACTTGGTATGAAATCTGGACGGTCGTGAATAATAATAAGCTTGTTGATGGTGGTCAAAAATATGATGTGTATATTAGAGGCGGTAAAGAGTTCCCTACTCAACAAAAGGTATATACGGGGGCGGATTTTAGGATGAAGCGCGAGCAACCCATTACTTATTTCTACGCAACTTGTAATGGTGGCCCGGTAGATACTCCATACGGTAATGGTGGAGTAAGGTATGATGATTTATATTTAGTGAAAGGCAGGGTACTCGCCTCACCTTTGCAATATTATTGATTAATTTAGACTTAACAATTTATTTAAGCTATTTTTTTAGACGTTATATTCTAAAAGAAGGGTGCCACCATAATTGTAAAGAATATGTAAAGCATATTGAACCGTTTTTATTGAGGTATATACTCTAGGGCATACGGGTGTAATAAGGTTAAATTTGTGCTAAATGACTATGCTTATATAGCGATGAACCGTTTCTTATATGGTACTGATGCCTTCAGTTACAAAGCGTTGCAGGGAAAGCGTTCAATTTATGAAATTCAACAGTGGCTAATCGAACAACTCCAAGAATATAGACTAGACTCACAATTGTGGTCAAGCCAAGAAGCAATCAATGGCTACTACCAGTTTAAACAAGCTCAAACACAAGAAACAAAAAGCTCTGCTAACAAAAGTAGTATGTTACCCAAAATGAACAGTGGTAATTTGCGAAAAAAATTAGTGAACCAATCAATAAAATTAGCCGAGCATACCGCTCTGGCGAATATTAACCATAAACAAGCATTACAATCTCGCTTACTCGATTTTTTTTCGAATCATTTTAGTGTCAGTCGTCAAAATTTGCCTATGACGCTATTATCTCCCACGCTTGAGGTTGAAGCTATTGCTCCAAATTTACACCTAAATTTTGCTAATATGCTTAAAGCCGTGATTCAGCACCCATCAATGCTACTATATCTGAATAACGAACAATCAAGTGGCCCAAATAGCAAAGCCGTACAAAGACAAAAAAATAATAAAAAGAAAAAAATACGCGGGTTAAATGAAAATTTAGCAAGAGAAATTTTGGAGTTACATACTTTGGGAGTTGATGCTCCTTATACTCAACAAGATGTCATTGAGTTAGCCAAAGGGATAACCGGCTGGAGTGTTGGTAGTGTAAAGCGTAATGAGCCTGCAGCATTTAAATTCAGACCCTTTACACATGAACCTGGTGCAAGAATGTTATTAGGTAAAACTTACCCTCAAGCTGAAAATGGACAACAGCAAGGCTTAAGCATGTTAAATGACATAGCCATTCATCCAGCGACAGCTCAGCATATTAGCTATAAGCTAGCAAAACATTTTATTGCCGACAGTCCAGGTAAAGGAATGGTCGATAGTATGGCAAGAACATGGCTAAAGACCAATGGTCATATACCTAGTGTGATCGAGACTTTAATAAAACATAAAGAAAGTTGGTCTTTAACCTTACAAAAATTTAAAACGCCACGTGAATTTGTTATTTCTACTTGCCGTGGCTTCGGTGTGACAAAACTTCGTCCAGACTTTCATCGCACGCTTGTGATTCTTGGACAAGGGATGTTTGAAGCAGGTTCTCCTGCGGGTTAT
>DDIL01000089.1 GCA_002338515.1 Glaciecola sp. UBA1851 | reverse complement strand
GTTTGATAATGAATCTGTTGAACTGTTGCAAAATATAGATAGGGCAATACACAAATTAGCTAGCTCAAAACAACGTGTTTATGTTTTATATCCCATACCAGAATTGCCTACCCACATTACAAAGCTTATCGACAGAGAGTTGTCGGTAAATGGAGAGCTTGTAAGCATTGAAGGAACCGAGCGCAGCTGGTACGAAGAGCGTAACGCAGTCATAATAAATCACTTCAAAAGTGCCAATTACCCTGACAATGTAGTACTAATTAATCCGGCCAATTACTTCTGCGGAAGCGAAGCTTGCTTCTCAACCAAAGGTGGGCACTCTCTATACTTCGACGATAACCATGTTTCAAACTATGGTGCATCATTAATAGCGGAAGATATTATTCAAAACAAAAATAGTGGCATTTCTGTTCTGTAGTCAGTTACATACAAAATATGACACTATTCTCAATTAACATGGAACTCAGCCTTAAATTACTTATGGACCAATCGATGCAAAAAACAGTTTCAGTCGTTATTACGACACACAATCGCCCTGATTATTTAAAAGAGTCACTCGCGGCTGTTCTCAATCAAACTGTCATGCCTTCTGAAGTATACGTAATTGACGATGGTTCCTCTGTCAGCTACGAAGAGGTATTGTCACAATTTCCACAAAAGCAGTTTACCTATGTAAAAGTTCCAGTAGCTTCTGGCGCAAATGCCGCTAGAAATTTAGGTATTAATAAATCTACATCGAACATCATTGCATTTCTCGATGATGACGACATTTGGGATACAGATTACCTAGAACAACATATTGCAATGCATGAGAATGCGGATGCAGTTACATCTGGCTATCGTTTCTTAGAAACGCCAGATAAAATTCATATCAATCCTATAGAAACGATCACTACTGAAGTTATTAAAAAAGGAAACAAGTTTTGTGGAATGAGCGGCGTTACTTGCAAAACATCGCTTGCTAAAAAATTAATGTTTGATGAAGAGTTAAAAAATAGTCAAGACTGGGACTTCTTTGTTCGCATAACGCTAGAAAATGCAGTGTTCAAAAACATTCCAAAAGATATTTACTTTTATCGCCGAGGCCATGTAAGTATTTCCACTGAAGTAGCAAATATGCCGCTTGAAAAAGTGTTTCCTAGGTTAAAAGCGTTTAAAAAGCATAAAGCACTTTTAGGAAAAGAGGCCTATAACGATAGAGTAGCCAATCAGATACTGAGCCAAATAGGCAAAAAACGTAATAAGCTTAGTTGGATTGCTCTATCGGTTCGAGAAGCTGGAGTTTTCGCTACTGCGAAGGTAGTTTTGGGCAAAGATAGGATTAAAAGAAAACTCTTATTGAATAAATAATTTATTGGGCGGACATTCATCCGCCCTCTTGCATCAAGCTTCTTTTGCTCTAATGAACAAAGAATGCCACGCTCTCCCACTTTTCTTCTTGAACTCAACCAAATACGAGCACAAAGCCATTGCAACAACAGCCAGTAAAGCGAGTGTGAAATAAAGTACTTGAGAGCCAGAGTTTGAGATCCATATAGCAAGTGCGATGTAGCAGCTCACAACACTAACGCAGAATGCAGTTAACGACTGCCTTCCTATTAGGGCAATAACTGTAATTGGCCAGATGTTTAGCACCTTTTTAAATACAGACAACAAGCTCATCAGTACTGTTATCACGACAAAGAAATGTAAAATTCTAACTGGCCCTAAAGTCTCCTTCGCGATCCACCACTGCCCTTTTAAGCCAAGCAGGTCATAGCGTTTAATAGCGTAGAACCCGACTAGAGTCACCACAGACAGCGCACTCCACAGCACTGTGTTTCTATCGATTCTCTCAAACACTCGATTAATTATTTTTCGGTCTCCGGCAAAGAGCCCTAGCATAAATAAAAATTGATAAGAGAAAAGATTAAAGCTCCACTTTCCATCAGATGTAGCTACGTTAGTTAGTTTCATCATGGGAAAGTATTGAGAGAATATGTAAAGCCCTGTAATTGCCAGAATAAATGTCATCGCACTCTTTTGAAGGAGCTTGGTGAAAGGAATAGCAATTATTAAGAGTAGAACATAAGTGAAAAGTAAATTTGTAAACATTGGCCCATAAAAGAGGCTCATGTATTGGACTAACGCAATTGGCATGTTATCAACCCAATAATCTAAGTCTGTCAACGCTAAAAAATGTTCATTAGGAGTTGCTAAACTAATAATAACTAATGATATGAATAGAGTGATATTTACTTTGTAAAGATGGAACGCCCGGCTCAATAGCTTAGCTCGAGTATCAAATTTGTTTAAATAAACCATTCCAACCATGTAACCCGACATAAAAAAGAATATTTCCGCCGCTGAAGAGTAACCATAATGAGTCAGAGTCGGTATTTTTTGACTGACACTTTCTACTTTACCCAACATCCAAGTTATGTGATTTACGCAAATGGTCACCATTGCAAAACCACGTATTAAATCAATCCTGTTATCTCTCTAAGCTGAATCCTATTTAGGTGAGAATATGTAGTGTGTTTTATTTATTACAGTTATTTTGGGATAAGGCTCTCAATTACTTCCGAGTAACGTTGCGCTACTGTTTCCCAGCTAAAATCCAAAGATTGTTCAATTGGCGCGTTATTCCATTCCTTTTCTAGTGCAGCGACTAGGGCTGTGGCGTATTCATTCGGGTTAGTAACATCAC
>DDIL01000060.1 GCA_002338515.1 Glaciecola sp. UBA1851 | reverse complement strand
GATATATCAACATTATTTAATATTGAATCAGCCTTCACTAGGGGATCGTTAGATTTTACATCAAAATATTTAGCAAGCGTGGAAATCAAAAACTCACGATCAATTGGTTTTTGAATGTAACCATCAAACCCAAGCGAGAAATATTCTTCTACCTCGTTGGGCATTGCGTTAGCAGTAAGCGCAATAATAGGTACTTTACATCCTTGCTCTCTCAATACTCTAAATGCCTGTAAACCATCCATTATAGGCATTTGTATGTCTAGAAATACGGCGTCAGGTAAGTGTCTTTCATATTGCTCAACTACTTCAAACCCATCTTTTGCGGTATGTACTTCAAACCCTAAATTTTCTAATAGCCTTGATATTAAGCGTCTATTGTCTTGATGATCTTCAGCAAGTAATACTTTACCCTCAAAAATTAACTTACTAGATGACTTTTGACGCTCAGATTCGGCTGGTTTAATGTTTATTTGATCAGATATTTCGGGTAATGGCATACAAAATGAAAATGTACTTCCGTTTCCTATTCTGCTTTGTACATTAATTTTGCCTTCCATTAATACGGCTAATTGATTCGATAAATGTAATCCGAGGCCTGAGCCACCAAACCTACGGCGTATGCTTGCATCTCCTTGAGTGAAGCTATCAAATATTTGTTCTAACTGTTCATCACTGATACCAATGCCCGTATCTTCTACATGAAATATCAAACGACTTTCTATTACTTCTACCTTTAGTTTTACGTACCCTTGTAGCGTAAACTTAATTGCGTTGGATAACAGGTTAACCAGAATTTGTTTCAGTCTTAATCCATCAACATTTACAACGAAAGGTTTGGGTAATTTTTCCTCCATAATGAACGATAAGCCTTTGACCCTAGCTTGCATGGAAAACATAGTATTGATGTTTTCTAAAAGAATATGAAGGTCTTGTGGGGTGCATTCAAGATGGAATTTATTTTCTTCAATTTTAGTTAAGTCCAAAATGTCATTTAGTAGCGTGAGTAGATAAATACTACTGTCATGAATAATACCCACTTCTTTATAAATATCGTTTGCATTAACTTCTCTGCATATAATGGCTTCTGCTTGACCAATTACAGTAGTCAGTGGGGTACGGATTTCATGGCTCATGTTTGCCAAGAATTGCGTCTTAATTCTATTGGCTGCTGCTAATTTCTTCGATTCGAGTGCAATATCTGCTGTTTTATCAGCAACTTGTTTTTCCAAGTAAATAACTGCTTTTTTCTGCCTGTGCAAATAATACATGACCAAAAGAACAATTAATCCAGCGTATACCATTAACATCCACCACTGTTGCCAAATAGGTGTAGCGATATTTACTTCTACTGCTAGTTCGTTTTCATACCAAAGCTTTTCTTTTACACGTGAACGAACTTTAAACGTATATTTACCGCCACTTAAGTTTGTATAAGTAGCGCTGCTATCTGTACCGTTTTCAATCCAATCAGAATCAAAACCTTCTAATTTATATTGATAGCGTATTTGTCTTGCGTTGAGAAGATCTAACGTTGCAAATTCGAATCTTATATTAGTTTGGTCATCGTCGAGATATATCGAATTTTCCATCAAATCATTAACATTAAATTTAACAGGCAAACCTAAGACTTCAAAATTAGTTAACCGATTTTCAAATACGTTTTGAGTAATTTGAACGTCGGCTGGGTCAAAATAGAAAATTCCAGCTCGACTAGACAAATAAATCTTCTCATCAAACAATCTGTATGTTGGATTATAATAGTATCGAGTATCCGGCAAGCCATCTCGCGCATCAAAATGATCGAGCTCTCCTGTTTTCAAGTTTAGACGGCTAACATCTACTGCAGAAACTAACCACAGGTTATATTTTGTATCTTCTATCATATAACGTATGGCACGGTTTTCACGTTCATTAAAATAATCACTGACCAACTCTCTTTCGCCAGTTATCATGTTTGATTTGTATAACCCTAGACTATTGGCAAGCCAGTAATTATTTAGGCTGTCATGTTTAGCGGCAAATATATAGTTAAATTCATTGTTTTTTTCTGTTTCTGTTTCATCATAAGCTAGTTTCTTAAACTTGTTAGACTCTTTTTCATATAAAAAAACATAATTTTTAACCAATGCCCAAACATCATTGTTTCGGTCAATAAAAACACCTCTTAAAATTAATGTTTGACTACTATCCGGCTGTGACTCAGATATAAGATAGAATGTATCTTCACCCGTTAGGGGATCAATTTTATACACACCTAAGTCAACTACAATCCACACTGTATCATCTTCATCAATTTTCATATCTCTGATGTGACGCATATAAGAGCGATACTTTAATGCAGGTATAAATTCGGAAATATTACCTAAGTCGTTAATTGAAAATACTCGTTCACGATTAGCGTACCAAATTTCGTTATTCGTTTTTTGGTCCACAAATCTTATATCTGTTATTGCATATTTATTATTTGGCTGTGTAAGAGGGACAACATCATTGGTTTCGGGTATCCATTTTTTTAAACCGTTTTGGTATGTTCCCACTAAAATAGAATTATCATTTGCTTCATGAAGCGCAAATGCAGCTGTTAGTTCTTGAGGGTCAAATGTGGAAAAAATATTGGACTTTGTGATTTTATAAACACCATCACCTTCACAGCTTAACCATATTGTCCCTTGACGATCTTGAAATAATGATTGACTGCAAGTATCGTCAAATTTTAATGGTACTTTTGTCAGTACTTGTTGTTTTTCATTAAACGAATAAACACCAAAATCGGTAGATACCCAATAGTCACCATAAGTTGTTTTAATCATGGAGTATATTGGCCCTAGAGATGTGCGACCTTTTATCTTCAAAGTAGTAAATGTCTTCGACTTCACATCAAATTTTGAGACACCGTTTTGTGTACCTAAAAATAGTGTGTTTTCATCTTCAATTTTAATCTGTCGAATTCGATTTCTTTCTATTAGTCTTGACTCTTTAACAGGGTAATAAGTATCAAATGTATTATTGAGGAAATTTAAATAATTCAGTCCATTATTCGTTGCTACCCATAATCCATTGGTGTCTGATTGGTCTATATCCCATATACGTTCATTAGATAGCTCAACACTATTGTTTGCTTTATCCAACCCTTTAGAGAAGGGGGGTTGAGTAAAGTTATCTAATTCTTTATTGTATTGAAAAAGGCCTTGATTGTAAGAGCCTAACCAAACATTCCCTTTATTGTCTTCAAAAAGGCTTTGTATTCTGCTGGCATTGATCGTTTGCGCATTATCAGTCTCATAATCAATTTCGTTTGCTGGTACTACGGGCCGAAAATGTTTGAAATTTTGAGAGGAATATTCAAGCAAGGCAGCACCGCCTCCCCAACTTCCAATCCACATATCACCATTTGAAGTTAATAATAGATTCCCTGAATTGTTATGCGGTATTGACGTTGGATCTAGAGGGTCATTGATGAAAGATACAACGTTTCTTCCATCAAAGCGCATAATGCCATCATATGCGGTGCCAAACCATAAATAACCATTATCGTCTTGTACAATAGAGAATATGATTGATGATCTAAAGCCATCATTCTGGCCAAGAAATTCATGTTTGTATTCTGCAGATTTGATAGGACTTAATAAGCCTAACGTCAACAGCACAAACAAATTAATTTTTAAAAGACGAATTAACAACACACTTCCTTTGCGAAAAGCTGAAAATTGGACTAGCACAGCAATCTTCAACTGCGCTTAAAATGATACTATACCTCAAAATTTGTATTAAAAGAAACAAACATATAGCGTCTTTCATTGTAGTTATTTTGATATATGTATAAGACTGTATAGTGCTTATTTAAAGGCGTTGATAATTCAATTCAGGTTTTAACAATTTCTAATATACAAAACATCTTTTGCGGTTAATTAGGGCCTGTTATGAAACGTCATTTGCACCAAAGCTATGTGGAAGGAGTAAATCAAGGGTGGTTTCTTGAGTTATTTCCCCTTTATCGTTCGATACTATAATAGGCAGGTTATTAGAAAATTCTGACATCACCTGACGGCATGCCCCACAAGGCATTCCACCATTTTTTGTTACAACAGCGAGTAAAGAGAAGTCTTTTTCACCTTCGCTGACCGCTTTAAAAATAGCGACACGCTCTGCACATATTCCCGACGGATACGCTGCATTTTCGACATTACAACCTGTAAAAACCTTACCATTTTTGCTAACTATCGCTGCCCCAACACGGTAATTAGAGTAGGGCGCATGAGCCTGTTTAGAAACATTAATGGCTGCTAGTACCAACTCTTCTTTTTTAATAGTTTTTGTCATCTTTGATAAGTTCTTCTTTAGTGACTGCGCTTGTATTCAATATAATTTAAATTTAATTTTTTTCTTTTTAACTTACATAAAGGTTTGGCAAGCTTTAATTTGCCTAGGATGTCAAAAAGCTCATACTTGAATATAATCTAAATACCTGTGTAGTGGCAAGTTTAACAATAAGAAGATACAAAGCAGTGCTATTTTTAAACATAACATTGTAATAAACGTCTTAGTGTTTAATCTGATTTTTAATCATGTGGTAAGAAACATTCCTACAGGTTATGCTATTAATAAAATATAGTAGTTAACACATAACATATTGATAAATGCAAAGGGATATATGTCTAAAACTTTGGTTATTTCAGGTGGTTCTTCGGGTATTGGCTTGGCAATAGTGAAACTATTTATTACGAGTGGGTTTAAGGTTTATAACTTAGATGTCGCGCCTTCAAATATCGGCGAGTATATATATTGTGATGTAACTGACCATTCTGCAGTGCAAAATGTTATCTCTGAAATAACGAAAAATAATCATATTGATGCTTGTATAGCTAATGCTGGAAAGCACGTTTCTTCCAATATTGAAAATACGTCAGATGAGTTATTTACTGATATATTTAATTTAAATGTAAAAGGTGCCTTTTCACTTATCCAAGCAATTGTGCCATCAATGAAGCAACACGGCGGCTCGATTATAGTGATTGGTTCTGATCAATCCTCTATCGCAAAAGCTAATTCTTGTGCATATAACATGAGTAAACATGCGCTAGCTTCTCTCGCTAAAACCACCGCAATTGATTATGCGCAATTTAATATCCGTGCAAATGTAATTTGTGCGGGCACAATAGAGACGCCGTTGTACCACAATGCAATCGATAAATATTGCGAAAAATCAGGAGCCGATAAAGAACAAGTTCATAATGAAGAATCTGCATTACAACCCTTAGGCAGAATAGGTCAGCCAGCGGATGTGGCCGAAATGGCACTATTTTTAGCA
>DDIL01000025.1:2648-7695 GCA_002338515.1 Glaciecola sp. UBA1851 | reverse complement strand
ATTACCGCTTTCGCGGTAAAGACGGAGGCTGCGATAACGACCGGAGTGCGGTAACTACGGTGGTTGTTTGGTTGTTACCGCTTTCGCGGTAACGACGGAGGCTGCGCTAATGACCAAGGTTGAGGTATTGATGTTGAAAATTATTCCAAATTAAACAATTCACCAAACCAGTCTGTTCGCATGGTTCTTGCGTCGCCTCTGTTGCGGGCTTCAGACGCGGCTTTTAAACCGTTCGCAGTTCTAATAATGACGTGTAAGTCTCCGAAGCTGCTCTGTTTCATGGTGTATCCCATTTCTTCTAATGAAGTAACCACACTTTCATCCAAACCGGCATGATAATAAATTGTATCTTTAGGCAATAGCTGATGATGGAATCGAGGACGATCCACAACTTCTTGAACAGGTAAGCCATATTCTAATGCATTTAGAATACTTAAATAAACCGAAGACAATATGGTTGTGCCACCAGGCGAACCCGTTACCATTTTTACCTCTTTACCTTCTAGCACCAGCGTTGGGCTCATTGAACTAAGCATGCGTTTTCGCGGGGCAATAGCATTAGCGTCGCCGCCAACGGCACCAAATGAATTCGCTACGCCTTTTTTGGCGCTAAAATCATCCATTTCATTATTGAGTAAAAAGCCCGCCCCTCTCACTACCATGCCGCTTCCAAAGCTTAAATTAATAGTGGTAGTATTTGACACCGCATTACCAAAACTATCTACAATAGAAAAGTGCGTTGTATCATGGCTTTCTTCTAAACCTGGTTTAACATTCTCAGTTTCTGAAATGCTATCTATATTCACTTGTGCGGCTCGTTTATCTAAATACAGCGCATCAAGTAAGGCTAATTTTGGCACATCGTAAAAGTCAGGGTCGCCCAAATATTCTGCCCTATCAGCAAAAACGCGTTTGCCAATTTCTGATAAAACATGAATATATTCAGCGCTATTATGCTCCATTAAATCTGTTTGCACTTTTACTCTGTCATACATTTTCAGCCACTGAGCAACCGCTATCCCTCCAGAACTAGGCGGCGCAGCACTCACTACCGTATAATCGCGCCAGTTAGTCACAATAGGGTCCCGCCACTTCGCTTCATAACTGGCCAAATCATCAAGCGTAATTAATCCGTTTTCATCTGCCATAAAATCGGCAATAAACTTGGCTGTTTGGCCCTTATAAAAACCATCTTTACCTTGTGCTTGAATGCGTTTTAATGTACTCGCTAATTCTGTTTGAATAAATATTTCACCCGCTTCAACGCCGCTGAAATAGTCAGCAAAATTAACATTAATGTTGCGTTCAGATACTTTGTTTTTATAACGAGTTACTCGGTCAAATAATTGTTGAGGAACAACAAAGCCGTTTTCCGCTAGCTCAATCGCGCCTTGCAGCAAAGTTGTCCAGGGTAAGCTGCCATATTTTTTGTGTGCTTCATACATCCCTGCCACTGTACCCGGAACGCCTGACGCTAAGCTACCATAAACAGGTAGCGCAGTATTAACTTCTCCATCCTCGCCTATATACATGTCAGCATAAGCACTGGCAGGTGCGGTTTCTCGATAATCTAAGAAGCTTGTTTCACCATTCATGTGCGCTAACATAAAACCGCCACCACCAATATTACCTGCTTCGGGATAGGTTACCGCTAAGCTAAACTGTGCCGCTATGGCTGCATCAACTGCATTACCACCACGCTCTAAAATATCAATAGCCACATCGGCTGCAAATTTATCTGGCATAGCAACTGCTTGATATTGTTTAGTTGGCGTGGGTATTGAAATATCAGGAACTTGATTAACACACCCCGTAAGAATTAACAGGCTAAATAGGCTAACAACAAATGGACGCATATATAAACTTCCTAAATTACAGAAATAAAACAAAGGCATAACGTGATAGTTACGATACACCAAAGGTTTATATATTGCATAGAAAAGTTGCATTTTATTGGTAATTAAACGAGTGAGAGCTATTTCCGATATACCCTATATTTTCAACTTAAAAGGACATGAAATACGCAACTACATCGCTTCGTGATGATCACAAAGTTTTCCCCGCAATATTAGAGAAAGACTTGTATAACGGTTTAAGTGTGGTGTATAACCTTAGTAACATTGTATTCGTATAAGACTTAAATGAAGAGTAAAGCAACCTCGTTTGATATTGCACACATGGCAGGTGTTTCACAATCTACCGTCTCAAGAGCATTAAGTGACAGTCCGCTTGTGAACCCCATTACTCGTGAAAAAATTAAACAAATTGCGAAAGACTTAAATTATAAAGTTGACAAAAACGCCAGTAATTTACGAAAACAACAAAGTAAAACCTTAGCGCTATTATTGTTTGAAGACCCTACCGCCGACGACAGTTCTATTAATCCTTTTTTTATTAGCATGCTGGCAAGTATTACCAAAGCCACCGCCGCTGCTGGCTATGATTTATTGGTGTCGTTTCAAAATTTAAATGACGACTGGCACGCTGTTTATGAAGACAGCAATAAAGCCGATGGGTTGATTTTGTTAGGCTATGGCAGTTACACCGATTACGAATACAAACTAAGTCAGTTAGAAGAGCAAGAAACACGCTTTTTACGATGGGGAGCGCCTGATGAAAATCACCCTGGCATTTCTATCGGATCAGATAATTTCCAAGGTGGCAAAATAATAACTGAACACTTGCTAACACTAGGAAGACGAAACTTTGCATTTATTGGTGAGGCTGGCGATGGCGCACCGGAATTAAAAGCACGATATCTAGGTGCGGTAAAAGCTATCTCTAATTTTCAGTTAGATAGCAACGAACAAGCACAAATGATAGGGCAAGTTGATGCTATTTCAACTGAACTTGACGGCTATCAGGCGGCCACCACTTTACTCCATTCCATTGACGATAATGTAAAACTCGATGCTATTTTTTGCGCATCTGATTTAATGGCCATTGGCGCTATAAGAGCGATAAAAGAGCAAGGCTACGATGTACCCAAAGATATAGCAGTAGTGGGTTATGACAACATTCAAGTGAGCGGATTTTCCAACCCGCCACTAACAACCGTTCAACAAAATGCCGCACTAGCCGGCAAACTGTTAGTAGATAATTTACTCAAACTCATTCATAACGAGCCTGTTGATGACGTGCTAATGCAACCAGAACTCATCATCAGACAATCGTGCGGTAACGAGATAAAAGAATAAAGGAAAGGAAAATAATCTCTTTTTATTCCTACACTCTAGTACCGTTGAAATTAATTACCAACATGGTAATATTACCCTAAAGGTAATAATTCGAAATGTAATGTCAATTAAAACAATTCAATCTGATGTGTTAAAACGTATTTGGGAGTTAGACGATTTATCCGTTCTTCCAAATACTTATAGATATCAAGTAAGAGATATACTTTTCGATTTAGATGCTGCCCACACAATAACTGATTTAGAGGACATAGGCGCAACTCAATATAATCCGGACCATGATGAATGTTGGTCGGTTACGGTAACAGTGAACAATGTTGAACCCTGTGGAGCGGTTATTTGTGATTTTTGGAAAGGTGATTGTTATAACATTAATTTAAAAGAGTACGAAGCATGAAAACTCCAGATTTTTTAAGTGGTTCAGAACAGTCTACAAGGCCTGAAAGTTTATACAGGCCTCACCCAGGAGAAATTTTAGCAAGACGATGTTTGTCTAAAAGCAATCTAAAACAAGTAGAAGCTGCAGCGCTAATTGGCATATCAACAAAGCATTTATCCAGATTGATTAATGGGCATGTAAATGTTGGTGTAGATTTAGCAAGAAAATTAGAAGCTTGCACTAAAATTAGCGCCCAAGCTTGGCTACACTATCAAACACAGTTTGACTTGTATCGCACTGCAAAATTAGACAAATCCCCCGTACTATTATCAGCTTAAAATTTTATTTTGGCCTTGCTAAAAGTAAGCAAGGCCAAAATCTCTTAATCAAGTTTAGTTGCTTGCACGTGCTCTTTGACAAAAAATACGGCCACTCCAGCTAGCAGCATACACGCGCCTGCTACCATAATGATATAACTCGCTTCATTGGCAAATACATATTTTACAATCAAGCCTGCCGTTAATGCCGAAATAATTTGTGGCATAGCAATGGTGAAATTGAAAATCCCCATGTAAACGCCGGTTTTATCGGCGGGTAACGACCCTGCCAACATCGCATATGGCATAGCCAATATAGCAGCCCACGCAATGCCTACCCCTATCATTGGAAGTATTAGCCATACTGCGCCTGCTGGCACAGTAACAGCCGTGAAGTACAAATCAACATAGGTAGGAGTTAAATCGTTAAAAGCAGTAAAACTAATATAACTTACACCGCCTAAAAATAAGCTGCATGCATACACTAATTTACGCCCAAACTTATCCGCTAAACGTGCTAAAAATATTGAGAATATAGCAGCAAACAATGAATAAGCTGCAAACAAAATACCAACCCAATCTCCCGCTGCACCTTTCGCGTCAACCACATGTTGTGGCAATACGTTATTCACTGAAGCTAAATATTCTGGGTCATACCATTTCAGTTCCACCCCCCAAATATGCTGAGTAACTGCAGTGGTGGTGTAAACCCACATAATGAATAAGGCAAACCACGAGAAAAACTGCACCACTGCCAAGCCACGCATGGTATCTGGCATATGCTTAATTAAATATACGAAATTACTTAGCTTTTCACCTAACGTTTGTTTCGCTTTCTTTTCAATATTACTGGCCTCCGGATCTAGCCCTTTATACGCATAATAATCTTTAGGGGCGTACTCTTTTGTTCTAAAAACTGTCCATAAAACTGAGCCTAATAAAACCGTTGCCCCAATGTAAAATGCCCATACCACGCTTTGCGCTACTTCGCCTTTTTGAGCGGTATTATCTAAGCCAATAATATTGGTGAGTAAAAAAGGTAATAATGAACCAACTACGGCTCCAATATTGATGAGTACTGATTGCACAGAATAGCCAATATTGCGCTGATTGGCCGGGACCATATCAGACACTAGCGACCTAAACGGCTGAAAACA
>DDIL01000025.1:0-2363 GCA_002338515.1 Glaciecola sp. UBA1851 | reverse complement strand
AATGCCACAAACAACGGGGCATTAGGTAACATAACCATGCCAATTACCGCAGCAATGGCACCGCCTAAAATATAGGGTTTTCTGCGCCCTAGTCTATTCCATGTGCCATCTGACGCTGCGCCAACAATTGGCTGAACAATTAATCCCATTAGCGGGGCGACTAACCAAAACAAGCTTAACGAATAAAGGTCGGCACCTAAGTCAGTTAAAATTCTACTTACGTTCGCGTTTTGTAATGCAAAGCCAAACTGCACGCCCAAAAAGCCAAAGCTCACATTCCATATTTGAAAGAAGCTTAATTGAGGTTGTTGTTTAGCCATAGTTTGTCCACGCATAAATAGTTAACATATTGTAAACGTGGATTGTATAAGCATAGCTGGGCGTGCGCATTAGTGTGCATACGTATTCAGCAAATAAAGCACAAAATACAAGCATTAAATATTTATATAAATATAATCAAATTACGCAGTTATTCAGTAAAAACCATATAACTAAACACCAAAGTCCATGTTGAATATGATGTCATCTTTAATAAAATCGTCTGTATTTTTTGTTTTCATTGCTGCTAGCCAGATAAGTTTGAGTCAATAAACCACCTACAATGTTGATGTTGTCTATCCTGAGCAAAGAAGTGAAGTGAGACAGCTGTCGCTGTCGGGAACGGTTGATGCCAAACAGCGAGCGAGACTAGCACCACTAGAAGCAGGTGTAGTCAGTGAACTTAACGTTGAAATTGGTGATGAAATTCAAAAAGGACAACCGTTACTTCAACTTGATACGCAATTAGCCCAACTTACCCTAGATAGCATTAAAGCAGAAAAATTAGTGGCAGAATTTGGTTTTTGAGTGCACTCGTTGAGCCTAAGTATATTGGCGAAATGATGGATGCCATTACTGAAAAATTCAGAAGCTACCCCAATATGCGCGCATTCAGTTCAAGAGGCTCTATAATATCCAGTAACGATGGCGGCACACGCGCAGCGGCCGTTGACTTAGCAGGTAATAATATCAGCGATTTATATGCTGCGGCCGACGCGGTGTATCAAGAAGCTGAAAACCAATTTGAGAATCCTCAGCTTAATTCAAACCCAGGCTCGTTAGTATTGGAGCAACCGCTTATTGAAATTAGACCGCGCTGGCAAAGGTTGTCAGAAATGGGCATGAATAATAGAGATTTTGGTTATGCAGTGGCGGCAATTAGTGATGGTGCCTTTATTGACGAGTTCATTCTAAACGATGACAAAATTGATATGTTTATGTTTAGCGTCGCAGGCAATAAACAAACCATTAATCAACTTGGCGCAACTCCCATTGTGACCCAACAAGGAAGTATTTTACCGTTAAGTGCATTGGCTGAATTAGTTGAAAGTAAAAACAGTGATACGGTAAGGCGAGTAGACGGTAATAGACCGGTAACGGTTTATATTATTCCGCCTAGAAATGTCGCACTTGAAACCGCCGAGAAAATAGTAAGAGAAAATTTATTACCCACGTTATATCAACAAGGCAAAATCGCCCAAGGTATTAGCATTAGTATTTCGGGCGCAGCCGATCAGCTAGAGGCTACAAAAGCATCATTGTCGAGCAACTTTATAGTAGCGGTTGCCCTTTGTTATTTATTGTTAGTCGCAATTTTTACTCACTGGCGATACCCATTATTTATATTGGCAACGGTACCACTTGGTATGGCTGGCGGTTTATTAGGATTAATTGCTGTTAATGGCCTAAATACTGGGTTATCAACGCTTGGATTAGGTGGAAACATCCAGCCATTTGATACGATCACTATGTTAGGTTTCTTAATATTATTAGGTACGGTGGTGAATAACCCTATATTAATTGTTGACCAAACTCGGCGCTTTATTGACCAAGGTTTTGAACCCAAACAAGCAATACAACAAGCGGTAGAAAAACGATTAAAACCCATACTTATGTCCACTTCTACCACCATTTTTGGCCAAGCACCTTTAGTGTTAATTCCAGGGGAAGGGACCGAATTATACCGAGGTGTAGGCATTATTGTTATGTGCGGTATTTTTGTTTCTACGGTGTTAAGTTTGAGCTTTTTACCTGCGCTACTAAGGGCATTGTTAAAGCCAGAGCCAAATTTAGCAGCACAGAGTGATGTTCTGGTGGCTAAATAAGCATATGTTTTACTTAACAAAAGACTAAAAATTAGGTATGGTTTATGGTGTAACAAAAGAGTTTGGCAACTTAGTTTTATAATTAAATTTTGGCAATTAGCGGCAATTTTTCAGTGGGTATTTTAGTCACTTCGCATGCGTATATGTAAAGCTAATAATAAAGAATAATTGTGGTAAAAACTTTATGAAAAAAGTACTGATACTTGGTGGTGGTAGCGC
>DDIL01000157.1:5282-5963 GCA_002338515.1 Glaciecola sp. UBA1851 | reverse complement strand
TTCTCGACACTTCAGAAAGATTAGGTGAGTTGTCATATACAAGAAACGGTGCGATAAATATTAGAGAGGACGGTAAACTAGTAAATGCAGATGGTATTTCATACCTGGACATTAATGCTCAAGAGATAACACTTCCCTTCAGAGCAATAAATGAAGATGGAACTGAAGAAGCTCTTTCGGAAGTTAAAGTCACAGCGGAGGGCTTTTTGAGAGCCACTTATGGGATAGATAACTATATTGAAATTACACAAATAGGTTTAGCCAGGTTTGCTGATGAAACGCAACTAAGAGCGATAGGTGATAATATATTTACAGCAACTCCAGAATCAGGACAAGCAACAATTGGTGCTGGAAAAGATTTAGGTTTTGGAAAAATCAATTCTGGTAGCCTTGAGGCGTCGAACACAGATATAACTGCAGAATTAACTCTTCTAATAAGAGCGCAACAAGCGTTTAATGGATCAGCTAAAATGATGCAAGCAGATGCTGATGTAACCAGAAGGCTGATTGATAGCTAGCGATTACTTCAAAGGCAAAATCCACGAAATATCGTCAATGTTTCTTGAGGTTTCCTCATCTATAAGTAAGTCGCCTTTAAGATTAACTCTTAAAGAAGTATCTAACAAAATAACCAAAGTTGCAGGCCTTGCTGCAATTTTTAGTAGTAATTCTCTTGTCTTA
>DDIL01000157.1:0-5047 GCA_002338515.1 Glaciecola sp. UBA1851 | reverse complement strand
AGACTTCTTCATTGAGCTCTAAAATAGCTTTCATAAAAGGCCTATTTATTTCGATATTTAATGATCCACTGCATTTTTGCATCATTTTCATTGAAGGCTTTATCGTAACCGAGCAAATACCTCTTCCTATATTCATCAACCCACAAGATAATGTTATTGTTTCTTCACAGCTATAACCTATCATGTTTAGGTCTGCTGTCTGAATAGACATATGGATAGCCTTTAATTCTTGGATGTCGTGGTCCATTAATATCTAGTATCTGTTCTCTATATTCGATCTGAGCAATAATACTGCGGACTTTTTAATTTGTGAAACTCTGCCTGTTGTTATTTCCATAACTTCCGCTATTTCGTAAACATTTAACTCTTCTACGTAATAGAGCTGAATTACCATAGCTTCTTTCGGGGGAAGCTCCTTCAGTGCATCAGTCAAAATATTTTTTAGCTGCGATCTATCCAAATTTTCTTCTGGTGTATTATCTTTGGAAACAAACCACATGGAATATTCATCATAAACTTCGTCAAGCGACTGGTGTACATTGGCATTGAATGCCTTTTCCCATTCTCTATATTCGTTTAAATCAAGTCCCATCTTTTCTGCTATTTCAGATGGCACCGGTTCTCTCTGAAGAGATCCCACTAAAAACTGAACTGCCTTCTTTTGCTTTTGCTGCATTTGAATTGTTGTTCGGCAAAGATTTGAGCTTTTTCTAAGGTGATCAACTATCGCCCCACGAATTCGAAGCACCGCATAGCTCGCAAAAGTGGCACCCTCTTTGGGGCTGTATTTTTGGGCTGCTGTAACTAAACCGAAATATCCAATTTGCATCAAATCCTCAATTTCTATAGCAGATCTAACTCTACCATGCATGTGCCAGGCTATCTTTTTTACCAAATTCATATTGTCAACAATGAGACTTTCGACGTTTGGTTGTTGCTCGGGATAACTAGCTTTCATTTCTATTCCAGTAACTACTCATTGGTCTTTGAAAAAAAGCGTATACCATTATTTTTGTTTTCTCCAGCCTTAATGATCTTTTTTGATATCCGTTGAAAGGCTAACCGTTCTAGCTCAGCATTTTTGTCTAGTACAATTGGTAATTTTTTTATAATCGCATTTTGAACTTTCTTTGAGCGCGGAACTCCTCCCAAAAAAGTAAGATTTGCGTCCAGAAATTTATTAACGATATTTCTAAATTTCGTAAAAGTTTTCTCAGCTTCTTTCTCGTTATCGGTCATATTTACGACTATAGAAAAGTTATGGATATTATGGTCCAACTTAGCTGTCTTTATAAAGGTATACGCATCCATAAAGCTCGTTGGTTCACTCACAAGTACGATGATTAATTTATCAACTGCTGACGCGAAGGTCATTGAATTTTCTGATGCTCCTGCAGGAATATCTACAATTAAAGAATCAGTAATTTTTTGAATTGGATTGAGCGCTCGTATAAGCTGGTATTTCGAGTTTTTTTCTATATTAAGAATGTCTATTAAGCCATTACCACCAGAGATAAACCTTAATCCCAATGGTCCGGTCTCAATAATATCCTCTAAGGGTAATCCATTTTTTAACAAATCTCTTATGGTTTTTTTTGGGTTTATTCCAAGCAAAATGTGAGCATTAGCCAATCCAAAATCAGCATCCATCAGTGATACTCGGGACCCCATCTCGCGTAATGTTAAAGATAGATTTACCGCAATTGTAGTCTTTCCTACACCACCTTTACCACTGGCTATTGCAATGGAACTACTCATTTTCAAAACCACTACTTAGATAACTCTCGAGGTGATTTGATAACACATCTGGGTCAGATACCGCCAAAGACCCTAATATTGTCTTCGAGCCCGTTATAAACCCCATTTTGATGTGTCTATCGGATAAAACACACAGTTCTCTAGGATAAAGTTTACATTCGTCAGCTTTAGTAAAAGCGACTAAAGGTTTAAGATCGCCATAAATATTAATTTGACTTTCTATAAACTGTTTACTCCCACCAGTTGGCAGACAAAGTATTGTCGCTACTTTGGTGGCTCCTATCTTATTTCTTATATTCTGAATGAAATTTTTGTTTTCTTCTGAAATAGAGCCCATATCGACTATCATCTGATCATCGCAAATTTTATTAAAATCATCAATATCTTGATCTAATTTGTAATTAAATTTTTGTACATTTAACAACTTTGAGTAATGCGACAGATCATCTTTTTTGTTTGTTAGCTGGCTTTCTGTAGATACCAATGCAGGCTTTAAAGCATCATTATGCTCCATTATTCTTGCAGTAAGCTTAGCAGCCAAGGTAGTTTTGCCAACACCACTAGGCCCTACAATAAATATTACCTTCGATTTTAGCACTTCATTGACCTCGTCACAGCCTATCCTTTTCGAGAAAGCTTTTAAAAAGGCGGCCTTACCCCGTTCGAGGTTTAAACCGTCAAATGCCGGCCTTAGCACTGAAATAATATCTGGGGAAAATTCAAGTTGGCGAAGTTTTAGAGGCACTGCATTACCTGCTTTCTCATTTAAGCTTCTTTCATCCGTAATAACCATACCCGACAGCATGCTTTGCAACTCGTTTATTTGGCTTTTAACTCTCAACAATTCTGAGAAATTATTTTCTTCAGAATTGTTGCTATTAAAATTAGCTTTTGGACCAAAATTGTTGGATCTGTTATAGATTCGATCACGTTGCTTCTCCCTGAGTACATCTATTTTAGAATGCAATATGTCTGAAAAGTTACCGCCATCAACCGTTGGTTTACCTAATTGTTGTTTGGGAATAGTATCAGTTGCCTCAATTTCAACTTTATTACCCCTTTTTGAGGTGGAGACAATGAGCGCATCTGGTCCCAATTTTTTGACAACTTCCTCCATTGCGCTGGCGCTATCAGATGCCAGGAATTTATATGTGGTCATTTTTTTCTCCTATGTATGTATCTCATGAAGTATCTCCATCTATTGTAGCAACTACATTAACCTTTCTATTATCGGGTAATTCTGTAAATGAAAGTACAATTAGGTCCTCAACATGTTGTCTTACAATTGCCGATATTTGTTTTCTAATACTGGGCGAAACCACTAACACCGCCGGATTACCCTCAGAAGTTAGCTTTTGATTTAAATCAGATATATTTGATATAAGCTTGGTCGCTAATTGATTATCTAAAACAAGCCCTTCTTCTCCATTTTGCTTGGCCATTTTTATAAGCATATGCTCTAGCTCTGAATTAAAAGTTATAACCGGAAGCGATTTGTTTAGAGGAGCGACTTGTTGAATAAGTAATCCTGCCAGTGAAGGCCTAATAGCCTCTGCGGTATCAACAACACTCAAGTTTTTGCTTACCAAACCAGCTAAAGACTCTAAAATAATTCTTAGGTCACTTATTGGCACTCTTTCCGACAGTAATTCCCTTAAAACGCCTGTAAGATTGTGTAGTGGAACTAATTTCGGCACCAGAGATTCTACTAAGCTTGGTGCGCTTTGTGAAAGATTGTCTAAAAGCGTTTGAACGTCGTCCTGCCCTATAAGTTTTCCAGAATGCTTATAGAATATCTGACTCAGATGGGTCGCCAAAACAGACTCAGGCGCCACCACAACGTATCCTTTTTCCTCAGCCTCATTTTGTTGAGATGGCAAAATCCAAGTAGCATTCATACCAAAAGAAGGATCTTTTACTTCAATTCCTTCAAGCTTGATGTTGGTTTCATCTCCCGGAATAGCAAGCTTTCTATCAGGATAAACGACATCATCCCCTACGATGGTTTGACCAATTCTTATTCTGTATTGGTTTGACGCTAAAGTCAGATCATCCCTTATTCTAACTGCGGGGATTATAAAGCCTAGCGCTTTAGAAACTTGTTTACGTATACCCGTTATTCTTTCAACTAATGGTCCACCAGAATCATCATCTACCATTTCGACTAACCCATAACCTAATTGAATTGAGACCGGGGAGTAATCCGTTACATCTTCTAACTTTAGCTGATCTCCTTCCTTTTCATCATTTATTTCTTCTATGGCTTCGTCACCAACGGAAAGTGTTTCCTTTCTTCTCTCTGCTCCACGGGCTAAAAAACCAGCAAATGCAGCAACAATAGCTGAGATAATAAATAATAGGTTTGGCATTCCAGGAACAAATCCAATTAGCAACAAAACCGCTGATACAGGAATCCACGCTTTTGAAATACTCAACTGCTCGCCAATATGTTCTGCCATATCCTGTTTATCCGATACACGAGTAACTATTATAGCTGTTGAAATAGCCAGTAATAGCGATGGAATCTGAGCAACCAATCCGTCTCCTATGGACAGTAAGATATAAGTCTCCGCAGCTATAGTAATAGGCAAATCGTATTGGCTGATCCCAATAATTAATCCGCCAATAATATTAATTGCCAGAATAAGTATGGATGCTATTGCGTCACCTTTGACAAATTTGGAAGCTCCGTCCATAGAGCCATAAAACTCTGACTCTTTACCTATTTCTTCTCTCCTCCTGGTAGCTTCTTCTGATGTTAGAACTCCCGCATTTAAGTCTGCATCTATTGCCATTTGTTTGCCTGGCATCGCATCTAGTGTAAATCTAGCAGTGACTTCAGATACTCTTCCGGCACCTTTAGTAATCACGATCAAATTTATGATTACGAGTATAATGAATACAAAAATTCCCACCGCATAATTTCCAGATACGATAAAATTACCAAAAGCTTCTATTATTTGACCTGCGGCATCACTTCCAGTATGGCCCTGGCTTAATACAATTCGCGTTGAGGCTACATTAAGAGCAAGTCTTAGGACGGTTGCTATCAATAGTAAGCTTGGAAAGCTAGAAAATTCAAGTGGCCTAAAGGTGTGCATGGCTACCATCAAGATTACTAGTGATAGAAGTATATTAGATACAAAAAAAACATCTAAAAGGAATACAGGAAGTGGAAGCACCATCATCGCGACTAGCACGATTATTCCCAACGGTAATATTCCTGACTTGGCTATAGCTGAAATATTATTTGATAGCGCCGATCCTTCTTTCGTCAATTCCATGACTT
>DDIL01000175.1:3617-3900 GCA_002338515.1 Glaciecola sp. UBA1851 | reverse complement strand
ATACCTGAAAATAGCTCAAGTCTTGGTGCGAGACACAGAGTTTAATAGCTTGAGGTTTGGTCCTTTCGTTAAAAAAGAGGAGGCACAAAACGCTTGTTCACGTATTCAATCAACTGGGCAGTATTGTAGTGTTGCGACGTTTGATGGGTATACCTTTTCACTATGATTGTAATTATTAAAAATAATTTAATAAGTGTTGCTACAACTTTATGTTTGATATTTTTTACAAACTTTGCCTGTGGTCAATTAGTAGAGCTTAGACCTCTTAATTTTGGACAGTTAG
>DDIL01000175.1:0-3298 GCA_002338515.1 Glaciecola sp. UBA1851 | reverse complement strand
CGCGGAGAGCCAGGCCTATTTGTTGCGTCGGGTTTTGTCGGTAATGTTCAACTGTTTATTACTACCGCCATACAAAATACAGTTATGGATCCGGGAGTAGTTAGTGGTGAGTATATGCAACTTACTGCTTTAGATTCACCGGTTTCAGTTTTCACTGAGACGGATGGAACCGCGGAAGTCCCTATTGGCGGCACTATAGCGACATCAGGCTCGGGCGAAATGTCATTCGCTGAGGCCACTTACGTTTCAACTATAAGAGTTACAATCAATTTTTAAATATAGGAGTATTGAAAATGCCAAGATTTCTTACTGTTTTTATGTTCTGTGTATCTTCAATCTGTATGATATCGCAGAGTTATGCAAACTTGTTGATTTCACCTACAAGAGTTGCCTTTGAGGATAGAGCTAGGACAGAGCAAGTCATTCTTATAAATCAGAGCAATGCTGCACAAACTTACAGGTTGGAATGGGTAGAACAAACTATGACCGATTCTGGTCAATACGTTGAGCTAACTCAAGAGCAAGAATTTAACCGAGCAAGCGACTTTATAAGATATTCGCCTCGGCAAGTGACCTTGCAGCCAGGTGAGCGCCAAGTTATCAAATTGCTCGCTCGTCGTCCCGCTGGCCTAGCTAATGGAGAATATCGCTCTCACTTAAAATTTACCGCAATTCCATCTGATTTAAATTCAGAAGAAGAGGAAAGTGGTCAAGGTATGGCAATGAAATTGCACTTATTTTTGAGTTACGCCATTCCGGTCATTGTAAAAAAAGGTGAAGAAAAAGCGTCTGCCTCATTGGAGGGGGTAAACGCTACCTATACCGATGTTGGGCAACGTTTACAGGTGACCCTTTCTAAACGAGGTGATTTTGGATTGTCAGGAGACTTAGTTGCTTATCAAAAAAATTCTTTCGGTAACGAAGAAGTTGTAGCTCGATTAAATAACGTCAATCTTTTTCATGAAACGAACAGCAGACAAGTCGCATTAGTACCTATCGATAAGAACAAAACTATTTCTGGTGAAGTCTTAATTCGTTTTGAAGGAAAATATGAGTTTCTTGGAAATACGCTCTCTGAAGCAGTATTTAGAATTTAATTTAAAAAAAGCTAAAGTGATTTTAACAAGCGCCGATATCAATTTTGCAAGGCGGTAAAACGCTATAGTACAGAACAAAAGTTTCTGTGTAGCAGTTGAAGTCAGTAACGTTTCCTCAACTGTTTTGAATTTAAAACGCAATCGGAGATATTTCCATGTTCAAACGCAATAAACTTCATACAGCGTTGGTAGTAACTTCTGTAGCTCTAATGAGCTCAGCTGCTGTTGCAGAAACAACATCAGGTACTGCTAGCGTTGAAATTACCAATGCTTTCTCTTTGGTAGAAACCACTTCAATCTCATTTGGTAACTTACAACTTACTAATGATACCAGTTCAGGCACAAACGGTGTAGTCGTTGTATCAATTCCTGGGGACGCAAACCCGATGACGTTGACAGCAGCCGACCCTACGGAAGCAAGCGGTAATATACTTGCTCAGGGCAATCCAGCGGTTTTTGATGTGACAGGCGCTGCGCCTTTTACAACAATGACAATTGACTTATCTGGGTTAAATGCAGTCACTTTGACCAACTCAGATGCTCCTCCTGCAACTCCAACGCTAACCATGGATTTGTCTGGTACTGATCAAGCTTTTGTTGTTGGTGGTGCTAATGACGGTTTAGATTTAGCCACTGGTGACCTAGTGACAGATGCCAATGGTGCGGTAGGTCTAAGTTTAGGTGGTACGTTAACCTCAGATGACAGCGCAACAGCCGTGTATGCGGATGGCACATATTCTGGTAGTTACAATCTAACTATAACTTACTAAAAAATCGCATTTAAACGTTTAAATGCGTTAATACGACGTCATTCTAAAGCCCGCTTTTGCGGGCTTTTTATTGTATTCAAAAAACTAAATCTGGCGAAATTCACTTAAGTAATTGAAGGCTGTTACTTTTAATAATCGGCTTCTTCTACTGAAATCACACACATCTTTTGCTGCTATTAAATTGAAATATAACTATATAGGCTTTCACGTCAATAACTGCTATGGATTTCCAAAGGCTCTTTGAAGTTGGCACTAGTTTAAGATTTAATTGGATTTCACTGTTACAAAATTGCTTGTTCGTAAGCCTCAAAACCTAAAAATATGAGAAAGTGCAGTTTTAAAATAGTGGAACATTATTTGCTAACTACCTTTCATTAGTAGCAGGTTGAGTCACATAATGTCGTTTAATGAAAGCAAACAAAGAATAAAATTCTTTGAAATATCTATATTGTGTACAATTTTTTTCACGTTTATCCTGTCAATGAATTACCCTTCATTTACAAGTATTACAGGCGGTCTTTTTACACCTTCCAACAGCACTACGTGGCTAGGGTATGCCTTGCTAATGTTTGTAGGCGTTGCCACTACTGCATTAAGAAGACGAATTAAATTTTCTATCATTCATGTCGGATATGTCGCTTGCTTAGCATTGTTCTTACTTCCTTTGATCTATTCAAACACATCATTTTTAAAATATGAATATATGACAATTCTAGGAATATTAGCGGCAGTAAGTGTAATTTTCGTAATATCTCAGCACAGTGGTAATAAGTTCAAGCGATCAGTTTTACTGATACTTTATTTATCTTCGTTGATTCAAACTTTCTGGGGATTCACCCAATATTACTTTATTTCTGATTCGAATATATTGTTTGTTTTGGCCGATCAAAGATTACCCTTAGGTGTGTTTAATCAAATAAATATTTTTTCGACCTATTTAAGTGTTGGTTCATTGTTAGCGATCTATTTCTTATATGCTGCAAAAAAACAAACCGCATTGTTAATGGTCATTACATTTATAGTAATAATAATTAATGCTCACTTAAACGTGTTGGCAGAAACCAAAACTGGTCGCGTTGTTTCATTGATTGCTATTGGGATTTACTTAGCTCATTTTGCTTTCAATCGCAGGTCTTACATGTTGCCTATTTGCCTTCTGCTATGCAGTATCATTTTTAGTTTTACACCCAAACAATGGTTTTATGAGCAGCCTGAGGAAACTATTACTTCGCCAATAGGCATTCAATCTATAGGCGTTCGACCTATTATATATAGTTTGAGCTTTGATTTAATTGCACAAAAACCTCTTACTGGCTATGGCATAGGGTCTGTAAGAAAAGAATTTGCATTAAAGAATGGCGAATATCGTCAAAATCATCCCAATTATCTTGACTCAGGCCAGGTTGCTCACGTTCACAATGAAATATTGCA
>DDIL01000090.1 GCA_002338515.1 Glaciecola sp. UBA1851 | reverse complement strand
AATATGGGAAATAAATATCCGCCGAACTATGGTTACATGTGGTGGGTAGAAAACGACGGTAGCTATAGTGCGAGAGGAGTTGGCGGCCATGTTCTGGCAGTCTATCCTGAACGCGATATGGTGGTAGTTTTGCGCTCCAATACCTATTTAGAGCAATCTGTTTCGGCTCGAGCCGTTATGAAAATACTTGAAGGAATTGTTTCTGCTTCTGAAGGTCAGCCAGAGTCTTCTGTAACACTGAGTATGCAAAAGGAAACTCAAGACGCTCCCGTCGGCTTACCTAGTCAGTTTCAAGATAAGAGCTTAAGCATCACACTACCTAATGAAGAAGAGGTGATTTTGCATTCAAACAGCCAGAATATGTTTGTGAACTTAGGGACTGGAGAACTGGAATTGAACTATGTAAAAGACAATCAATTCACAATTATCGACCGTCTGGAACCACTGGAAATTATTATGAGTTCAGATGGAAAGTTTACTGATTTCAAAACGCCACGCTTGTTTTACCTTAGAGCTACGCACGCTGCCAAACAAGGTGATTTGGATAAAGCCTTATATTGGGTAAAAGAAGTGCTTGATATGATTTCTGATTCGGCCATTGCTTATACAAGTATGGCTAAAATCTATATAGCTAAAGATGATATAGATAATGCTAAAAAATGCTAGATGAAGCATTAAGGGTTGAACCAAACCATAAACAGGCACAAAAATTAAAGCAAACATTAGCGATCAAACAATGGTCGCTACCTGTAATTTTATTCCTTATGATAGGGCTATTGTCTATTGCTTTTGTAATATTGAAGAAACGCAAACGGTAGTCGCTAAAAATTCTAAATACATAAGTTCGCAACCAACAAATTAGATTATATTGTGCTAATACTTCTATACTAAGTAGATCCAACCCCTGTGGTAAGTTCTAATTTATTATCACTTTGTAAATGTGTCGAAATTTTTTACACTGTTAAATTGTTGCACATCAAAAATAACAACTAACTTTATGTTAAACAATAACTTAAATAGCGTGGTGTAATAATTGCAGTGCTACAGAGTAAAAAGTAGTATTACCAACAACAAAGGACATAAAAAATGAAATCATTAACAAAATTTCTCACAACTGCAGTGAGCTTATTAGGCTTTACAATCACAGCGCAAGCAAATATTATTTTAACGACCGATACAGCTACATTATTAGAGGGGACTTGGGATGTAACTGGAGATACTGGCGGTTTCATTTTCGAACCAGCAACTAATTTTGTCCCCTTACTACCAAATTCTGATGTAGACATGATTGTGAACCGTGACGGTGTATCAGTAAGTTTTGGCACAAACGGTATCGGCAGCCCCGATAATCCATTCTTCATATTAGATATCATATCAGGATTCAGCGGGCTTGAATTTTTCGGTGAATATGACAACAACTCATCAAACACGTTAATTCAATTTGCGTTTACTAATATTTCAGACACTGGTGGTGTTGATGGCACTTTTACAGGTGACTTTTGTTTGTCTGCCAACCTAGATAACTGCGGTACCGTTACCCCAGTATCAACTCCAGCTACTTTTGCACTTATATTGTTAAGTTTAGCCGGAATAGGTGCAGCAGCTCGACGTCGCAAAATCTAATGTAGATTTTAACGTATTTAATTTCTTAAATGCCACATTTGTACGGTTAACGAAGCGTTGTATAATTTGTGGCATTTTTGTTTATTGACAGACAATACAGCTATATAAATTAAAAGCTTACGTTTCCACTAAAATCTATGCAAGCAGTGTTTGTTAACAAACAGCAACTGTGTCCTGCGCCAGTATCAATCCAATTCAACCATTTGCATACTCACAATCTTATTACGATTGTTAGAGGTTAAACGACCTACTTCTTTAAATCCAAACGCTTCATGAAATTTAGCAGAATTTTCATTAGCTGGTTTAATATTGTATTCACAACAAATCCGCTGAAAACCTTGAGTTTTAGCAAAAGAAAATAAGTCTTTGTATAACTGCTTACCTAGCCCATGACGCTGCGCACTGGTGTTAATGACAATTCGGTCAATGTACAAAAAATCATTATATAGGCCGTCAAACCATTTGTAATTTTCACTTTCATAGTTTTTATCAGGCCCTACTACCAGTAAAAAACCTTCAATACTTTTGGTGCTTTCACTATTGTTATTAAACGTTTGTTCAATAACCCTATGATAACTACTAAGATCATCAAGTAAGTTTATTTTTTGTTGATCAAGTGGGCTTGTAAAATGCACAAATAGCTCATTTAATGTTTCTATTTGTGCATAGTCGCTAGTCGCCACGTTTCTAATATTATATTCGTTCAACTTCGCCTCTACTTTAATTCATTTATATTTATAGCTTGTCTAGTGTAGTAGTTGGTTTTAAATGTTTTGCCACACGGCTTCAATGCTTTTAGGTTAAGCGATAAACCCAAACTAGTCATTATCGCGAACGCGGTAATCTCCCAAATCGACATTGAAAGCCAGTTTATTATCCGGCTTTAGTTTGCTTTTGCAGATGATACTCGCCTGCGCGAGCATGACGAAGGTGTTAACCGAACAGTATTACACGCGGCCTAGGAGGCAAAACTACCATGAACCATACATTGTATTAGGTAATAAAATTAAACGCGCTGGCCACTGTTTAATTAATTCAGCAGGTACTGCACCTTCTTGGGTAACAAAGCTAAAGTCTTCTATGTTGTCCCCTACTTCCATTACTATCTGATGCTTTTGCTTCCAAGAATTTGACTGCGCGTCATCTTTCGACACTCCATAGCACCCTGCGTCGCCTAATTCAACCTGCTCACGCCTAAGGTCTTTATCATTCACATAGCCATCATAAGCAACGGCATCTTTGTCAGGTTGCGAACGCCCAATTAAACATGTGTTATTCATATTAATTGGTAAAGCTAGTTGTGTTAGGTTACGCCAAGTAAAAGCATCGAGTGTTTTTTCACTATTAGTAATGAAGGCAAGTTTTCCTCCATTTGTAATAACCGCATCAATGAATTTATTAACGCCGGGTACTAGCGTTGCCTGCTCTTTTCGAACCCAATTAGCCCAAGATTCAGGAGAGTATGACCCTCCAACCTTATCAAGCATCACTTGATATTGACTGTTATCCAATATAGTTTCGTCCACGTCCATTACTACTACCCAATTGTTTAAAGGTAATTCGGCATTGTTTAGCGAGTTAGTTGCTTCTTTATACATGGCTTGAGTAAGAAACTTATATTCTTTACTTTGAGTTTGCCATTTTACGGCGCTTGATAGAGGTAAAGACGCAACATTCATATCAACAGTAACGGCACAATGATCACTAAGCATGTCATCAGGATTCATGTTTTTAAAATTATGCGCTTGCGTGTTTATACTCAAGTTATTATTCGACATGCCGCCAACAAAAATTAAATCAATAGGAGCGGGATAATAAGGATGACAGCCAATTAATTGAGACGTTGCATTTTTCAGACTTGATTGGCTGCCATTAGAGTTTGTAAACAATGCCTGAGTCAAATGATTGTAGGGGGCAGTTAAGCGATGGTTGAAATCACCCAGTACCATATACTGAGTATTGTTCGTTTCTTGTGCTTCAATCCACGCATCTAAAATAGGCGCTTGCTGTGCAAACGTTTTGCAAGAATCAGAATCTGAGCGGCTGTAGTTATCAACAAAACAACCGCTTTTCATATGTACGTTTAACAGCGTTATATTTCCTAGTGCCGTGTCAACGTTCAACTCTAAGCCATATCTAAGCCCTGGGCGCGCTAAGGCAAATTCTGAAATTCCTTTTACAGCGGTAACGTTTATACCTTTTTTAACTGCATAGGCTAATTTAAGTTGAGTGGAATCATTTCCATTTCCGCGGCAAGTAAATGGGTCGTTACTTTTGCGAGGTGACATAAATACCTGCCACTCATTTTCTGGAAACAGTAAATGCACAGCTTGTTTTGAATCGACTTCTTGCAAAGCAAAAATATCAGCATCCACCTTTGATACATAAGCTTTCATCGCTTCAAGTTCAGACTGTTCACGAGGGCGACAACCTGCATCAATTGGATATGCAAAATGCTCAACATTCCATGTGGCAACCTGTAAGTTTGCTTCCTGCATTGGCATTTGGTTACCAGAA
>DDIL01000061.1 GCA_002338515.1 Glaciecola sp. UBA1851 | reverse complement strand
CATTGGTTTTAGACCATGTTGCTTTTCTACAAACCAACTTTTTGTGCAAAGCAAACGAAGATAATAATAACTTACAAACATTGCGATAATTTTTAATAATTATATGCAAAGGAGTTCTAAAATAATGATTACAAGACGTAAATTAACCGCAGTAGCTGGCTCATTAGTAATGGCCATGGGTGTATCTTTGACTGCAAATGCATCATTAGTAGGCACTGGCTTTACTGTTACAGATAACAAAGGCATAACCTTTGAAAACGTTGCAAGCGGAAAGTCAAAGGGTGTTAGCTGGCAAGCACGTAGCACGCTAATTGGTTCAACTGCTCAAGGTACAGGTACTTCTGTAACAGACGAAGCAGGTGACGCGCTTTATCACCCTACTTTCCCTGAGTACAGCGGTGTTGTAGGTATTCTAATGGATTTCGGACCTGGTGGCGCATTCGTTTGTTCTGGTACTCTTTTAGACGACCGTAGAACAATCGCAACAGCTGCACACTGTGTATCTAGCGGTGCAGGTACAGCGAACCCATTAACGACAACTGTTTTCTTCCAACCTGAAGGTGGAATGGATCCAGGCCTAAGCATCTACGGTACTAACGTGGGTCAAGTGGGTGTAGAAGTAGCTGATTATATAGTACATCCAGAATACACTGGGGAAGTAATCGACCAAAACGACATCGCATTATTGACGCTTGAAGCAGATGCACCTGAGTGGGCTATCTCTCATGGTGTATACACTGGCGAGTTAACCGGTCTAGACTTTAATGTTGCTGGTTATGGTGTTCGTGGTAACGGCTTTGACGGCGGTACAGCTGGCACTGGTCGTATGCGCGAAGGCGATAACAAGTACGACTATGCTTGGGGTAATGAAGCGTTCGACGGGTTCTTTACAGATGATTTCTTTGGTACAGCTGAGACTGAGTGGTCTTATGTATCTGACCACGATAACGGCCTTTCAACCAATGACCAGGCTGGTATAATTGGACAATTCTTCGGAACTTCCGAGTTTAATGATACAGGTTTAGGTGACGACGAAGTAGGCGTTGCTGGTGGTGACTCAGGTGGTCCAAACTTTATCGATGGCCTATTAGCAGGCATAAACAGTTATGGCTTAACTTTTGGTTCGGATTTTGGTGATGCGACTGCCGGCCTTGATAACAGCTTTGGGGAATTCAGTGGCTATGTACCAACTTGGATTCACGCAGACTTTATTGCTAACAACTTGTTTAGCGACCAAAACCCAGTACCAAGCCCAGCAGCAATTGCTTTGTTAGGTTTAGGTATTTCTTTCCTAGGTTGGAAAAAACGTAAGTAATAATTTTTAATCATTATTGATTAAATAAGAAATTGGCCTTTTCGTTTTATAGCATCTTGTAGAAGTGTTATGACGAAGAGGCCTTTTAATTTTAGCTTTATAATGCTTCAAATCTAATAAAGGTCACAATTAAATAAAACAACTTTTATCTATAGTGCCTTTAAAACACCTCTCTGATTGATTTAAAACTTCTATTTTCCACCGCATCCATAAATCAAATTTTTCTGTTAACTTATTTTCAATAATTTCTTGTACTGAATAATAAATATTGTTTGGAATACTTTATAATTAACAATTAAGCTTAGCAATTTAACAAGTGTCAGAGTAACATTAACAAATAATATAGAGAGTCTTTAAAAGCACGGTTTAGTAATAGCTATATCTATAATGAAATCTTATTCGGAGAAGTATTAGATGTCAGGAATTTATCAATCACAGGTTATTAATACCCTGTTTAAACCTTCACATAAAATCAAGGTAATCCTGATTCTTTTTATCAGTATCATATTAAGTGCCTGTTCTGAAAAATCTTCTGATGAATATATAGAAGAAGCAAGAATATTGATTGAGAGTGGTGATCAATCAGCCGCCATGATAGAGCTTAAAAACGCAGTGCAGTTAGAGCCAAGATATTCCTTAGCAAGATTTGAACTAGGTAAACTTCATTTGTCGCTAAATGATTATGATTCAGCTGAAAAAGAACTTTCCAGGGCATTAGAGCTGCAATACGCTTCAAATAAAGTCATTCCATTATTAGCACTTGCATACCATCGATTAGGAGCAAATGTTGCCCTAGCAGATTTGCAGTACAATCAAGATATTCTGACGCCCAATGAATTGCTAGAAGTAGGCTATCGTCAAATCCAAGCGATGGTGGAGCTAGAAAAAACAGATGAAGCGTTAAAACTCATTAATCAACTCACCTCGTTAGACTCAACATCTGTGTATAAAGGGTTAATTGAAGCATATCGCTTTGCCATCGACAAAGACTATGTGCAAGCACTTGATATTGCCGAAAGTGTTTACAAACAAGCACCACTTAATAGAGATGTATTAGGCCTCACCGCTAGGCTTTTGCTTTTAAATGGTAAAGAAAAGCAAGCTACTAAGATGTATGAGGAATATTTAAAAATCGCACCTGAAGCGGTTGAATTAAAATTCGCGTTAGCCAGCATGCTTATAAAGCAACAGGAGCTAGAAAAAGCTGAAACCCATATAAATGAATTGATGCAAATTAATGATAGTAACGGCTTCCTTAATTATTTAAAAAGTGTTGTTAGAGCGTCAAATGAAGATTATCCAAGCGCGCTTGAATTTAGCGAAAATGCGATTCGCTTTGGTCACACCGACCCCAGAGTAAGATTAATTGCAGGGTATGCTGCATATCGTTTAGGTGAATTTGATAAAGCCATTGGGCACTTGACGTTAATTGAAGAGTTATTAGTAGACGGTCACCCTGCACTGAGAATATTGGCTGAAAGTCAACTAGAGGCTAATTTAGGCTCAGACGCCGGTGAAATACTTGCAAGATTAAGTGATACTAGTGAACAAGACGCGGACCTATTTTCCGATACAGCATATCGGTTGATGCAAGAAGGAGATATTGACGCGGCAAGAGAAATTATTGAACAGACTGAAAATATTAGCCGCTCTTCAAGAGACTTAACACGCTTAGGAATTTTAAAATTATCATTAAATGATATTGATGGATTGTTAAATTTAGAGCAAGCCGTAAAACAATCGCCAGACTCCACGCAGTCAAAATCGGTTTTAGGTAATGCATATATACGCACTGGTCAATTAGATAAGGCGTCAGAGCTAGCTCAAAATTGGCAAAAAGAATCTCCTGAAGAGATAGAAAGCTTTTTACTTGAATCAAATGTTTTGATGTCAAAAAATAAATACGATGAGGCAAGGACAGTCTTAAAAAACATCTCGTCAATCGGTCAAAATAATATACCTTACCTTACTACACTAATAGCCGTTAACATGAAGTTAGAAGACTCTGAAGAAGCATTGGAATTGACCGAAAAACTACTACAACTTGAGCCAAACAATATACAAGCGCTGGCTAGTCTATTTGCTATTCACCGCGAAAAAGGAAACACAAGTACCGCATTAAACAGAATTAAAGCGATATTTCAAGAAAATAGAGAAGATGAAGAATTAGCGATTTTATTAGCCCGCTCAGCGTTGAGCTCAAATGATGCTCAAACAAGCTTAGAAGCACTAAACACTATAGAAGCTGATAGGGCAGCACCTAAACAGTTTTGGCCTATTAAAGGCACAGTATTGCGTCGTAATGGCCAATTAAATTTAGCAGAAGAACATTATAAGTTATGGACAACTTTATTTCCAAAGCAAGATGATGCATTTATTGGGCAACTAATACTGTTAGAGTCGCTTGGTAAATACGAAGACGGAATAATAGTCTCTGAAAATTTTTTGAGAGATAACAATAGTACTCGTGTTTCTATTCTAAACGCGCATTTTTATGCCTTAGTGGGTGAAATAGATAACGCGAAGAAGGCACTAGATACTATTGATAATCGTTTTAGCTCATTACCTATTATCAGGGGCATAAATGCGCGCATTGCCTTGCTCGAAAATAGACCAACGGATGCCGTTCAAGATGCCTTGGTTGCTTATGAAGATAAAAAGAACACTAATAACCTTTTCTTAGCGCTACGAGCTTTGCAGATGTCAGGTGAAATGCAGCGAAGCCGTGAATTAATTAAACAACATGTAACCGATTTCCCTAATGATATTCAGGCGAAAGCAATATATGCCGAAAGTTTAATACAGTCTGATATAGATGGTGCCATTCAGAATTATAAAGACATATTAGATGTTCAGCCCAATAACGCATTAGTGTTGAACAATTTAGCTTATTTGTTAATGAGTAAAAATCAATTAGATAATGCCGAAAAGTTGGCTTCACGTGCATATGAGATACAGTCAAAGAATGTTGCATTTGCAGATACATTTGCTCAAATATTAGTAAAGCAAGGTAAATATGAACAAGCCGTGAATATTTACAAAGACGTAGTAAATGACGAAGTATCTAACGAAGCAATTATCTTAAATTACGCTTATGCATTATATGCTCAGGGTTCAACTATTGCTGCAGATAGAATATTAGAGTCAAGGGAGTTTAAGCAACCTATATCTCAAGTGCGAATATTATCAATTAAGAAAGAGTTTAATAGATAACAAAACAAAGTTTTCGCTCAATGAAATGGGCTATCTACTAGCCCATTTTAATCAATGAAAAATGTAATCTAATTCAACTTTTAACAGCCATAATAAACGCTGTTGTAGGCACACATTTTTACCTTCTTTTCTCTACGCAACTAATCATGTTAAATTGAATTACACACTCTATTATATTCTATAAAGTAGTATAGAAAATTTATAAATAATTAGGCTTGGTATAATGAGATGCGTAACGTTAATCGTAATTGTTAAATACAAGAGACGGAGTGATGTAGAAACCAAGAGCCGGAATAGCCTTCAGTACATAAAGAATTTATATACGCTACTATCTAAGCTAAGTATCATCCATACTATTTAAGGTAGCGATTTAGCTATAAAAAAAGAGACCTTAAAGGTCTCTTTTCTATTAATATATAATAACCAATTAGTGTATGACTAAAGTGGCTAAATATTGATACCTCTATTGTCAGCTTTCTGCTTTATATATGGTATCCATGCATTAGCGTTTCTTCTCAAGCTAGAATCTTTCTTGGCTTCTTGAGCATGCACATTAGCTTGCCTAAAGTTACCAGTGTAGAAATTAGCTTCCATTAACGAAAAGTGCACTTTACCTTCAGATTCAACTCCGACTTCTAATGCTTTATTTAAAGCGGTAATTGCCCCTTTATAATCTTCAGCAGTTAGCAGTAAAACTCCCTGCTTTCTATAGTACTCGGCATCGTTCGATAACCTTGCTGCTTGACCATAATATTTAGCGGCGTCTGAATATTCTCTTGCTAACTGCAACGTATTCGCTAGTGAAGCATAATCGTCTGGATCAGTCTCTAACATGCCACTATCCATATACTTCTCCTGCAGTTGTGCAGATTTAAATGGATTGTCGCTAGATGCATAAAGCTGAACTAATGCTTTGTATTCAGAACGTTTTGTCAAATAACCTTGCTTATATGCAAGAGAGAATGTAGACAATGCCTTTGAATAATCTTCAGTCAACATATAGAAAAAGCCAAGCTGAGACCACCAAGTTTTTTCTGTTGGAAACAATTCAACTAAAACTTCCGCAACTTTAACAGCGTTTACGTAGTCCTTTTGCTCATGGTGCGCGTTGATCTTGAGCGCGTAAGGGTTTTTGTTAGGCTCTTCATAATTTGCTATGGCCTTATCGGCCGCAGATACAACGTTGTCAAACTGCTTAAGCTCAGTATATGCTTTAGCCATTCGTGTATAAACGTCGGCGTCTTCCTTACAAGTAAATTCCATCCATTTTTGATAGAAACTTACTGCATTTTGATATTCTTCTTCCTGAATAGATAAGTCAGCTACTAGTTTTAGAAGGTCGGCTTGATCTTTATCATTTAAAACACCTTGCTCTGCGGCGCCTTGAAGTAACGACAGTGATTCTTTAGCTTTCCCATCTTCAGAAACGAGTAATTGACCTAAGAAGCGATTAATATAAGCAACGTCATAAGGTTCTTTAGCCTCAATATCTCGAAGCATTTGAATAGCTTCTTTGATTCGCTCTTTCTCATCTAACTCTTCGTTCAAATAAGTATCATATGCTTCTTGTAACTTTTTCCCAGCTCGTTGACCCAATAACTTGGTTTTTGGCAACGTGTAGCCTGGGCAAGCAATAGGAAGCTGTTGTTGAGCTTGAACAGATTGCGGAAAGAAAGAAATGGATAAGGCTACACCAACCGAAACCACTACTTTATTTAGAGTATTCATATTAGTCTCCTCCAAGAGTGAATTCTAGCTTAACTTTCAAGCCAGGTTGACGCTCAGCAACACCATCAACAACCTTTGGACGATACTTCCACTTACGTAAAGCTCTTTTAGCTTCACGGTCGAAAATACGCTTAGGTTCAGCCTGAATAACTTCTACGTCTTCAACTCCACCTACTTCGTTGATAGTAAATGATAGTTCCACCCACCCTTCTGTTCCATCTCTTGCTGCCTGAGGTGGATATTTTGGATCAATACGTACGATTGGTGTTGCATCACCATCTCGCATCATACCACCAATGCCACCAATACCGACGTTCACCGATCCAGTATCGACACCAGGAATGTTCAAACTAAACCCGTCTGAATCTGGTTCAGCTTGATCTGGCTCCACCATTTCTACTTTTGGTGGCTCTTGTGGTGGTGGTGGCGGTGGTGGTGGCCTACGCACACGTGTGTTTGTACTCTCGTCAGGTTCAGACATAATAATATCGATTACAGGAGGAGGCTCAGGGGTTTCACCTGGCTCACCGGTATTTTCGACTAACTTTGCCATTACAACGAAAAGTGCAAATGCAACGAACGCACCCAAAAAGATTGATGCTATTAATCTAAACATTATGAGCTCCTCACAGCAACTGCGACTTGATCAACACCAGCAGCTTTGACCGCATCCATGACTTCTATAACAACACCATGTTTAGCTTTCATATCGGCTTGAATAAACACCGCATCTGTTGGTTGTTCCAACAATAGCTTTTCAAGATTCGGTCTAACTGCTTCTACAGATACTTCTCGACGGTCTATCCAAACGTTCCCATCTTCAGTAATCGCAATAAAAATATTGGCGTTTTTAAATTTGGTAGCTGTTATGCCTTCTGGTTTATTTACATCAATACCAGCTTGCTTAACAAACACAGTGGTTACGATAAAGAAAATCAGCATGATAAACACTATGTCGAGCATAGGTGTCATATCAATCGCTGCTTCTTCTTCTTCTTCTCTAACTTTACGTCCCATAACTACCTCATTTAGTGTGCGGCAAACTATCTACCAGTTGCTCTTTGAGCATCTTAGCTTTAGCTTCTAAACGAGAACTAAAGAATAAGCCTGATAGTGCTGCGACCATTCCTGCCATAGTAGGAATAGTTGCCATAGATATACCTGCAGCCATCAATCTAGGGTTACCAGTACCTTGTGTAGACATGGTTTCAAACACACCAATCATACCCGTTACTGTACCTAGTAGTCCTATTAGAGGACACATTGCGACTAAAGTTCTGATAATCAACAATCTAGCTGTTAAACCATCAGCTGCTTGTGAAATCCATGCTTCGCGAATTCTATGCGCATGCCATGAAGTAATATCAGTCCGTGCATCCCAATCAGCAATTATTTTCTTTCTAATTCCTGGGAAGACAGACGTCAAATACCAATACCGCTCTATCATTAATACCCACATTAAGAATAGTGCAGCAGCGACGAAGTATAATACATCGCCGCCGGTTGCGATGAATTCCCTAACAGATTCCCATAATCCAATTAGGGTCAACATATTATACTTTCTCCGTCTCTGCGTGAGAGGCAATTACACCTGCTGTTTGCTCGTCAAGAATGTGGACTATTGACTTCGCTCTTCCCGCAACAATGCTGTGCATTAAAATTAATGGAAGCGCTGCAATTATACCCTGAGCAGTAGTCACTAATGCCATAGAGATAGAGCCCGCCATAATTCTTGGGTCACCCGTACCGAACAATGTAATTTGTTGGAAGGTTGCAATCATACCAAGTACCGTACCTAGTAAGCCAAGTAGCGGAGCGATTGCAGCAAAGATTTTAATAATGTTGATGCCAGAGTCAACGCTTGGTAACTCTTTCAGAATCGCTTCATCTAACTTAAGTTCTAAACTTTCTGTATCAGCCGTTTTATTCGCATTGTATACAGTTAAAATACGACCAAGTGGGTTAGTGTTTGAAGGATTATCAATATTGTTTAATTGACTTCTCATTTTACCGCCTACCAACGTAAGCTGTATAATTTTGAATGCACCAATTAACAATCCGATTATTAGCATACCAGTAATAATATAACCTACTATACCACCCGCATGATAACGCTCACTTAGTGTTGCTTTCTGTTTAAACAAGTTAAGAATTGCACCACGTGATGGGTCAACGTACGTTCCGATAAACCCGTTTGACGCGTCTAATAAGTCAACAACAGATGCCACTTGATAGCTTTCTGGCTGACGACCTAATGGTTTAATGTTTTTCGCAGAATCATCATAAACTAAGTATCCTTGCTCACCTATTAAGTTGAATGTACCAATACGAAGAACTTCTTGAGTAGACGCTCCACCATTTAGATCAACAACCTCAGTAGTAAACTTAGAAATTTGCCCTGATTCAGTCATTTCAGTTTGTAACGAAATCCAAAGCTCTTCCAATTCACGAATATTTGGTAAACCTTTGGAGTCTTGCGACATTTCAGCTAAGAAAGCTTCACGACCAGGGAACTCTGCGCTAACGATTGAAGTAGAAATTCGACCATATGCATCAGCAGAAGCCTGACGAACAACACCGAACATTTCACCCAATGTGCCAGTTGCTTGATCTAACTCTATTTCTTTGTCAACAATGGTTTGCTCGTTTGATGCAAACTGTGCTTGCAAACGATCACCACGCTGCTCTTCTGAGCGGAGGTCTGACTGAGCTTTACGAAGAAGCGCTTGTTTATCCGCTCTTTCGCTAAGGAACTCAGCTTCACGTTGTTGGTTTACCCGTGCTTCAGAAACACGATCTTTTTTCACTTGGTCAAGTAGTTCTTGAAGTGTTGCAGGTGCTTGTGCACTTGCCATTGATGTCATTAAAGCAACCGAAGCAGTTGCGATAAGTGCTTTTATTGTTATTTTCATTTAACTTACTCCGCAGCTTTGATTGGTAATTCGATTAAGTCTTCTGGAACCAAGCCCTGCGCCATACGCACTGCCTGTATCACTGAATCTAAGTATTCAGCACCTAATTGTTCCCAAGCTCTTGCCTCGTTATCCCATACCCAAGCAGATGACTGGTCTAAGCTTAACGCTAATAATGCAGTTCGGCCTAAGTTAAAGAAGTCTACTGCTACTTCAGTTCCACCAGTACTGATAGTACCTTGGTATGACTGAATTCGTGTACCGTACTCATTTTCAATTGAGTAAGCGTCTAGTACTTGGCGGAACTGTTCAGATACAGTTACGCTAGAATTAGTCATTACATCACGAAGACGCTCAACTCTATCTAGTCTTTCTTGCTTATTGATTGGCACATCTAAATTAATAAATTTCTCTAAGCTATCGATCATCCTTCCCATAAGTGGAACGATATTCTGCTTTGTCTCTTCAATTGAATCGATTTGGCGTTGTAACGAATCAATTACACGCTGTTGGTCAGCAACTAGGCCAGCAAGATAATCATTATATATTTTTAGATTTTCAGTTTGATCGATAACTGCTCGGTATTCAATTAACAACTCTTGCGACTGCTCAAAAATACCATTTATTTTTTCTTGTGATTTTGCAGCAGCCAGAGTGATTTTACGTTCTTCCTGTTGCACATCTTGTAATGGATTTGCAAAGGCTGTACTTGCGCTAGCAAGTGCCATTGCACCCATAACACAAGAAGCTATTTGAGTTCTCTTGCTCATTTTGGACATATTCCCAACCATTAAATCAGTTATAAAACCACGACGTGGTTTGTTTAGGTTTATAATTATTTGTTTTGTGTTGTGTTCAACTAAAGTCGGACACTCTCTTAAATAGTCACGTAATGTTACATAAATGTCAAGATTGCATACGATTGAAAACAAAAAAATAGTCAGTAATTTCACTTGATATTTCTAATTTAGGACTTTTAAGGGAAAGATTCTTGAAATTTAGACTAATTAATTACATTTTTAAGCCGTTATCTAAATGTGCTCTGTCAATTAAAATAGTGGAAACATAGACGTGTTCAAGCTTTTTATTCAAACAGAAACAATAATTCACGCATGCTTAATATAAATGAGGCAAAAATGGAAAAACACGTAAAATTAGATTCTGATATTCATAATTATTATGAGAAATTAGTTCGTGAGCACATTTTGGAATTAGGCCTGCAAAATAATAAAGACGAAAATTATATATCAGACATAGCTTGTTTAGCCTTAAATCAACTACCACCCCGCTATATTAGATATGACGTAGACATGGCATTTTACTTACCTGATTCAGAGCGCGCGCAAATGCGAATGAACGTTATTAATGCTGTTCAGTTAAGTGTAAATTTTTTAGAAGACCAACCAAAAGAATAGGTATTGGGTGGCAAACTCCAGCTACATCTCGGCACATGAGTCCAATAGTACGGCTGCTCCCTTCCGGGCCTGACCGGGTTCCCAAATTATCATTGCGAGAGAACCAGAGTTCACCATAGAAAATGTTGAATGTATGTTGCTTAATTTGTCTGCTTTAGATAGCCAGAAGTGCTTAAACAACGGACGCGCATTATGCCTAGTTCATGCTCTGTATGCAACCTATAAAGGGAACATATCAATTAAAATAAGTTAGTTGATTAATTATCAAACAAAAAGCTAGTTAACAAATACGGCTACCTTTTTATTTGCCAAACTTATGTTCTGCTATTTTATTTGCAATTTGCTGTGTGGGCACATTGTTAGCAATTGAATGTTGCAATACATCAGTTATCGTATCCCCAATTTTTTCTAATTGTGTACGCAAATTTTCATTATTACTGTTTTCTATCGTTTGATGATAAATATCAATTATACCGCCAGCATTAATAACGTAATCGGGTACGTATAGAATATTTCTATTGAACAACACCCTGTCCATATCGTCGTTAATTAATTGATTATTGGCTGCACCAGCAATGATTGGCGCCTGAATATTATTTACCGTTTGTTGATTTATAGCACCACCTAAAGCACAAGGTGCATATACATCAACATTTAACGAATGGATACTATTATTATCTACAATCTCGGCGTTGTATTTATCTTGTGCTATTAATAGATTCTCTTCATAAATATCTGAAACATATAGTTTTGCGCCTGCTTTAAACAAATGTTCCGCTAACCTTAGGCCTACGTGACCAACTCCTTGAATAGCTACCTTCTTATTTTTCAAGTCTGAGTTAAATTTAAATGCAACAGCTGCTTGAATACCACAAAACACACCGTATGAAGTGGAAGGAGCAGGGTTTCCGTCTGGCTGACTGCCATCAACCGAATATCGCGCTTGATTACCTGATGCATATTTTGTCTGTGTGGCCATCTGATTAACATCACTTACGGTAATACCAGAATCTTCAGCTATCAAGTATCGCCCACCAAAGCTTTCTACAAATTTCCCCATTGCCTGCATTATTCCATCAGATTTATCCGTTCGAGGATTGCCAATAATAACTGCTTTTCCGCCACCTTGCGGTAAATTAGCCATAGCAGCTTTGTATGACATGCCTTTCGACAATCTCAACACATCGGTAAGCGCATCGCTACTTGAAGCGTAAGGCCACATTCTACAACCACCTAAACTAGGACCTAAGTTTGTATTGTGAACAGCAATAATTGCTCGCAATCCAGACTGCACATCGTGATGAAACGCTACTTGCTCGTGATTATCAAAATCCGGATGTTCAAATAATGCCATTTTTGTTCTCTTTATTAATATTTATCTAATTGCTTGAACGACTTTCCTATTACACCATGATAACGGAAAATCAAAAGGACATTTGTTGCTAAAGTGGATGAAGTAAATTTTTTATTTCAAAAATAAGTAATTTTTGTTTCTCATTTATAGGATATTCATCCTATACTAGCGGTTATATTCATGAGGGATATTGTTAACACTTTGTTTTCATCAATCTTGTTATCATCAATTACCCTGCAAATTATTGTGTTATTGAAAAATACACTCTATTAAGAGTGGCTGTTAAATTTACTGGTAAATAATTAAGAGTTATATGAAATTAGATAAATTTGATCGTGAAATACTCCGCGTAATGCAAAAAGACGCCACTGTTTCTATGGCTGAGCTAAGCCAATATGTTGGCCTGTCTCATACCCCATGCTGGCGCAGAGTAAAGCGCATGGAAGCTGAAGGTATCATTAGACAAAAAGTCACGTTGCTTGATGCTAAAAAGCTCAACTTAGGTGTCTCCGTTTTTATTTATGTGACTTTGAAAAACCATGATGGCGACTCGCTCACTAAGTTCGAAAGTGCAGTACAGGAAATTGATGAGGTAATTGAGTGTCATACAACTAGTGGCGATAAAGATTATTTATTAAAAGTAATTGTGCAAAGTATAGAAGAATATGAACATTTACTAAAATCCAAACTAACGTCACTCCCGTTAGTCGATCACTTAAGCTCCACTTTTGCATTGAAGCAAGTAAAAAATACAACTGAATTGCCGCTTTGAGTTGCAAACTGGCCTACCAATTTAGGCTTTAGTTAAGCGGATTTTTAGCAATACTCTAATTGGTTTAGTTATTGTGCATCTATTTGATTTTCTGGGGCGGCATCAATAAAAGATTGATTCTGCTGACAATTATTGTAAATCTTTTGAATAATTGGAAAAGGAGTCATATCAACATTAAACCGCAAGGCATTATATACTTGAGGCACTAAACAGACATCGGCTAACGTAATAGAATAACCATAAGCAAATTTTCCGGCACGCGTTAAAAGTCGTTTCTCTATGGCAATTAACCCCTGTTCAATCACATCTTTTGCCCACATTTTAACATCTTCATCAGACGCACCAAACTGACTCTTTAATTTATTCAATATTCTCAAATTCGACACAGGCTGTATGTCACACGCCATATCTTGAGCAAGCATTCTAACCCTAGCTTTATCTAATGTATGTTGCGGAATAAGCTTGAAACCTGAATCGTATTTTTCATCTAAGTATTCAATTATTGCTAACGACTGATTGAGCGTTATATCTTCGTCATCGTCAACAAAAGTAGGCACAAGCATTGCTGGATTCAAACGTTTATACGATTCAGTTTTTTGTTCCCCACCATTTTTGACTAAATGTATGGGGATATACTGATAATCTAATTGTTTTAGGTTCAGCGCTATTCGTACTCTATAAGAAGCCGACGAGCGCCAATACCCAAAAAGACTAAGACTCATACCAACCTGCCTTATTGCAGTTTAACTGAATGTTTACTAATGCCATACTCACGCAATTTATTCGCAATAGCAGTATGGCTTAATCCTAATTTTTTGGCCAATTGTCGAGTACTTGGGTACGATGGATATAAGCGTTTAAGCATGTCGCGTTCAAATCGTTTCACCTCTTGCTCTAACGTACCATCGAAGTTTTCATCTATATAAGTCACGCTAGCACTGCAGTTTGGCAGTTGTATCGCTTCTTTGGTTATTTCGTTGCCATCAACTAAGGATATTGCTCGGTATAGTGCGTTTTTCAATTGCCTGATATTTCCAGGCCACGGATATGCCTCCAAATAGTCAACACAGGGCTTGCTTAATTTAGGTGGCTGAATACCTAACTTCTTAGCATGTTGTAAAACAATTTTGTTGGCCAGAGGAACAATGTCTGCTTTGCGCTCTCGCAAAGATGGGATGACTAAACTTAATACATTGAGCCTGTAATATAAATCCTCTCTAAACGTTCCTTCTTGAACAGATTCAGCTAAATCTTTACAACTTGTACAAATAATTCGACAGTCAATATATTTAACTCGACTATCACCTATCTGATGATAGGTGCCATACTCAAGCACTCGCAATAATTTTGCTTGTAACTGCGAAGACATCTCAGACACTTCGTCAAACAAGATTGTGCCGCCTGCAGCTTGCTCGAATAGCCCTTCCTTCCCTTGTTCATTGCCGTAGGCACCCTTGGCATATCCAAACAATTCAGTTTCTGCGACGTCATCGGGTAGCGAAGCACAGTTTAACGTAACAAATTCACCTTCAGAGTGACGACTATTGTCATGACATGCTTTGGCAATCTGTTCTTTACCGGCACCTGTATCTCCTACAATTAGGATATTGCCGTCTAGTTCAGACATTCTTTTTGCTTCGCGAATAACCTTCTTCATCGCATTAGAATTAGCATCAAAACTATCGAAGCTACCAGTATAGGGTTGTCTGAATGCATTAATTTGAGCTCCCAATCTTATTTCAGATTTGAGCATAACAACGCAACCGGCCAATATGTTTTTATCGCCATCAGGAATGTGAACAGGCAAAATATCAGCAATATAGTCTTGTTGAATAAATTGGACTTTATGAGTTTGAGGTTCCACTTTTTTGCTGTTAAGCCACTTAGGAATGTTAAACCCCTCTAATAACTCATCGATGTTAAGTTGTTTGATCGCGGCAGAATCTAACTCTAAACTAGATGCAACCGCATCGTTATAGAGAGTTATTTTGCCGTTTGAATCGGTCGAAAAAACAGGGTCCGGCAAAGTTTTCAAAAGGGCTCTAAGTTGATTACGTTCCCTTTGTATTGGCATAAATGGCGTTGTTCTAACATCTTTTATGCCTGTAACTCGTCTCAATTTAGGCATTAAATCTTGAAAATCTGAAAATTCAATAGTAGGGAAATCTAAGAATATTTTACCTTCTTCATCAATTTCAATCCCCCGTAAATCAATATCGTACGTTTGCAAGATATCCAACACATCTTGCGTAATTCCCGTTCTGTCTTCACAGCTAATTTCTAAACGCATTATGTCATCCTCACAAAGCATAATCGGTAATTTGTTCGCGATTATGTAAACCATTTATAACTGTAATCTATACGATACACTGACACAGCAGATCAGGCTGCATTAATGAAAAACAGTTAAATTACAGAAATTTAATCTACTATTTATTGATATATTTAAAACCCCTGTTCTAAGTATAGATAATCGATAACACGAGAAAAGAGAAAGGCGACGCTTTAATTTGATGTGTCTTTAGGAATATTTACTTGGAAATTAATGATTATTATGGGGGTTGTAATTTCTTCTGCTACTAGGGCTTGTTGGTCTTTGCTGAAAAAACATAAAGTAAAAATCAACAGGCCCTTAACAAGTGAAAAATTTAATGTTCACTTGTTGTTAACCGATTATTTAATTAACTTGTGGAATTGATTTGGGTGCAAATTTAGGGGCATATAAACCTAACTTTTTAGCTTTGTCGACCATAGCCATTAAGTCCATGTCAGCCATTGTGTCTAAATCATCAGCTTGCTGTAAGACGTAATAAATGGGCTGCATAATATCAATCCGATAAGGCGTTCGCATTGCTTCTAGTGGATCAAGTGGCATGCGCAATGGCTCTTCTGAATCCAAAGCATGAATAGTTTCCCCAGGAGAAGATAGTATCCCACCTCCGTATATTCTTAAGCCTTCTGGTGTTTTTAAAAGTCCGAATTCAACCGTAAACCAGTACAGTCGAGCAAGGAAAACGCGGTCTTCTTTGTTAGCAGCTAAACCTAATTTGCCATAAGTGTGAGTAAAGTGTGCAAAAGCTGGGTTTGTTAGTAGTGGGCAATGTCCAAATATTTCATGAAAAATATCTGGTTCTTGCAAATAATCAAACTCCTCTTCGCTTCTAATAAACGTTGCAACGGGAAATTTTTTGTTGGCTAATAAAGTAAAAAACTCTGTAAAATTAATCAAAGCAGGCACACCCGCAGTCTGCCAGCCTGTTGTTTCCAATAGAACTTTATCAATATCTTTTAATTGTGGAATCTCACTATTTGACATGCCAAGCAGTTCAACACCATGCATATACTGCTTACATGCCCTGCCCTCTAGCAACTTCATCTGCCTATCATATAGACGTTTCCATCTATTATTTTCAGACTCTGACCAATTTATAAAGCCATTTTCGTTGGGCTCTCTTGAAACATATTTGGATTGTTTCGACATAAAATCTGTTACCACATTCAAAATTTAAATACACATATATAGTAATGAATAAACTTAGTTTTCATCATTTCTAACACTGCAATCAAAGTGGTATGACCACGAGTTTTTGTAACTTTATTTTTACATAAATATAACTTCCTACACAAATAAAAAAACAATTGATTTAATTTTGTGAAAGCTTACAAAAAGAGTGCCTAAAAGACTGGTTACTATAAACAAGCTATATCGGCAATAAATAAGGAGTTTTTCATTTTCCTAGTGCTTTTTTAGAAATGGAATTATCTAGTTGGGTGATTCAGATTTCTTTCAACTTAACAGGTTTGTCAGCTTCGCTGGGCAAACACAAAAAAGCTTTTGTTTTTCAACAAAAGCTTTTAATTAAAAAGGAGATATTCAGTGAAAAGTATCTTTACAGACGACTAATTTCTCGGTTTAACTCAAATTCTTTAGATGTGACATAAGTCTCTAATTTTTGTAGTTTACCTTCTATACTTTGATAACGTTGTTTTACATCTAAGAATGCTTGTCTAGGTGGTAAGCCTGCCTGCCATACTTTTGATTTAACCTTGTGACTTGGGTCAACGTTATTTTGGAAACCTTTGCCAGTGTAAGATTGGCTCGCACTGCTTGTGTTAGGGTTTGTATATCCCTTTGGCGTAAACGTTTTATCGCTTTCTGGTACCTTGTGAGCAATGTTAGATTTATCTTCTAAAATAAACCATAAAGCGATGTAACCTACGAAAACAAATGGTGGAGCCATTAATAGGAATGCCGTTACGGTCAAAATTCTTACTAACCAAGTTTCAATTCCAAAATACTCTGCTAGTCCTGCGCATACACCTGATATTCTTCCTTGATCTTTGATTTTGTATAACTCACCGCGGATCATGCTCTATTCCTCCAATCAGGGGCTTCTGCATCTAAGATACTTTCAAGCGTTTGGATGCGCTCAGTCATCACTTCAGCTTTTTCACTTAAATTTTGCAATGAACGTAATTCAGTTTCAGACAAACCTTGGCTCACTTGTTTTTTACTTCGATAATGCATGATCAGCCAAATAGGTGCGACAAAAACCATAAACACTACAAGTGTAACGCCGGTTAAAATGACAAATATTTCCACTGGTATTCTCCTTAGAATTATTGTTTGTTGGTAGTCTGACTACCAACAAACACATTACTGTTTAGCGCGTTAATGTTACTTCCAAGCATCAGCTATATACTATGCTTTTTTAGTTTTCTTAACTTCTGATACACTGGCAGTTTTTGTTTTAGCGCCACTCATTTTTTCTTTAAGTGCAGCTAATTCGTCTTCAATTTTAGAGTCTGCTTCTAAGTTTGCAAATTCATCTTTCAATGAACGAGAACCTACATCATAAGCCTCTACCTGCGATTCTAAGTCGTCTATTTTGCGTTCAAATTGGTCAAATCGGCTCATTGCATCATCAACTGTGTTTGAATCTAAACGTTTCTTAACTTCAAGACGTGAACTTACTGTCTTTTGTCTCATAAGAATCGTTTTCTGACGATTTTTGGCATCAGCCAGTTTCTCTTGTAACTGACCAGTTTCAGTTTGAAGTTTAGATAACTCGCTATCTATCAGCTCTAACTCATGAGTCAAAGCGGCTGCTGCTTCAGATGCTTTTTGTTTCTCTTGTAGAGCCGCTCTTGCTAAGTCTTCACGACCTTTGCCAATCGCTAACTCAGCTTTAGCAGCCCAATCAGATGACTCTTGGGTTTGCTTATTAATTTGATGAACAACGTCTTTCTTATTCGCAATTGTTTTTGCTGAAGCGGAACGAACCTCAACCAGCGTATCTTCCATTTCTTGGATAATAAGACGTACCATTTTTTCAGGATCTTCTGCTTTATCTAGTAAAGAATTGATATTTGAATTAATGATATCGGTAAAACGTGAAAAAATTCCCATGGTTTAATACCCCTTTCGGTTTAGTGCTACTATTAGCAATTCGTGATAATTCACAATTTGATTTACTTTCCAGTTACTAAACACTATTCAATATGGATGCCAACTTCTCGAACAGGCGTAACTCACTGTTTTGTATGATTTTAATTAATTTTAAAATTTATTAGGCAATTTCTCCCAATATAAAGTAGACTAAGTTTTAGTGTTTTTGACCAAATATTAAGAATAAATAATGAGTCTATTTAAACAGAATGATAATCTTATTGGGCAAGCTAATAGTTTCCTAGAAGTTATTGAACAAATATCCCAAGTTGCGCCCTTAGACAAACCCGTATTAGTAATAGGCGAACGCGGAACAGGTAAAGAGCTAGTAGCCGCTCGTTTGCACTTCTTGTCGCAAAGATGGGAGCAAAACTATGTAAAATTAAACTGTGCTGCACTTAACGAAAGTCTATTAGAAAGCGAATTATTTGGACATGAAGCAGGCTCTTTTACCGGCGCAAGTAAAAGACGCGAAGGTAGATTCGAATATGCCGATCAAGGCACTCTATTTTTAGATGAGTTAGCTAATACCTCGGCATTAGTACAAGAAAAACTATTACGGGTAATTGAATATGGCGAATTTGAACGTGTAGGTGGCACGCGAACCGTTAAAGTAGACGTTAGATTAATTGCTGCAACCAATGAAGACTTACCTACATTAGCTGAACAAAATGAATTTAGAGCCGATTTGCTAGATAGACTGGCGTTTGATGTTATTACTATTCCGCCATTACGTGAGAGAAAAGCAGATATCTTAATGTTGGCAGAACATTTCGCTATTAACATGGCACGAGAGCTAAAATTAGAGTTATTTGAAGGGTTCACTAAAAAAGCACAAGAGTTATTATTAGATTATGCATGGCCGGGCAATATTCGAGAATTAAAAAATGTTGTTGAGCGAGCTGTTTATCGCACACCGCCTAACTTGCCAGTCCATGATATTATTCTAAATCCTTTCGAATCAAAATATCGCCCTAAAGGCAGAATTAAAGCAGTAACAACTGCACCCGAAGTGAAAAATCCAACCTCTATTGTAGTAGAAGATATACCATCGGCTTTAGAATCTACGGTTGATGCAGCAAGTCCATTGGCCAAACCACAAAGTGATGTCTTTAGTTTTCCGCTTGATTTAAAGCAAGCTTCGCAAGAGTATGAAGTTAAAATGCTAAAAGAAGCATTAAAAGATTCACAATTTAATCAAAAAAAGACTGCAGAAAAACTTTCTCTGACATATCATCAGTTAAGAGGATATTTAAAGAAATACAACCTATTGGATAATCCTGAATAAGTGCAATGAATTTGCCGAAGTTAAAAATAAACATTAGTTGTCTAAAAGCGCTTTTTACTCAAAAAACGTTTTATACCTCATTGACGTCAAAAAACCTGATTTGCCTTATTCTAAGCCTGATTGCTATGGGCACTTTGTCGGGTTGTAAGCCTGTTCAAAAAATTACTCATAATGCAATTACTTATTGTTCTGAAAGTAGCCCTGCTTTTTTTAATCCACAACTTGATACATCCAGCACTACCGCAGACGCTTCTGCCCATCAAATTTATGATCGATTATTAGAATTCAACCCTGAAAACGGTAAGATTGAACCTGGATTAGCTAGCAGTTGGTTAGTAAGTAATGATGGCTTAATCTACACTTTTCAATTAAGACGAAATGTTAAATTCCACAAAACAGATTACTTCACCCCCAATAGAAACTTCAATGCTGATGATGTTATTTTTAGTATCAATAGGTGGCGGTTACCATCACATCCGTTTCATAACGTAAATGGTGGAAGCTACCCGTACTTTGCAAGCTTAAATTTAAGTGAAACTATTAAAGAAGTAAAAAGAATCAATGGCTACAGAATTGAAATTAGTTTGTTTAAACCTGATTCATCGTTCCTAGCCAACTTAGCGACCGACTTTTCCGTTATTTTGTCTGCAGAATATGCTGATTATTTACTAGAAAAAGGACAACCAAGTAAGCTTGACGTGCAGCCCATTGGCACTGGCCCTTATAAATTTGTGTACTACCAACAAAACCAATATATTCGCTACGAAAGGCACGCTGAATATTTCCTTCCAATTAAAGGTAGTGAGCATTTAATTTTTGATATCACAACAAAATCATCATTAAGAATGGCCAAATTAATTACGGGAGAATGCGATGCTGTAGCGTTTCCCTCTCAAAATGATTTAGCAGTCATTGCAGATAGAGAAGATTTAACATTGCTTGAGAAGCCAGGATTAAACATTGGCTTTTGGGCATTTAATACCAGTAAAGCCCCCTTTAATAATCCAAAAGTTCGCAGAGCATTATCACTAGCAGTTGATAAAACCTCGATACTAGATGCGATTTACTTAGGCCAAGCAATTAGAGCCAAAAATATTGTGCCATCTGCATCTTGGGCGTATCAAACAAATACAAAAGAACTGGGCTACAACCCTGTAAGAGCAAGAGAATTATTAGATGAAGCAGGTGTACCCTATAATTTCACCATGGATATTTGGGCCATGCCCGTTCAGCGCGCCTATAATCCTAATGCAGCTAAAATGGCAGAGCTAATCCAGCAATATTTGAAAGATGTGGGTATAACGGCAAATATTGTTAGCTATGACTGGGCTATTTTTAGAGAAAACTTAACAGCAGGTATGCACGATAGCGTATTGATAGGCTGGAATGCTGATAATGGTGACCCAGATAACTTCTATCGGCCGTTATTAACATGCGACGCGATTCCTTCTGGCACTAACCGAGCAATGTGGTGTAACCGAGATTATGACAAAATTATTATACAGGCTTTAAGCACCGACAACTTTGAGCAAAGAAAAGCGCTGTATCATCAAGCCAATACTTTACTATTTCAAGAAATGCCAATTATGCCTATTGCTCATGCATATCAATATCAAGCCGTTCGTTCGAATATACAGGGGTTAGATATAAACTCTTTTGGCGGAATAAGATTCGATGATGTGGTAAAAACGCCATGATTAAATTATTAATTCGTTATTTCAATTTAATGGTCATCACTATATTTGCACTTATTGTGCTGTCGTTTCTATTACCTTATTTGTTCCCCGGTGACTTACTCACTAACGTATCGGGAATTGTGCCGCAAAGCGAACTACAAAGAGAAGCATTGGCAAAAGCGTATCGATTAGACCAAAGTTATTTCTCTCAATTCCAGCTGTATTTAAGTAATTTATTTAGCGGGAATTGGGGAGTGAGTAGTGTTTCTCAATTAGATTTACTGGAAGAAATAAAGCGGGCCTTTCCAGCCACGCTAGAACTCGTTATTTATGCATTATTAGTCGCTACTTTTGTGGGTATTCCGGTGGGTTTTATAAGTGGATTAAAACATCACAATCCTGCAGATTTTTCAGTGGTCACCTTCAGCATTGTTGGATATTCATTCCCTGTATTTTGGTTGGCCTTGTTGTTTATCACCATTTTTTGTTTGCAGCTTCAATGGCTACCTATTAGCGGACGAGTTGATTTGCTTTATGAAGTTCAACACCAAACCGGATTTGTAATAATTGATATTTGGTTATCAGGGCTAGATAACACAAAAGACGCCTATTTAAATGCACTTCGACATGCAATTTTACCGACACTTTCTATTGCGGTAGTAACGACAGCCTTATTTATAAGGTTTACCCGACGTTCAACCATGGACGTCATGGAAAAAGGATACATTATCGCTGCAAAATCGAGAGGCTTTACGCAAAGACAAATATTTTTTAAACATGGTTTTAAAAACGCCCTCATTCCTATATTGCCTATTTTGGCGTTACAAATTTCAACGCTGATTACAAACGCCATGATTGTCGAAAATATCTTTTCTTGGCCAGGCATTGGTTATTGGTTAATTCAAGCAATATATCAACAAGACTATCCTGCCATCCGAGCAGGCATGCTGGTAGTCGCATTATTTGTATTAACCTTAACAATTACCATTGAGTTTATAACTCGAGCGCTTGACCCAACTAAGGAAGAAACAGCCCGTGCAGCGGTTTAGTCTTTATCAAGAAGAGTTTCACCCCTCGCCTCTAGCCAATGTTTGGATAGAGTTTAAACGCAGCCATTTAGCGGTGTTTGGACTTATTATATTAGGCCTATTTTTATTAGTTACTATTCTAGCGCCAATTATTTCTCCTTACGACCCTTACATGCAAAACACCAATACCATTTTGTTGCCACCAGTATGGGAGCCAAACGGCTCTATTTCTCATTTTTTTGGTACGGATGCACTCGGAAGAGATGTGTTATCTAGGTTGTTATATGGTATTCGCGTTACCTTTGGTAGTAGCTTAATAATTGTAGGGATAGCAGTATTTATTGGGGTAGGATTTGGCGCGTTAGCCGGTTTATTGAGCGGTATCAAATCAAGTGTTGTTAACCATTTATTTGATTCCATTATGTCTATACCCACCCTATTAATTGCAATAGTAGTAGTGGCTATTTTAGGAACCGGATTAGCCAATGCAATATTTGCTATTACCCTTGCTTTGGTTCCTCAGTTTATTCACCAAACAAGAAGTTTTGTTAAATCTGAACTAACAAAAGACTACGTTACATTAGACAAGCTTGATGGCGCGGGTCCAGTTAGAATATTCTTTAAATCTATATTGCCGAACATGGTAGAACTTATTGTAGTGCAGGCTACCATTGCTTTGTCTATTGCCATGATTGATATATCTGCCCTTGGGTTCTTATCACTTGGCGCTCAAACCCCTAGCATTGAATTAGGACAGATACTATCAGAAAGCTTAGATAGCGCTTATGTCACGCCTTGGTTAGTTGCTTTACCTGGCATTTTTATTTTATTAATGGTGTTAAGTGTAAATATGGTGGGTGAAGGCTTGCGCTCTGCTTTAAGAAATAGGTTTAATCACTAATGGCATTGCTAGATATTAAAAACTTAAGTTTATATATTGAAACAGCAAATGGCGTTGTGAAAGCGCTGGATAAAATCAGCTTTGTTTTAAATGAAGGTGAGATAAAAGCATTAGTAGGTGAGTCAGGCTCGGGAAAAACGCTAGTAGTTAAAGCCATTATTGGCGCTCTGCCTGATTATTGGCAGATAAAAGCTGACAGGTTGACATACAAAGGCCAAGATTTAATTAACATGAGTTACGAACAGCGGCGTCAAATAATGCGGCGGGACATAGCCGTTGTTTTTCAAGAGCCAACATCATCACTTGACCCATCAGTAAAATTAGGCGACCAAATTGAAGAGAGTATCCCTCCAGAATTTATAAACAAAGGATGGTTTTGGGAAAGAAATAAGCAGCGAAAAGACATAGCAATAGGACTTCTGCATAAAGTTGGGATTAGAAATCATAAGAAATGGATGAACTGCTTTCCCCACGAAATCCCATCGAATGTAAGTCAAAAAATAATGATAGCCATGGCACTCGCATCAGAGCCGTCTGTACTTATTGCAGATGATTCAACAAGAAGTATGGAAAGTACTACCAAAACCCAAGTACTTCGGCTGTTAGTGAAGCTGAACAAAACTAAAAACTTGTCTATTTTATTTGTTAGCCATGATTTGCTTTCTATTACCAGCATTGCGAACAGCATGACCGTACTCTATTGCGGACAAACGGTTGAATCGGGAAAAGTGCGTTCATTATTAAAGCGTCCATTGCACCCGTATACAAAAGCCTTGTTAGACAGCGCGCCCAGTTTTCAAATTAGCCTACCAAGTAAATCACCGCTAAAAGCATTAAAAGGTACTATTCCTAGTTTACAAAATTTACCGACTGGTTGCAGGCTTGGTCCGCGGTGCCCGAATGCACGAAAGGAATGTGTTGTTGCTCCGCCAATGAGAAATATTCAAGATCACCAATACGCTTGTCATTATCCTTTGCATTTTCCGTCTCATAAAAAACACGCTACCAATGAAATGGTGTTGAAATCAGCTCCCGAGGAGATTGCAGGTAAGAAGGATATTTATGACTAAAATTCTAGAAGTGAGTGATTTAAGCTATATATCCAAATCTAAAACAAATTTTTATGCTGATGAAACTGTTTTCGAACTAGGCCCAATTACGTTTGAAATGTACTTAGGTGAAACCATTGCCATTATTGGCAATAATGGCTCAGGTAAAACAATGCTAGCCAAATTATTGTCGGGTGCTGTGCAAGCAACTTCTGGTTCAATCAAGTTTATTGCCCCTCCAGAGAATAAACAAAAACAAGTTAGCTCCAAAGATATTGGAAAAGAAGTTGGACTGACGAAGGTAGAAATTTCTGAAGATGTAAATCGTAACACGGTAGATGAAGAGCAGAAAAAAGAAACCAGTAATGCGTTGATGAAACATGCTAGTTCTCACCCCATTCGATTAATATTGCAACACAGTGCTAGCTCAATGAACCCTGCTATGCCGATAGGGTCGGTCATGCACAACACGCTTAAATTAAATACAAGTTTAGGTGAGCCGCAACGCCGACAAAAAATTGAAGATACACTACGAACGGTAGGCCTGTTACCTGACCATTTTTATTACTACAAACATATGCTGTCAGATGGACAGCAACAGCGTGTTGCACTAGCTAGAGCCTTACTACTTGACCCTAAAATAATCGTTGCAGACGAACCCTTCGCTGCCCTTGACCCCTCGGTACGTTCGCAAACAGTTAACCTAATTATAAAACTTCAACAAGAACTTGGATTAGGCTTTGTGTTTATTTCACACAATATTGGCATTGTTAGGCATATGAGCGATAGAGTACTTGTGATGGAAGATGGCAAAATAATTGAAGAAGGTAAAACAGAGGAAGTATTTAAAGACCCAAAACAACCGTTAACTCAAAAGTTAGTGCAGTCGCATTTCAATTTGGTTGAGCGGCATTTAAGTTTGTTGTAGGTTTTGCGATTACTTACCGTCATTTGTTTACTTACCGTCATTGACGCGCAAGCGTCAATCTTTAGATTCCTTCCTT
>DDIL01000033.1 GCA_002338515.1 Glaciecola sp. UBA1851 | reverse complement strand
CTAGGGTGTTTTTTAAATCTAGTAACAGGTATAACCGGTTTTGGATGACTTGCGACGAACGGCGCCCATTTTTATCGCTTTAATAATTTAGATGTGGGTAGAGTTTATCGACTGCGAGCGGACGTTGAAAATGCTCCAGTATCAAAAGTAGTGGTACCTAGTAGTGAGTTTGAACAATTTGAGAATGTAGATTTGGCAGTTTCCAGCGCTAATGAAATTATACCTGCGCCTATGAAGCCATTACCAACAATACTACAAAGATCATCCAGTGGCGGTATTATTAATCTATATGCAATATTAATACTAACGCTCATTGTATTTTTTAGAGAGTCTAGAAGAATAAAAGCTATTTACTAGCCCTGGGTTATGGATGTCTTTTAGACTAGCTCAGCGTGTTGAAACGTCGAATTGTGTAAGTTTTGTATGACGTGTTAGTTTTCAATATCATCCGAGGATAAGCTATATACCATAGGAGCTAAACGCAATTACACATGCTGGTCGATAAGAATTGGATTACCATCGGGATCGATAATCGAGAAATTGGATGGACCATGCTCACCGTTAATAGAATGTTCAGCTATTTCTATACCTTCATCCTTAAAATACTGAAGTAACTGACGAACATCATCATAGCTCTCTAATTCTTCGGCATTTTGATTCCATCCAGGATTGAAGGTCAAAATGTTTTTATCAAACATTCCTTGAAACAAGCCAATGTTTGTCTCGCCTTGCTTCATTATTAGAAAACCATGAGCTTCTTCGCCAGCAAATACTTCGAAACCAATCTTTTCATAAAATGCTTTCGATTTTTTCAAGTCTTTCACAGCCAAACTTACTGAAAAGCAACCTAATTTCATGTTATTCCCCATCGAATTATTAGTAAACCGACCAACAGTAGAGTACTGGTCGCCTATTTAGATACTAGGACGATCATTTAAGTAATGCCAACAATTGTCTATTTTATGTTGGTGAAGCAGCGGTAATTCCTTTCAATACTGACAATGCATTGGGCACGTCTGCCATTGTGAATGATTCGGGCGAACAACTACCAGCGCAGTTTGGTTTAAACGAGAACACGCCTTCAATTATGACTAAAATACTCAATATAGATATTTTTTTAAGGGAGTTTTTACGCAATATTTAAATTTTAGTTGAGCAAGCAGGGCTAATGACACATAGTGAATCTATTGCTTATATCAACCAAGCTCAAGTATAAATATTACCACTTCTCCTGCATCGCCCCCACCCCAACTCCTACGCCAATACTTTCACCCGTCTCATCAATGGAAAATTCAAGTGGTGGCTGTCTTGCCTGGTTTAGCTTGTTGTTACTATTGTTTGTTATATTAAGTAAAAGGCGCTATCGGCGCCCTTCGCTTATTGATAACGAACTCACGTTTTAAAGTCTGTTTCTAAATTTTAGTGCTATGATCGAAACTAAAAGCAAACTAACTGATGCGGGTGCGTTTACAGGGGATAGGACAGCTACTTGAGCTTGGTTAATTTGAGTGTTAATTAAGTCACCTAATCCATCACTTAAAATAACATTCTCTACACTGAATTTGCCTACACCAGCTGTTATTGCCGCAAAAGTCATTTCAATCAATGTAAAACTGTCACTTTGTAACATGTTTAAATCATCGGCTGTGTCTAACGATAATTCAAACAAATTAACAAGATTGTCATCTAGAAAACTTGCTCCTTGCAAAGAACCAAACCCTAATACATCCAAACCGGTGCCAAAATCTAATGTCTGGATTGAGAAAACAACATCGTCAAATTCAAAGTTAAAATCGAATGCGCCAAGTGATGGCGCATTACCACCACCTAACTCTGACACCACTATTTCAACCGTTAATTCTTCCCCAACCAGCATGTCAGTTTTGTCAGCCACTATACTTAGCAGTGCCGCATTCGCCGATAAAGTAAAAGTTAAGAGCATAGTTGCAATTGCTACTGTTCTATAATATTTCATCATTTTTCCTTTTTATTTAATTGATGACTGCGCAGCGAGGCAATGTACACAGTGTTATTAATTCTCTGGCGTCTAAAATAGTGATTCGCCCATCTTTATTGATGTCTCGTTTGTCGTTTGCATCTTCAGCATTTTGATTCAATGCCGCAAATATTTGATTTAAATCGTTCCGATCAACATCTCCGTCAAGATCTATATCGCCAACTAAATCCGGGATAGGCCCCAATGAAACAATAAAATTGATACTTGTATTTTTATCAACTTGTTCGCCTGCGGCAGGGGATTGGCTAATAATTAAACCAACAGCTACAGAAGGATGATTATCTTCACTAATATCACCTTGAACTAGTTCATTATCTTGAAGAAGGACGATTGCGTCTTGAGGTGTTTCACCAACTATATTAGGGACGGTAGTAAAAAATTCACTGCCCTTTGAAACAATTACATCAATACTACTATTTCTGTTAACTATGTCGCCAGCAAGCGCCTTTTGATCAAATATCTGTCCAGCAGGGAAATCTTCATTAAATTCTTCACCTAATATGAATAGCTGCAATCCAGCATTTTGTGCAACAACGATGGCTTCTTCTACTGTTTTACCTATTACATTAGGGGTGATTACTTCTGGATTTTGGCCCCTTGAAACAGTGAACACAACACGTTCTCCTTTTGGAACGAGAGTGCCGGGCGAAATACTTTGAGCAAATACAATATCTTCTAGAACAGTATCACTGTATTCTTCAACTTCATCGAATTTTAAATCAACTTCATCCAATGCAACTTTAGCCTCGTCTGAAGTTAAACCAACAACATTGGGTACTTCTCTTACCGATTCTTCAACAATAATTGTTTTTTCTACGGGTTGACCAAATACGTCGGTATCAACGCCTTTGTGCCGCAAGCGAACCTGGTAAGTACCAATTTCTGAACGCTGAAAATTGAGTCTTGGGCCTGACGTTCTAGTTTCAAATATTCCGTCTGAGTCTGTATCCCATTCCCAGTTTTTTGCATTGATTGCTGATAGTTGCCAACGCTTTAATAATTCATCATTACTTAACGAAACGCCGGTAAGAATAGCGATATTCTGACTAAAAGCAGTAAGAATATTATCGTCGTTAATAGGTTGGCCAAATAAATCTACAAGCGAGAATATTTGACTAGAACTAATTTTGTCATTAGCAATACTGCCAATATTGTTGTCTTGTAAAAATTGCCCATTAATAGGCGAACCAGCAAATGGTGTGCGGCCAAAGAGTAGTTTTTCGAAATTTCTATCATCATAGAAAAACAGTATATGGTCGGCTGCCAATCCTGTTTTGTAACTTGATAATTTATCGTTAAAGCCATTGTCAATGCCTGCGCCATCTAGTTTACTGAAGTTCTGAAAATCATCTTCATTTTGTCGGGTGTATTCCATTAACTGAATAATATCTAAATTCCCCGAATTGTAATTTGTATTTTGGAAAAAATCACCCCAACTATTTATATAATGAGCCGATGCATCAATGGTGAAATTTTCATTCTGTTCAATAACAACTGTGTCGCCTAAATGATTTGGCTGAAACCTGCTACCTATTTTATTGCCCAAATAAACATGATCTTTGTGCCTAAATTCGGCCATTCTAAGTACGTCTTCATCATTCTCAAAATGTGCAATGGAATAAGCGATAAGTTCGCGAGTGGGTGAAACATAAAACCCGACACCTGCATTACCATTGCCATGTGTAGCACCAGCACCAATTTCATCATGCGATGTCATTTTCATCACTTTTTGTGCAACATGATTCAGTTTTATTTGCCCATTAGGTGCGTTTAAATCACCTGGGAAACCATTGACTTCAAACAAGCTAATTAGGTCTTGACCTTTAATGACGGGGGCAAGTTTATTGGTATTTAAGGTGCCTGCAATAAAAATGCGGCCATCCATCTGATTAATAAGCGTTAATTGTTGAAACGCTGATACTACTTTATCGTTGTTAAAGGTGCTTCTTGCCCACCGCCAAGGTAGGCTATTTCTGCCTGGCTCATTTAATTCTCTCGCTTCCCATAAATCATAAAATTCGAACTTGAAATTAGGATTTTCAATATATTTTTCTGTTTGTTGGTTGTAGGTAAAAAAACTGTCTTCATTCGAAATAAAGACTGCAACCGCAGCATTTAATGCATAGGTAACCATCAACATAAAGCGGTCGTCAGGAAGTTGTGTAATAGCGGCGACGCCGGCTTCAAATCTAGGTTTACCGGTTAGTTCATCAAGATACGTTGAACTAAATAACACATCTACCTCAGCCATATCTAAAGTATAACTAAGTTGCCTAGGTTGTTTGGCGTTCTCAGTATGATAGAAGGCTATTTTGCTGACACTTTCAACAGTGACACCATCACTTCTGGTGTAGTCTTGCTTTATTATAGGTTGTTCATATGCTACCGCTAAAATATCGCCCACCATTTGCATGCCGCCTGGGTGTTTCCAAAAACTAGATGTTTGGCTGTTAACTACTTTATCTTGAGTAGCGATTTGAATGCCATTAATGATAGGAATAGTACCACCGGTTTCAACACCTTTTAGAAGTAAGTTCGAACCCAATGTTTCACCGTACAAAGAAGGTGAGTTTTCCCTTTCATTTGCCGAAGCTATTTCAACTGTACCTAAATAGTTTACGCAGTCTTGACCTTCGTTATTGCATGCATCTCCACTTTTTGACACGTAAAATATATTGTTTATCTGGCCAGGCCGAAAAGGTGCGCGAACTATTCCTTGATAGTGCGCTGTACTGGTGCCTCCTGTTATTTTGTTTCTTGGATCAGGAAATGCTGCAATCCATTCACCTTGAGTTCTCAGTTGAAAGAACTGTTCAGGCACATTGGGTATTTCTAAGTTTTTTTCATTTACCTCATCAAGCATTATTTGGGCGTAAAGTTTTAATGATGCCGTAAGCAGAAACATTATCAAAAAGATACTGCTTATACCGCCAACGTATTGATTGGTAGTTTTCATAAATAGCCTTGTATGTTAATAAAAATACTAGTGGTTTTTAAAAGTTAACATTAGCTATTCAAATGCAATAGACGGGAATTGGTATGTAAGTACCTAACCAAAAGTATGTATAGTTATAGTCTTATTATTAATAGTGAATTGTTTTCTAGTCGCTTACACTACCTTTGGGTAATTAGGTGTAGGCGTATATTTAAAATTTCAGAAGGCTGGAAACCGGGTATGACAATATGAATAATGACGTTGCAGATAAAATCCAAACTGCCAGAATAATAGAATGCTGTCGGAAGCATTATGAAATTTACATATCCGCTTTTGTGACGATATTTTTTGTTGTATTTTTAGCCTTTGACAAAGGTGATAATTTAATATTATTTTTGTGGGCTGCTACAACTGGCACTATATTGATACTGCGTATTATATTTGTAGATTGGTTCGTTAAACTTAAATATGCTTCCATCAATAATACACACATTTATATCTTCACCTTTATTATGTTAATTTGGGGTATAGCATGGGGGTCAGCTACATTACTTTTCTTTCCTCTATTGTCAACGTTAGAACAAGCTGCATGGTTTGCGATGTTTATGGTTATGATTGCAGCGTCAGCTACTTCACATTCTGTTTACCTTAGTGCTTTTTTTGCTTTTTCTAGCTTTTATTTTTTAGCTATGCTTTACATGGTGGCAGTTCAATTTCCTAGTCCATTTCATATTAATGCCATTATTTTTGTATTGGTAATGATTACGCAAATTGGCGCGGCTAGGAAAGGTCAAAATGTGATATTAGAGTCGCTTAGACTGCGCTTCGAGAACATAGAGCTAGTAGAAGATTTAAAACAGCAAAGAGATGCCGCAGAAAAAGCCAATCAAGCAAAGTCAAAATTTTTAGCTGCCGCCTCACATGACCTAAGACAACCTTTACATGCCTTAACCCTTTTTAGCGGTGCATTAGAAGACAGTTTAGATGACAAAGAAAAGTCACTGATTCTTACTCAGCATATCAATGAGTCTTTAGAAGCATTGCAAGATTTATTCAATGCTTTATTAGATATTTCTAGGTTAGATGCAGGCACTTTAGAATGCGAAAAAAAAGCGTTTCTTCTTTCTACCTTAGTTAATAAGTTAGAAAATGACTTTACCCCTTTAGCGATAGAAAAACATATTCAAATTAACTGGAACGTCCCCAATGTAGTGCTTTATACCGATCCTACTTTGCTAGAACTCATTCTAAGAAATCTTGTTTCCAACGCTATCAGATACACGAATGAAGGTGAGATTGATTTAGCGGTAACGCAATTTGATGATTCCATAGAAATAGCGATTGTAGATAGTGGCATAGGTATTTCAATTGCTGATCAAGAAACTATTTTTGAGGAATTTGTACAATTACATAATTCCCATAGAGATAGGAAAAAGGGATTGGGGTTAGGTTTATCGATTGTTAAAAGGGTGGCAAATTTGATGGGTACAGACGTCTCAGTAACGTCTCCTGTTAGAAACCATAAAGGTGCTCGGTTCGCTTTTACAATACCAAAAGGGAAATTGAAAAATATTGAACAAGCAAATACACAACCGACTATAGAGAATACCCAAACACAAAAATTAATTTTAGTCATTGATGATGAGAAAAGCATTTTAACTGCGATGCAAGCACTGTTATCAGGATGGGGCTATTCAGTTTTAACAGCAACTGAACTTGATATAGCACTACAGAATCTTTCTAAAAGTGGATGTGTCCCAGACTGTGTTATTGTCGATTATAGGTTAAAAAACGACATGACAGGTATTCAAGTTATAGAATCGTTGCGCCAAAAATTTGGCCAGAATTTACCTGCTGTAATAGTGTCAGGTGATATTGGCAAAGAAAAAATACAAAACATTACTAATCATGGGTTACCATTACTTCATAAGCCAACTCCTCCTGCGAGTTTGAGAAGTTTTTTGTATAGAAAAATGAATGAAGAAATTACCAAGCACTAACGGACAAATTTGCTTGCTATTTATATTAAAAGGCAAATTAAATTTAGCCGCCTAAAATGTAAAGCGAAATGGTGATCCTGTTGTTTTATTCAATTTCAGGTAGCCAACTTTTATGACAATAATTGACGATCGTTAAGATGTTTATTATTTATCTGCTATTAACTAAGTCTTGATTAACATAATATAATACGGAAAGGTTCAAATTAGTCCAAACTGACTGTATGAGATTGTTCAACGATTGGAATTTTTTTGGTAGCAACAATCCGTTATTTTAAGAATGGATGAGTAACATATTCTCATTGGGAATGAGAGGAGATTTCAGCCTACACAAGGTATAGGCTGAATATGACTTTTACGCTTTACGACGTAACCAACGCAAGCTAGCTAGGCTTAAAGCCATTAATAGTAGCATATGAGGCGCCGGAACTGGGTCAGGATCTGGGTCAGGTATGATACTTCCAAAAGTAATGTCATCCCAAACAATTTGATTAGCTGCACCTGCAAATGAAACAGATTTTGCAACACCATCAAAGCCTACTCCGCCCGCTACAAAACTACAGAATCCAGCATTATATTCTGGACCACATGTACTTGGAGTAATATCTAAAGTTAAACTTGCTAAAAGGTTTCCTCCGCCTGACAAATCATCAAAAACAGAAATTGAACCGCCTTGATTAACTGCAGAATAAAAGAAAGAGAAACCAGTTTCAAAGCCAGCGGCAACGTTCATGAAAGTTTCGTTTCCTGTTAGGAAAAAGAGCCCGCCTAATTGAGAATCGGGGTTTCCTTCACCACCTCGTGAAGTATTCGAACAAGTAACACCTACAGTGTTTAAACAAATCCCTAAAGCGTTATCACTGAATTCGATACCATAGTTCGTACCGCTTGTTCCTTCACTGCTAGTGCCGCCATTATAAAAATCTTGCACTAAAGAATTACTGCTAGAAGGATAATCAGCATTAACACCCTCAAAGTCTAATACGATAACATCTGCCATTGCATTAACTGTAAGCAAGGATGCACTTAAAAACAAAGCTTTTACTAAATTTAATTTTTTCATTATTAGTTCCCTATAACTATTAATATATGATGTTGTTCCTGAAATCACCGCTATATCTTATTGTCGATTACACCTGAACACTTAGTGTATGGCAACATTTATACCAGATCCTATATCATTGATTTTAAATAAATTAAAAAAATATAAAACGTAAAATATAAAAAGTTGTAAAAAATACTGACACTATAAATTATGAGTAGATTATTAACGTTTATGGCTGTTTCGACGCTCATTTTTATTGCCTAAAGATATAAATCAGCGACTTGAAAAAGACTAAATATGAAGCGAATACGACCTTTGAATTCAATTTGGGTGGCAATCAAGAAAAAGGTTAGGTGAATTATTTAAACCTTATTTATGCTTAAGTTTCATGGTTTATTACCGGTTTAGATTCGCGGTTCGGTTAGCGGTAGGTAGGAAACATAGCTGTCAAAATTTAGAGAAAATACTTGATAGTTATCAGATATATTGATTTAAATTTCTTCTAGTAATTGAATTAAATTACCGCAAGTATCGTTAAAAATTGCAGTCTTTACCTGTCCAGCAGTTATTGGAGGACCACTAAATTCAACGCCCAGATTACACAGTCGTTCATACTCGCCATCCAAGTTATCAACACTAAATGCAGTAAATGGAATGCCATCTTTCATCAAGGCAGCTTGAAACTCTTTCACCGCAGGATGTTCATTTGGCTCTAAGCCTAGCTCTACGCCATC
>DDIL01000107.1 GCA_002338515.1 Glaciecola sp. UBA1851 | reverse complement strand
TGTAATGAGTTATTTACGTAATTGCACAATTTGGAGATCGCAATAAAAATCAGTTTATTCAACCTTATACTTTGCATAATCTTGATTAGCACGTTAAAGGTTTTAGATCTTATCAATGCATTCCCATTTTTTTAATTAATGACTGCATTCAGTGGCTATATTTGTAACTCATAGACTGAAAAACAAACATAAATTGACACATTATTATAATCGATTGAAAATTTTCTCCATTCGTTCTACAACGGCTTTTTTATCAAAATTATTGGTCATAAAACTATCCCGCTCTATACATTCCTTAATAGCCACAACTTGAGTTTTTATGGGGTCAATTAAATGCTCTTCGTTATTCTTTGACTCTAACAACGTATAAAAAACATCAAGCAAATGACATAAAACTGCTGTTTGACTGATACTAGATTGTCGGATTTGGGTAAACGCCCCAGCAAATAAATCATTAAACGACTCCTCGTTAGTAACAACCCTAACTACTTTTTGCCCATCTAGAACACAGGTTTTTGGCAATGATGTAGAACTGAAAGTCGACATGGCAGCAACAAGTTTATCAATGCAAATCATTGCGGTAAACGGGTCATCCATACTTGGAGAAAGAGCCCTGAGCGCCATTTCAACTAGCTGATTAATAGCGAATTGAGGGTCCTGTAACGAAGTTCTTTGTGACCCAGTCACTAAACTAGTATCAATAGATAATTTATTTGGTAGCATCTGCCTGCTATAAATATAGGCTACCTGGGTATCTGGATAAACATATTTACCTGCCCTCACTTTCATGACTAATATGCCATCAAATTCACGAGCAAAATTTACTAGATTTTTGTACTCTACAGCCTGTATATACCCGAAACACTTTGTTCTTATGACAGAGTGATAAGCATATTTTGCTAGTTTAGATGCGCCCATCTCGCTTGGTGCGCGGTCATTATGAGATGTTTGCAGATTTGACATATCGTTTAGTAGCGTTTTTGAGATTTCTTCAACAACGGTATCAGCGCGAATAGAAACGCCTACATGATGGATAAAAAATATCAAAACAAACACACAGGCTACAGCAAGAATAAGGGCAATAAATACAGACAGAATAGGATGCGAGGGAAATTGTCCATCAACCTGTATTTGACTAAGGACTAATAAACAATAAACAAAACTTGCACATAAAAACCCCAATACACATTGCGTTTGCTTACTCTGCATAAAACTTCGAATGAGCCTAGGGCCAAAAGAGTTTGATGCCATGACCAAAGCGACTAGTGTCATTGAAAAAGCAATACTGGTGACAGTGATCAAAGAAGACGCAATTACCTGAACAACCTGCATAGAAGTTTGCGGACTATTCACCATAAAATGGTCAATCAGAAATGTATCAGTATAAGTAATAGAAAAAGATGGTAGAAATATTTGAGCAGTTACTATGGCAAAGAAAATAAATAGAGTGGGTAAAAACCAAAAGCTGCTACCTAAAGAGGTAGCAGCTTTTTGCATTTTAATTACCCATATTTTAAACTTATTAACTGGTACTGCTTGTGTGTCACGGTTCATTAGTTATGTATGTCCAATATTAACGGATAATCAGTGAGACTGGTCTTCGCTAAGCCACGCTCTATTCGCTATCGCTTCCTACTTCAAACTCAACTTCAACAATGACAGAATTCATAACCGTTTTATAAGTTTTAGTAATATCTTCTGCGTCGTTTTCGCTCCCTTCAGGGAGTTGAAGTACAATAACGTCATTTTCTGGTTTAACGTCAATCTCATACGGAATTTCTTCAATAGTCATTGTAAGAGTAGCAGAAGGCTGTTTTACTTTTGCCATTTCTTCGAAGTTTATTCCTTCTAGTAATACATCATCAGGCGTCTCAATTTTAACTTTTGCAGAATCGACCTCGGTTGCAAGAACTGAAGCCGCTGTAAAAAACGTTGCTGTTAATACTAGCGATATAGTTTTATTTATAGTCATTGTCATATTATTTTCCTCGTTCTGTTTAAATTAGGCTTAATTATCTTTTATCGTTTCTGTCTTGTTTTCGCTCTTACTTGAAAACATTGTGTTTAATTTTTCGCCCCCTTTTGCTCCAAAATCTAACGTTCGGATTGGGAACGGAATCAAGATATCGTTGTCGGCAAGGGTTTGATGAATAATGTGAACAGCTTTATGTCTCGCTTGCATGAATCCAACGTGACCAGGGTAATCAATCCAAAACCACACTAATAAATTAACGCTACTGTCACCGAACGATTCTGCGAATACATCAATCTCATCTTTATTAGAAATAAAATCTTCTTTTTTAAGCGCTTGTTTAATAACTGTTTCTGCTTCAGTTACGCTGTCTGCATATGAAATACCCACTGGAATTTCAATTCGACGGTTTCCTGTTGTAGTAAAATTTGTCACTATATTTCTGAACAAAATTTTATTAGGCACTACCTCTATTTGACCGAAAAATGTTTCAACAAGTGTGTTGCGTAGGTTAATTGCTTTGACGGTCCCAAATACGTTTTCTGCTTCAATCACATCGCCAATTTGAAATGGCTTACGAATGCCCATTGCAATGCCAGCAATCAAGTTTTCTGTCATGTCTTGAAAAGCAAAACCAATCGCCAAACCAACTATACCCGCACCGGCCAACAATGACGTAACGGTACCCGTTAAACCCATAAAATCTAAGGCTATAAACACACCTGCAATAAATACTATGACTCGAAATATTGCGGATAGTAGGTCTGCTATTTGTTTAGACTCGAATACACGATGTAATAGTCTAGAAATTAGACGCGACAATATACGCGCTAAGACAGCAAAAATAATTACGATGAGAACTGCCACCACCATATTTGGGAGGTGCTTGATTCCACTTTCTACCCATGTTTCAATCTTTCCATTGATCAATTCCCAAAAATTATTTAACGCTTCAAATTCCATGGATAACTCCCGAATATCTGTTTTGGAAACCTACTTAATAATATTTATGCCGAACATAAATATTGTTGAGTGGGTCTGGTTAAAGGAAGAAAGCAAGTTCTGTTAAAACAGAACTTGCTGATTGTCTTAACAATCTTCGTCTTTTGCGTCCACGCCTTCTTTCAAGTCTTCACATTTATCTTCTGCTGCATTGCCAATATCAGTAACACCCTCGTCTACTTTTTCGCCTGCCTCTTCAGCCGGACCCTCAGAACATGCTGAAAGTGTTAATACGAAAAATGCGCTTAGGATTAGTGCGGTAGTTTTCTTTAATAAAATTTTCATGATTTTCCTTTAAAAGTTTATGTTTAATAGATAGTTTTAAACGCTTAAATATTTGGTTTATTGCCACGCAATGCGCCTGACACCAAAGAAATGACTAATAAGACGACAAAGACAAAAAATAAAATTTGTGCAATGCCTGAGGCAGCTCCTGCAATTCCACTGAAACCAAAGACTGCTGCGATAATTGCAACAATAAAGAATGTAATAGCCCAACCTAACATGACGACCTCCAGTAAAAGTAAATAAATGTTTGCGTCACTTTTGGTAATGCGAATACGATGCCAAAACGTAAGTATATGTATTTATTATGTATTTCAAAAATAAGTGGTCATCGCTAGCAATAACAAAGTAAAATTTACAGATAGGTTAAGAATCTTTTACGTAGTGAGGGTAACTACACGAATGCAGGAAAATATGGGGATTTTATAAATGTAAGCGAAGTATAAAACGTTTATTTTATCAGTAGGATTTTTACGCTCTTTATTTGCTTTGAGTTACGCGGTGATTATTTGGGCCCTAGAACCCCAGTACTTCATAATATCTGCAATAGTATCTACCAATTCCTGGTAAGTATTTGGCTTAGTTATATACGTGTTTGAACCCAATTCATAACAATCACGAATATCTTCTAACGACTCTGAAGTACTAAAAATAACAACAGGGATATGCTTGAGGGTTATGCTATTTTTTATCTCAGATAATACTTTACGCCCGTCTTTTCGGGGCATATTTAAATCTAGTAGTATCAAGCTTGGTAATTGGGTGGTTTTGTTAAGTAAAATCATCAGCTCTTCGCCATCATTTACCCATTTAACTTTTTGGAGGTCTAAGTTGTTATCTGATAACGCATCTTTTATCAGTTCTTGGTCATCAATATCGTCATCCGCTACCAATAAGTAATCAAACTTATCTACAATGTCAGAATTGAAAATACCATTTGGCATATTATATTTAACCTTTTTCGTTAAGTTCAGGTAATTGAGAGTTTAATGATAACCTGAATAGAATACGCTATATTTTACTATTACACCGAAACTGTCAAAGGAAAATATTGATTAGTAGTTAAAAATCAAATGAAAAAAATGCCCATATAAAATTAACAAATTTAAGCACAACTAAAATTTTGATAACGCATTATCGGTGATCAAAATCTGTACTTGTCGCCAGTTGTCTAGTAGCACTCTATTGCTCATAATCATCCATGTTGAATAACAACATATGGATGAAAGAAGACAAGGATGTCACTATCAGTTGTATACACCCGCGCCAATTTGGGTATAGATGCCCCGCTAGTCACTATTGAAGTACATCTAAGTAATGGGCTACCAGGGTTTCATCTTGTTGGTTTGCCTGAAACCACGGTCAAAGAATCACGAGACAGAGTTAGAAGTGCCATGGTTAATGCGGGTTTTGAATTCCCAAATAAACGCATTACTGTAAATATGGCACCAGCTGATCTTCCCAAGGGTGGTGGACGGTTCGATTTAGCCATTGCAGTGGGTATTATTTGTGCTAGCGAAGAATTAGGCGCTGGTTGTCTAGAAGAATATGAGTTTGTGGGAGAGCTAGCGCTTGCCGGTAATTTACGCGCAGTGAAAGGGGCATTGCCTATGGCTTTTGCTTCTGCAAAAAGCAGACGAAATCTTATTTTACCTGAAGAAAATGCAAACGAAGCTGCTTTAGTTGAAGATGCCTGTGTATTGTCAGCAAAAAGCCTTTGGGACGTATATTTGCATTTGATAGACAAGCAGAGATTGCCTATTGCTTCTAATAAGACCATTGCAAAACCGGCTAACACTAACAATCAATATGGCGATTTAGACGAAATTATTGACCAACAACATGCTAAACGTGCGCTGCAAATATGTGCAGCGGGCGGTCATAACTTGCTGCTATTTGGGCCAGCAGGTACAGGAAAAAGTATGCTGGCAAATCGCCTGCTTTCTATATTGCCAGACCTTAATTCACAAGACGCCCTAACTGTCGCGTCAATCAAATCTATTTCTGGCGAAAGTATATGCCCACAAAATTACAAGCAACGACCTTTTAGGCAACCTCATCATAGCAGTAGCGCAGCAGCTATTGTTGGTGGTGGTACATATCCAATGCCTGGGGAAATTACCTTGGCACATAAAGGCGTTCTTTTTCTTGATGAGTTGCCTGAATTCGGTCGACATGCACTTGATGTAATGAGAGAGCCTTTAGAAACAGGTGAAATAAACTTATCACGAGCGAAGCACAAAGCTACTTACCCAGCCGACTTTCAACTAATTGCAGCAATGAATCCAAGCCCTACCGGAGACGTTGATGACAATAGATGCAATCAAGATCAAATACTACGCTACTTAAATAAGGTATCCGGGCCATTATTAGATAGAATAGATTTACAAGTTCATGTGCCTAGAGTTGAAATTTCCGCCGCTTTGCAAAAAGCTGAAAATATCACAAAACAAAAAGAGACAAACCCAGATAGTTTTGTGTCGTCAAGTAAAAATATAAAACAAACGGTGGTCAAGGCACAGCAATTACAAGTAAAAAGACAAGGCAGTTTAAATGCTCGTCTATCTAATAAGGGGTTAACATTACATGCACAACTTCAACGTGATGATCAAACATTCTTAACTACTGCATTAGATAGATTAGGGCTCTCAATGAGGGCATTTCATCGAACACTTAAAGTTGCGAGAACAATAGCTGACTTGGACGACATCCCCCAAATTAGCAAACAGCATATTGCAGAAGCCCTATCATATCGTCATTTTGATAAACTATTAAAACAATTAACCGCTCCATAGTGAGAGTGCGCTTATCCGCATTAATCTACCAATAACTTGATATATTGACATTTATAGAAAGTGATTACTTACTTGCAATTTCACTAATAGATTTTATTAGCGGTTCACCAGCTCTTGATTTCAAATAACATAAACCTAATCGATAAGCTTCAATATTATTCACTTTCAAACTACGGACTTTACGTTTTGCGGTCGAATTCTCGAGTACTATTCTTGGTACAAAACCCACACCTAAACCAAGCGATACCATACTAACAATGGCTTCGTTGCCTGACACTCTTGCATAAATTCTTGGCCTGATATTTTGCTCTGCAAACCAATGATGAACAATTCGTCTTGAAGGCCCTCTAGCCGGCATGATCACATTGGTATTTCGCCAGCTAATATCATCAATATTATTGATGTCCATGGTGGCAGGAATAATTAAAGTTAAAGGCACAATGTCAATAGGTTGAAAATGCACATCTGCTGGGAAATCAGGGGTATGGATAGCAATCGCTAAATCGCTAATTCCCGAACCACTGTCATTAGAGCTAGATACTAAAGAAGTTGATTTAACATCATCAATGGGCGTTTTTAATTTGTTTATTGCCTGTTCATGATCGCCTGTATCCAGTTTAATATGCACAGCAGGATAGAGTGCTCGCATACTTTCCAAAATACTAGGTAAGTAAGTTTGCGCTGCAGTAACCGAACAATATAAGGATAATTCTCCACTTAGCTGCGCTTTCTGTTGTTTCAGTTCGCCTTGTAAGTCATGATATTTTTGCAGAGTTTCGTCTGCAAAGCTCAGCAATTTGCGACCTGCCCGAGTTAGCTCCACGTTGCGATTATTGCGAACAAATAGCTCAATGGCTAATTCTTCCTCCAGGCGCATAATACTTCTAGTTAAAGTAGGAGGCGATACAAACATAGCAGACGCAGTTTTTGAGAAGTTCAAACTACTTGCAAGATGCTGAAATTGTTTGAGTGAGCGAATATCCATAATAAAACTTATGTAGTTGAGTTCTTTTATTTCACATATTGAAACACTAAGTTTCATATAATTCAATTTATAAAACAATATAACGCTGTATACTCCGTCTCATAGTCGTCACGGACTCAATTATTAGTTAAAGCATTTAGATGCTCGGAATATACACATGGCAAATTACTTCAACAGCTTACCGTTTAGAAACCAGTTAGATCAGCTCGGCAAATGTCGCTTTATGCAACGCAACGAGTTTGAACAAGGTTGTGATGTTTTAAAGGGTAAATCAATTGTGATTGTAGGGTGTGGCGCCCAAGGTTTGAATCAAGGCTTAAACATGCGTGATTCAGGTTTAAACGTCAGTTATGCGCTTCGTCAAGCAGCAATTGATGAAAAACGTGATTCGTTCAATCGCGCTTCTGACAACGGATTTAAAGTTGGCACTTATCAGGATTTAATCCCTGAAGCTGATTTAGTTTATAACCTTACGCCAGACAAGCAACACGCAAGCGTAGTTGAAGCGGTTATGCCATTAATGAAACAAGGTGCAATATTATCTTATTCTCATGGTTTCAACATTGTTGAAGAAGGCCAGCAAATTAGAAACGATATCACTGTTGTTATGTGTGCTCCTAAATGTCCTGGCACAGAGGTTCGCGAAGAATATAAGCGTGGTTTTGGTGTACCAACCCTTATTGCTGTTCACCCTGAAAACGACCCGCAAGGCGAAGGTTTAGAAATTGCTAAAGCACTAGCAAGCGCAACCGGTGGTGACCGTGCCGGTGTATTAGAAAGCAGCTTTGTAGCAGAAGTAAAATCTGACCTTATGGGCGAACAAACTATTTTATGTGGTATGCAACAGGCCGCTGCTATTTTAGCTTACGACAAAATGGTTGCAGATGGCGTAGATGCGGCATACGCAGGTGCACTTATTCAATATGGCCTTGAAGCTATTACTGAAGCCCTAAAAATTGGCGGCGTAACCAACATGATGGACAGATTGTCTAATCCAGCTAAAGAAGTTGCGTTTGATTTATCTGAACAACTAACTGAGATGATGCGTCCTTTATTTGAAAAGCATCAAGATGACATCTTATCAGGTGAATTCTCTCGCACAATGATGCAAGACTGGGCGAATGACGACGCTAATTTACTTAAATGGCGTGAAGAAACTGGCCAATCTGGTTTTGAGAATGCACCTGAGTATACTGGTACCATTAGTGACCAAGAATTTTTCGACAAAGGTATATTACTTGTAGCCATGATAAAAACTGGCGTAGAAGTAGCCTTTGACGTAATGGTAGAAGCAGGTATTTTACCTGAATCGGCTTATTATGAATCTTTACATGAAACACCACTTATTTCTAACACCATCTCCCGTAAGCGTTTATACGAAATGAATGTGGTAATTTCTGATACAGCTGAATATGGCAACTATTTATTTGCTAATGCTGCTATTCCGCTTCTTAAAGAGAAGCTTATGCCTCAAATTACACTAGAACATATAGGTGGTGGTTTGAGTAATACCTCTAATGGCGTAGACAACACAAAACTTGTTGCAATGAACAAAGCAATAAGAAGTCATGGTGTTGAGTCAATTGGTGAAGAGTTACGTGGTTATATGAAGGATATGAAAGCTATCGTTTAATAACCCCGACAGTTCTGTCGTTAGGTGCTTTAACTAAGCTCCTTTTGCCCGGCCAATTTGGTCGGGCTTTTTTATTTGGACTATTTGCATTCTTAGGGTGGAACTGTCATAAAAGAGTTGTTTATATACACATCCGTTTTTTGCAAAAGATGGCAGATTGCTGAGCGTTTTCGGACGGATTTTACCTCTAAACATCAATCATCCAAGGTCATTCCTGCGAAAGCAGGAACCCCCTAAGCAGAATAGAAAACATTAAAAAAGCTAAGTAATTTCAATAACCTAAACACTGTTGTTGTTGAAACATTTCTTGTGTCGTTGGAGGTTCCCACTTTCGTGGGAATGACCTAGGGTGT
>DDIL01000137.1:477-8593 GCA_002338515.1 Glaciecola sp. UBA1851 | reverse complement strand
TATCGGCATAGCCTTTCTAACTTCCCTGGCTCATCGGCATTAGCGAAGCCCCCTGCGTGTAACGAAAAACCTGAGGTATTGGCTAACTGACCATATTCACCCTCGGTGCTCGCAGGTAATGTTTGTAGCGTAAATACTTTTTGACCTTGTTGTGGTCCCATGGCAATGCGATAGTTTACGGAGGTACCTTGCTAGCAGCAGCCGGAGTGGAATGGGTAAGCTTAAGAGCAAGTTTACCCGAGATTAACTGAGAATACGGCCAGTTCTGTCAACTGGCCTTGTTTTATTTATAAAACCAATGTTGAATAATGTATTAACCCGCTAATGGATAAAAAGTACTATTACCTATACAAAACTCACCTTCAGCGATAATATCCTTTATTTTTACTGTGCCAGCGTTAGAGCCATCACTTTTCCATAAGCTTGCACAACCGGTCTCTTCATCAATCGCTGAAAAGATTAATATATCGCCCCCGTCCCGAAGTAATGCAGGATAACTACTTTGACTACCCACTAAGATATCCTTAACCATATATGTTCCATTTACTGTGCCATCTGTTGCCCACAGTTCAATGCCCTCATTAGCTGTTTCTGCCACAAAGAAAGTGAGCCCTAACGCGTCTATAGTAACGGGTTTTGCATCATCAACTCCTTCATACCAACTCACTTGCTCAAGAACATCTACACCAGCTAATTGAATAGTGCCTTGTTCCGTTCCATCACTGGTCCAAACACCATTTGCGCTGCTTCCATCGGTTTCATCAACAAAAAATATCAGCCTATTATTTACAGTTTGAAATGAGGTAGGTTGACTAGATGATGGCGTTCCATCTAAATCTTTTACTAGAACCGTCCCATTGGTCGTGCCGTCTGTCTTCCAAAGCTCTAGGCCTGTATTGTTTGTGTCACTCGCTGCAAAATAAACATGTTGATCAAACTCATGCGTTAACCAACCATCTCCTAATACAAAGCTTGTAAAGTCATTAGCAAATAGTTTTAATTCAGAATAAGTACTTCCATCATAGGAATATAACGCTTGGTCTAAAGCCATAAAAATCAAGTTGCCATTTAACATACTATAACCTGCTGCCGGCGCATTAATATTAAAGCTAATTTGAGCACTAGCAGGGTTAATACCATCACTTGAATATTGCTGCGTTTGAAGTGGTGAAAACTCACTATCGCTAAAATAGAATTTGTTGTTATAAATAGTATTTGCTCTGCTATAACTTGCCCAAGCCGGAAGCGAGTCATATATTTTTGTAGTTGAGTTACTAACAGGGTCTAACACCAATACAGAACCATATTTAAAATTGCTATCGCTTGACGTGAATGCAGAATACATAAGCTTGCCATCTAATACTTGATGTAAGTATGGTTGGGCCGATTCAGATGCTCCATTTTGGTAGTCATCTTCTGGGGCGCTAGCTATCATAATAGTGTTAGTAGTCGTACCATCAGTTTTCCAAAGTTCAAAGCCATTTTCTGGATCATAGCCACTGAAATAAGTGTAGCTATCTATAGTAATAAAAGGATTATTTTCATTGTTATTAGTTATGGCTGTATCTGCGACCAACATCGTATTTGCTGTAGTACCGTCAGTTCGCCACAATTTATGAGGTGCAAAGCCATTATCAGATGCACCAAAATAAACCCAGGACGACTTTGACGCTTGTGCAGCATTGACACTAATAGTAATCAGATCGGTGGCTATTTGCTCATTATCGTTCGTTACCTGCAATTCGAATACTAATTCTTCTGTTACATCTACATCTGGCGCTGTAAATGTGAACTTACCCGTGTTTGTATCCATAGTGTCAAATGCTATCAGTGAACCGCTTACTTGCTTATATGATAGGCTCGTGATGTTGCCATTTGGATCTTGACTATTCGACCCATCAAGGACCACTTCATCACCTTCGGTTACCACTTGATCAACACCGGCATCAGCAACTAGTGTATTGGCTTTAGCATTGACTGTAACTACGACTACTAAAGAGTCTTGTAAATTAATGTCGTTTGTGACAGTTAATAAAAAGCTTAGTTGTTGACTAGTATCGTCTGCTAAAGAGGGAGCGAGAAACTCGGTAATTGGGCCTGTTGGATTGCTTAAAGCAACATCAATACCTGCGGTTTGCACCCAAAGATAATCGGTAATGATGTTGTCGTCGTCATAACTACTGCTCGCATCTAAAAATACGGTAGTTTGCTCGAGTACGGTTTGATCATCCGCTTGTGCTACAAGAGGTTGATCTGGCCTATTAATAGTGATGTCTACTATATCAGTATCGGTATCACCATTAGTATCAGTTACCGTTAATTGGAAAACCCCAGTAAGTGAGGATGTTAACGTGGGTGTTACTGCGACAAAACTGGCAATAGCTGAGTTTGCATTGGCAAGTTCAATATCAAGGTTAGATAATTGTTCCCATTGATAACTGCTTATAGTGCTTCCTGTGCTTTGACTGCTGCTCCCATCTAAAGTAACAGTAGCGCCTCCTAAAACTGTCTGATCCGCACCTGCTCGTGCTTCTAGAGTAGTTTCTACATTTACAATTTCTCCCTCTTCACCTTCATCGTCATTGTTTAAAAGAGGACAGGCACTTAATAAGGCGACAAGGCTTGTCAATATTACAAGTTTAAACCATTTAACATAATCATTTATTTTTAAAAAAACCATAATATTCTCCATATCTTTATTGGCTGTGTGTTCGTAATTCAAATTCTGAATGTTTGTGTAAGGGGCTGGATTTGTTTTTTGTATTGAGTAATTGAGTGTTCGTTGCTTTGTCACTTACATCGAGCTTAGGCGCCTCAATACATATACTTTCATCTTTAACATTATTAATAGGTTTGTTGGTAAACTTAGCAAACAGAGGTACTTGTCCTAGCTTTTGTGCGTTGCCTTGTAGGCCCCATTCCCCTGTTTTGATATCTATCCAATAAGAGCCATTTTCGACGCGCTTTGAAAAAATACTATCTAGTAGCATGATATCTTGGGCGGACAAATGCTCCCCATTGATGTGAATGTGTCGGTTAACATTCGAGGTAGGGTCGTCATAGATAAAATTTAGGCACAGTACAGCAGGTATGAATAGTGCTTTATTCTTCATTTGATTCAATGCCACTAGGGAGATGTTAACTAACTTGAATCAATTCTATAAAACCGTCTATCCACTTGCTTGAAACTAACTTGAAATAATTGGAATTAGCTTGAAAGTGTTAAATATCTTATAGTTACAAACTTTTTAGCATGTCTTTTTTTTATTAAATAAATGAGCTAGTATATTTAAATTGATGCTATTGCCTGTTCATACAGCAAAATCAACGGGCCTTAACGTTTCTAATCACTGCGTGTAGGATGCCTTAATTTGACCACGAAAAAACTATATCAGTTTGATCAGTACATTTTAGACGCACAGAACAACAAATTACTGTTTAAATCTGAGGTCGTGTCATCTGATGATAAATTAATTCGTGCCCTGTATTTACTTTGCCAAGCGTATCCAAATGCGGTGGGTAAAGACGAACTTTTAGAGAAACTCTGGCCTGCACAAGTTGTTACCGAGTGGTCGCTTTCTAAGCTTATATCCGAAATTCGACTCTTGCTTGGAGACAACGGAAAAGACCAAGATTTCATTAAAACCGTTCGAGGAAAGGGATTTCGAATGAATACTCAGGTGAGTATTTCAGAGGTTTCAGATATCCAACCAATTGCGGGTTCTCAAACTAGTAAAGCTGGTTCACGTGACCCCAAAAGGCAATATGTCATTCCACTTTCGGTATTAACCTTCATTGTTATTGCAACAATATCCCTGATTTTTTATCACCCAAATACATTAGACGCGAAAATTGAGTCGCCACTAAGAGTAGCGGTATTACCAGTAGATAACATGGGAGATTCAATCGTTCATGACTGGGTCAAATATGGCATAATGGCAATGGTTTCTGAACAGCTTGGGCAATACCAGAGTATTCAAACCTTAGCTGTTGATAAAGTGCTGAGTGAAATAAATGGTAGTAGAAAACCTTCATTTGAAAATGTTTGTGGCCAGTTAGGCTGTGACAAGCTGATCCAATTGTCCTTTATAGTTAACGGCAACGAAACTACGCTTACATTCGAGATCCATGATGCTAAAGGCACCAGCGTACCTATTTCATCAAGTAGTTTTGGTGCAATAGAAACCACTAACCAAGTGCTTGAACTATTAGCTAGAAAATTAATCCCAGAAACGCCTGAAATCTTGCCATTGGCGACAATCCTTAGCAACAATGAAAAAGCAAACCGCGAATATGTAATCGGTTTACATGAGTTGCACAGCGGAGAGTTAAAAGATGCTAGACAATACCTCGAAATGGCACTTGAAAGAGACTCTGATTTTTTTTGGGCTAAAGCCCACCTAGCTGAAGTAACATATAGAGAAGGTGATTATGCCGTAGCGAGTTCACAAATTAATGAATTAGACAGCCTAAAATTAGACAATGATAAGCGCTATTTTCTGACCCAATTAAGTTCCAATATTTTATACAGTCAGGGCAATATTCAAGGCTCTCTAGAAACGTCGCTAGCATTATTGGACAACCCGCACGTAAAATCCGACCCTATGTTATTAGGGAATCAACAAATGAATATTGGCACTAGTTTTCAAGCAATGGGAGAAAATCAAAAAGCAATTAAATATTTAAATGAGGCACAAACTAGCTATGCTAAAGCCGCGTATGGCAGTGGAGAAGGCAAAGTCATGTTTAATTTAGCCAATGTTTATTTAGCGTCTACTGAATTTAATAAAGCTATTGAACACTATCGCCTTGCTAAAGATTTATTTTTGCGCTTTGGATTAACGGGTTACTCACTTTTTGCTAGACATCAAATAGCGACGACTTCGATTCAAGTAGGTAAAATTCAAGATTCTGAACGAGAGCTAAATCAACTTATACAGGAATATAGACAAATTGGTGACACCGAGGGGGAGTATACTGCATTGAGCGATTTAGCTTATATTAGTTTGCTTCAAAAAGATTATACAGAATCTATCAAACGAGCAGCTTTCGCTTTAGCAGAATTAGAAAACACTCAGTTTTCATATTTAAAATATCAAGTTATTTCCATTGCGACTAAAGCTAACTTAATGCTAGGCAATGTAGAAGACGCTATAAACTTACAGTCTCAACTTAATGAAGATGATTGGAATGATCCACGACCATCATATGTGTTTTTAAAGCCACATATCGAGTACCTAAAAAATAACTTGGATTTAGCTTTTCAAATGGCAAATGACATAAAAGTATCGTTAGGTGAGAACTGGACAGACGAACATGAGAAAGTGCTTATGCAGTTTGAGCAAGCAATGGTTAACAAAAAACAAGGTGAACTTGCATACTGACATATTTTGGGTCTATTTACCTTTGCTGTATGTATGTGACTAAAATGCTTGTTTAACAAGATAGTTAAACAAGCAAATTGTAATATCTAAGACTATACCTCTACACCATATTTGAACAATTTATATTCACCTATTCCCATCTTATGCCAGTGTTCATTATTCGTTAATGGCTGAGTCGAAATAACAGTGACGATGTCGTTAGGCGTCGTATGCTGATTAAAGTCTATACTCATTTCGATATCAATAAGACTAGCTTTTGTAAATGGGGATTTTCGAGTTATCCAATGCAGATGATTAGTACAATAAGCGAGTAAAAAGTCACCGTCGGTTAACATCATATTATAAACACCCAACTCTCTTAAAGAGTCACACAATTTAGCCACATATTTAAACGCTGCGGCCATATTTTTTGGTTTAGTTCTGCCAAACTTTTCAAATACGTTATCTAACAACCAACAAAACGCTAGTTCACTGTCGGTGTTGCCTATTGGAACGTGATATTTAATCTTGAGTTTTTTCTGATAATTAGACAGTTGGCCATTGTGCGCAAAGGTCCAATTTTTTCCCCATAAACAACGAGTGAACCGATGAGTATTTTCTAAGCATATTCTGCCTCTATTGGCTTGCCGAATATGGCTAATAACTGTGCAGCTTTTAATAGGATAGTCGCGAATTAATTCGGCTATTGGAGAATCACAACTTTGGTCAGCATCCTTGGGCTTTGCAGTCAGTCACAATAGATATTACTTTCCGAAAACGCTCAGCGCTAACCTACCATCTTTTGCACAAAACGGATGTGTGTATAAGTCCCTCTTAAATGACAGTTCCAACCTCAGAATGCAAATAGCCAAAAAATACAATCAACACTGCTTATTCTGTTTTTTCCAACAAGCATAAACTGGTCTTTAGGTGTTAATCAAACGTATTCATTCATTTAACGAAAGCCTTATTAATGTACAAACGCAAATTATTTTTCTTTGGTGTTATTACTGCTGTTGTTGTACTGATTGCTTTGTTGTGTGCGGCAATTACTGCGCAACTTACCCGTGAGAATGTAAAGCAATCGACTATTGCGCAAACGCTATTATCTGAACACCAAGAACTTTCTAGTATTTCTTATCGTTTATTTAAACAGTTCACAGATGAAGTGATTTTCGGTCGCCAAGCTAATCAATCAGAAATAAGAAAAAAGACCGAAATAATTGATCGTTTACTCAATAATATAAAATCGCTAGAGCAAAAGCAGAGAGAGGCACTGGGGCTTGAACTCACCGCAGGTAGCGTTGAGGATACAGAAGAGTTACGACGCATCATTACCAAGGTTATCACTTCTTTTGATAAAGTCATCCAATCGAATGATTACAGCATGCCTTCGCAGCGTGACCAATTAAGAAATCTATTAGAAATTACGATTGATGATGAATTCAGAGACGCCATCAACACCGCGTTGGCACGTCAAAGTAGAGTAGTGAGCGGCATAAACGCTCGGATAGATATGCTCAATACAGCTGTAGTTTGGTTCACCATGATCATGGCGGCTATTTCCCTGCCATTAATTGTATACGGATGTTATTGGTTAGTGAACCAGCTATACCAACCCATTGTTATTTTAAAAGATGCCACAAACACTATTGCTAAGGGGCAGTACGGGCAGCCCATCTCAATTAAACTAGATGACGAGTTTGAAGAGCTCTCACAAGCTATTAATAAGCTAGCAGAGCGGTTAAAAGAAAATGAAAAAATAGTAAGTGAGTCGCAAAAGAAACTGGCATTTGAAGTAGAGCACAGAACCATACAATTAACTGCTGCTAACCATGAATTAACAAAAATAGACGCTAGACGTCGCCAATTTTTGTCGGATGTGTCACATGAGTTACGAACACCATTAACAATAATAAGAGGTGAAGCGCAAGTGACGTTACGTTTGAAGTCTGCAGAAGAGTCTGAATATAGAGAAACACTAAAGGTTGTATTGGATCAGAGTATTCTTCTTAGTCGATTGGTAGATGATTTACTCACGTTAACTAGAGCTGAAATGGATTCGTTAACGTTAAACAAATCGACAGTAAATATGGCTCAACTGGTTCAATCAGAAATTAATAAGTGGACAAGACTACATGAGGAGCGAAAATTTATATTCGAAGCAAAAGGCGATACTGAACATCTTGAGCTCAATGTTGATACATCCAGAATTCAACAAGTATTGTCAGTTCTTTTGGATAATGCATGTAAATATTCCACTAAAGAAGAAGTAATAACAACAATAATCGAAAGTGATAAAGACTTTTTCAGTATTTCTATTCGAGACAAAGGAGAAGGTATACCCGCGTCGGAATTAGAGAATATTTTTAAACGATTTGTCAGGTTTAGCAAGCATCAAGAGGGCTTAGGATTAGGGCTGCCTATTGCCAAAACCATTGTCGAATCTCATGATGGCCAATTAAAAGCAGAGTCGACAAAAAATCTTGGCTCAATATTTACTATTGTTTTGCCAAGGAAATAGTTAAATGAGAATTTTAATTTCAGAAGATGAACTTGCATTAGCGAATTTTCTAAAAAAAGGGCTGTCAGCTGAGGGTTATGAGTGCAGTGTTGTTAATCGTTTAAATGAAGTCGTTCCCACCATTGAAAAAAAGATGCCTAAAATAGTGATATTGGATCGTTTGTTTGATGGCGTGGATAGCATTCAAATTCTTAGTCAGATAAAGCGAATCGATCCTAAGCCAATGGTG
>DDIL01000137.1:0-241 GCA_002338515.1 Glaciecola sp. UBA1851 | reverse complement strand
TGATGCTTACAGCGTTAGATGAGGTGGCAGAGAGAGTCAAAGGGTTGGAGCAGGGAGCGGATGATTACTTATGCAAGCCTTTTGATTTTGATGAGTTGTTAGCAAGAGTCAAAGTTTTAGCAAGAAGATTTGAAGAGCCTAATATTCAACATCGGCTAATTACGGTTGGAACAATTGAAATTTTTGAAGACGAAAAACTTGCTAAGCTGGCGGGCCATGAACTTTGCTTAACTAAAATTGA
>DDIL01000103.1:60893-64853 GCA_002338515.1 Glaciecola sp. UBA1851 | reverse complement strand
AAGGCGCAAGAGGCGGGATACTGATCGCTAACAACATAGCGGCAAGCATTGCACTACAATCTTTAAATGCGCGTTCTGAATTCTTTTTACGTAATTCTAAAATAGCGATTTCAGTTACTACCGCGGTAATAATGGCGAGCAAAAGCTGAATAAGTACACCATAGCCAAACATAATAGCTTGCACAATAATACCTGGGATCATGGCGTATATAACTAAACGCATCACCGCGCCAGTATCGCGTTGATTATGATGATGTGGTGAACTAGCAACGGATAATTTACTCATCGCTAGTCTCATCCTTAGTTTGTTTGCTTTCGTTTTCTTTGCGCTCTGCTTGCATCTTTGCTTCTTTTTTTGCCTTAGCCCTTGCAATTGCCGCTGCTACTTTTGCTTTCTTATCATCAGCTGAGTTTTCAGATTGCTGAGTTGGCGAGTTTTCTACCTCTTTTTTATCGATAGCATCTGGGGTGTTATTAGCTTGTTCAGCAGAAGCTTGCGCGGCTTTTTTTGCTTTTGCGCGTGCCAATGCAGCTGCTATTTTGGCTTGCGCACCACCGTCTTTATTCACACTTTGCTTTCTAGCTTCCGCTGCTTTACGGTGTTTTTCCTCACGCTCTTGCTTTTCTTTCTCTAGTCTAGCTTTTCTTGCTTCAAAGCGAATTCTAGCTTTTTCAGCTTGTTCTTTTTCAGCTTGTTGTTGTCTTATATCACTTTTAGCTTGACGGTAATAATGCACAAGTGGGATTTCACTTGGGCAAACATAAGCACATGCCCCACATTCAATGCAATCAAACAAATTATAGTCTTGTGCTGTTTCATATTCCTTTGCTTTGCTATACCAAAACATTTGTTGAGGTAACAATGAGACAGGGCATGCATCGGCACATGCTGAGCAGCGAATACACCCGCGTTCATCACCTACTTCAGGTAATTCTTTTGCGGCAGGTGCAAGAATGCAATTTGTAGTTTTTACGACAGGAATTTGTGCCGACGTTAAGGTAAATCCCATCATTGGGCCACCCATAATAATGCGAGGGTAGTGTTGTTTCTCGACATCAAATTCAGCCATATCGAGCAAGTGCTTGATAGGCGTGCCTATTCGTGCCCACACATTTTTAGGTTGCTTCAATGCCTGACCTGTTAGCGTGACCACGCGCTCCAGTAAAGGTTTTCCTTCAATAATAGCATCTGCAATAGCGTAGCAAGTCCCTACGTTATACATCATACAGCCTATATCAATGGGTAGGCCATCGCTTGGCACTTCTCTTGATGTGAGCACCTGAATTAACTGTTTTTCTCCACCAGCAGGATATTTTGTTGGTACGCTTACAACTTGATAATCGCTATGTTGTTGGCATGCCAAACTCATTGTTTCAAATGCTTCAGGTTTATTGTCTTCAATAGCAATAATGACTTGTTTAGGCTCAAGTATATGATAAAGAATGTCTATACCTTGGCGAATTTGCCACGCGTGCTCTCTCATTAAACGGTCGTCGGCACTTATGTATGGCTCACATTCAATGCCATTAATAATTAAAAATTCGACTGGTTTAACATTATTTGTTTTTATATGCGTTGGGAAGCCAGCGCCACCTAATCCACTTACACCTGCATTGCAAATTGCGCCTATTAGGTCAACTTTTGCAACAGATGCATAATCTGGAATACCGCTTGTATCAATACTTTCGTCTTTGCCATCAACAGCGATACAAATGGTCAATTCAGGTAATCCAGAAGGATGTGCAGATACATGCTTACTAATCGATTCAACTATACCAGATGTGGATGCATGCACAGGTACAGCAAATGTATTTTCACTTTTTGTCAGCGCTTGACCTTTTAGCACTCTGTCGCCTTTATTAACAATAACTTCACCATCTATACCTATATGTTGTTTTATTGGTATATATAACTTGTCAGGTAACGAAATTTGACTGATTGGTGTTGTATTAGACAACGTTTTGAATTGAGTAGGATGCACACCGCCTGGAAAGTCCCACAACTCTTTACTCGCTAAATGCTCCATAACTAAATCGTAATCAGCAAACTCACTCATGAAACTTGCCTCACCGATATATCACCAACCTGTGTTTGCTTAAAATCCCATTTCCAATTATCGGTACCTTGATTCAGTGGGACCATATCAATGCAGTCTACTGGGCATGGATCAACACATAAATCACAACCTGTACACTCACCTATTATAACGGTATGCATTTGTTTGGCCGCGCCTACAATCGCATCTACCGGGCAAGCCTGAATGCATTTTGTACAACCTATGCATTCATCTTCTCTAATGTAGGCGACTTTCTTTATATCTTCGACACCGTGAGCAGAATCAAGGGGCTTAGCTTCAACCCCCATTAGCTCAGCTAATTGTTTAATAGTCACTTCACCACCTGGTGGACATTTATTTATGTCTTCTCCATTAGCAATGGCTTCAGCATAAGGCCTGCAACCCGGGTGACCACATTGTCCACACTGAGTTTGTGGTAAAATGTTATCTATTTGCTCAACTAGCGGATCGCTTTCCACTTTAAATTTAATCGCTGCATAGCCGAGTCCTGCGCCAAAAATAAGTGCAATAGTAGCAACAACCAATAGTGCAATAAACGTCAAACTCATTTCACTAAACCGGTAAAGCCCATAAAGGCAAGTGACATTAATCCAGCGGTTATCATGGCAATAGATGCGCCTTTAAAAGGAGTAGGTACATCTGCAGCGGCTAGGCGCTCGCGCATTGCAGCAAACAGAATCAATACAAAAGAAAATCCAACCGCGGCGCCAAAACCATAAACCAACGATTCTATAAAATTGTGTTGTTTTGTCGTATTTAACAAAGCGACACCTAATACAGCACAATTTGTCGTTATTAACGGTAAAAATATACCGAGTAAACGGTAAAGAGTAGGGGAGGTTTTACGCACAACCATTTCAGTAAATTGCACCACAACGGCAATGACTAAAATAAAGCTTAAGGTACGCAAATAGCTTATTTCCAAAGGAATTAAGATATAGGTTTCAACTAAATAACTACATAAAGATGCCAATGTAAGCACGAAGGTAGTTGCCATCGACATACCTATCGCTGTTTCAAGCTTGCCTGATACGCCCATAAAGGGACATAAGCCAAGAAATTGTACTAATACAAAATTATTAACTAACACAGTGCCTAATAATAATAAAAGCAAATCTGTCATAAGGTTGTAGCACGCCTTTTTTCAAGGTTGGTCGTTATGGGTCGTTTATAGTAATGATATTTGTTTGCTAAACTTAAAAACAATATATTGCTCAAATTAAACGCTTTTTTTTGTAAAGTTTTCTAAATAGAACTGCCGGCCGATTATAACAAACTCTCATCATTGAATATGCAATATCAGAATTCTTTCATCTTGAATGATGCTTTTTGCATGCCAAACCTTCGGTTTGTTTGCATTTTTAGCCAACATTTAAACCAATTGAGTAAAATTTATATTTGTTATAAAGCTCTTACAAAATTTAGACGTCGATTATCGCTTTTATGAACGCGTTAAACAACACAGAAATCATAAGGATATTTTGATTTAGTTTAATAAATGATGAATTTTTTGATATTTCTAGCAACAAACGTTTTGCTTATAGACAAACAACATGTTTTCTAAGTAGTTTAATATCGACACAATTAATGTTAAAAAATAATTGTTCTGCTGAAACACAGTTAGTGTGATGCAGAAATTAGTATTCAAAAAGATTAGAAAATAAAAAATTGGTTTGGGCTAAATTAATAGATTCTTTGAAGAAGTGGCTCCCCCTCCCCGACTCGAACGGGGGACCTGCGGATTAACAGTCCGTCGCTCTAACCAACTGAGCTAAGGGGGAATTGTGACACAAAAAACATTAAAAGTTGGCTCCCCCTCCCCGACTCGAACGGGGGACCTGCGGATTAACAGTCCGTCGCTCTAACCAACTGAGCTAAGGGG
>DDIL01000103.1:29320-60737 GCA_002338515.1 Glaciecola sp. UBA1851 | reverse complement strand
TGGCTCCCCCTCCCCGACTCGAACGGGGGACCTGCGGATTAACAGTCCGTCGCTCTAACCAACTGAGCTAAGGGGGACCTGACTTTTAACGGATGCGCATATTAATTACCATAGACTTTGCTGTCAACTAAGTTTTGCTCTTTTTTTAAAATAAAAATAAATAGACTAAAATTCCAGCAAATCGGAATGAATAAAAAACTAGCCTAAAAAGCATAACCTTGATTAAAAAAAAAGCAAAAACATTGAAAACTATACTAATAACAAAATATTCAAAAATAAATTTAATTATAATAAAAAAGACTTAAAAAAAGCTTGTTGCATGTACGAATGTACAGTTGTTCATAAAAGTGTAACATATTAAAATGGTGTTAAAGGTTAGTAACAACTTACAAAAAAAAAGGCCTTATCCTCGCTATTCAGCGCCATTATTACGTCGGTGCTAGTTATCCACCCAAACTGTGGATAAGTCTGTGGATTAATTTGCACAGATGGATATGTTTAAATCGCTTTTTTTGTCAATATTATTTTTCTAGTATTTCATAGTTATATTAAATGGCCATATAAAACAACATGATAGAGTAAATATTTTTAATTATTATAAAGTATTGTAAAAATCAAGCGTATTTCTGCAAATCCTGTGTGCTTTTTTATACTTGACTGTTATAAAAAATTATTGTCGACAATAATTTGGCAATTAACAAAGAATTATTGACACTTTTAGTATTCAATGAAAAGAGATGTGTTTTGATTAAATTTTGTTAACTTTAGAAGCCAAACAGCTAATTTATAAAATTTAATGGTTAATTGCGTTATAGTAATGAATTATCAATTTATTATCGCTTAAATATTAAGCGTACTAGGTAGTAACTTTCTGTGTCATCTTCAAAAAAGAACGATCTCTTAAAGGGCGAAATTCGCCCTACGTTAATTAGTATGACTCTGCCTATGATAATAGGAATGATCATGCTGATGACGTTCAGCATTGTCGATACTTTTTTTGTTAGCCTAATTGGTACCAATGAACTGGCCGCTATTAGTTTTACTTTTCCTGTTACTTTTACCGTTATAAGTCTAAATATAGGCTTAGGGATTGGCGCGTCAGCTGTAATTGGCAGCAATCTTGGTAGTGGAAACACTAGCAGAGCTAAAATATTGGCAACAGGCTCAATATTATTAGCCTTTTTATTAGTGGGCGTGCTTTCAGTCATTGGATATTTCAATATTGATTTTGTATTTGGATTAATGGGAGCAAATGACGAACTGCTTCCTTTAATTTACGACTATATGAGTGTGTGGTATTTATCTGGTGTATTGTTAGCTGTACCCATGGTGGGCAATGCAGTTTTAAGAGCCTCTGGAGATACCAAAACACCTAGTATAATAATGGCTACAGGAGGCGGTATAAACGCTATTCTCGATCCAATACTCATTTTTGGATACCTTGGGTTTCCTGCAATGGGTATTCAAGGGGCCGCTATTGCTACCTGTGTCGCTTGGGCAGTATGTGTTGTTTGGATCCTATGGTTGTTGGCAGTAAAAAGAGGGTTAATGGAACCTAGAATGCTTGATTGGTCTGAATTTAAAGAATCGTCTAAAGGTATTCTAGTAATTGGATTACCAGCTGCTGGCTCAAATATGTTAACGCCTATTTCTGCGGCTGTTGTAACGGCAATTGTTGCAACATATGGTGCCGAAGCGGTAGCAGCATGGGGAGTGGGTAATCGATTGGAGTCTATTGCGAGCATAGTTGTGTTAGCGTTATCTATGTCGTTACCGCCATTAATTAGCCAGAATTTTGGTGCACAGCAATTCAAACGTATTTTTGATGCGTATAAATTGTGTATTCAATTTGTCATTGTTTGGCAATTAATTGTTTTTGCTATCTTGTTTCTACTTGCACCATACATTGCCCAGATATTTGCAGAGGAAGAATCTGTTTCAAAATATATCGTTATGTTCTTAACAATTGTCCCATTAGGATATGGATTGCAAGGGATTATTATATTAACTAACAGTTCATTTAATGCTATGCATAAACCCTTAGAGGCAATGTGGTTAAGTATAATTAGATTATTTGTGTGTTACATTCCTTTCGTAGCTTTAGGTTCTCATTTTTACGGTTTATTAGGTATATTTTGGGGCTGTGTTATTGCAAACGTCTTTGCTGCAATTGTGTCATTCGCATGGTTCAATCGAGAGTTAAAAAGGCAAAAAGATATTTGCCAGATACCCAATCCAGTTGATCTTTAACTGAACATCTACCTAACAAATAGTATTAAATTATGCTTTGCATTAATCTGCTTTGACTTAAAAAAAGAGAAAATATAAAACATGTCTAAAGGCTTTGAATTAGTTTCTAAATACTCCCCTGCTGGCGACCAGCCTCAAGCGATTGAAAAGCTTATAGACGGTCTTGAGAGTGGTTTAGCGCGGCAAACCTTATTAGGTGTTACCGGCTCGGGTAAAACCTTCACAATGGCGAATATCATTAAAGAAGTGCAAAGACCCACTCTTATTATGGCGCATAACAAGACGCTAGCGGCACAATTATACGGAGAGATGAAAGAGTTCTTTCCAAATAATGCAGTGGAGTACTTTGTATCCTATTACGATTACTATCAACCTGAGGCTTATGTACCCAGTACCGACACTTTTATTGAAAAAGATGCCTCCATTAATGACCATATTGAACAAATGCGATTGTCTGCTACAAAAGCACTTATGGAGCGACGCGACGTAGTAATTATTGCATCTGTTTCTGCTATTTATGGTTTGGGTGATCCTAAAAGTTATATGAAAATGCTTTTGCATTTGCGCGTGGGTGATTTGATGGATCAGCGTGACATATTGAGACGACTTGCGGAGTTACAATATAAACGTAACGATTTAGCGTTTGAACGCGGTTCGTTTAGAGTAAGAGGGGATGTGATTGATATTTTCCCCGCTGATTCTGAAAAGCAAGCGGTACGAGTACAATTATTTGATGAAGAAATTGAAAAAATTAGTTTATTCGATCCACTTACAGGCGCCGTCGACAAAAACGTTATCCGTACGACTGTTTTTCCTAAAACTCATTATGTGACACCAAGAGAAAAAATACTGAGCGCAATTGACCGAATAAAAGAAGAATTGGTCGATAGGCAAGCGCATTTAAAAGACAATAATAAATTACTTGAAGAGCAACGTATTTCTCAACGCACTCAATTCGATATTGAGATGATGCAAGAGCTTGGTTATTGCTCTGGTATCGAAAACTATTCAAGATATCTTTCAGGAAGAGCCCCGGGCGAGCCCCCTCCAACTTTACTTGATTATTTCCCTGCAGATGGATTGTTATTCATTGATGAATCACATGTAACGGTGTCACAAATTGGAGCTATGTACAAAGGAGATCGTTCTCGAAAAGAAACCTTAGTTGAATATGGTTTTAGGTTACCTTCTGCTTTAGACAATAGGCCTCTAAAGTTTGAAGAGTTTGAACATATATGTCCGCAAACGATTTATGTTTCAGCTACCCCAGGTGTATTTGAGCTTGAAAAAAGTGATGGGGATGTGGTTGAACAAGTTGTTAGACCTACCGGGTTGATTGATCCTGAAATAGAAGTGCGCCCAGTGGCGACTCAAGTAGATGACGTATTAAGTGAAATACATAAACGTGTTGAATTAAATGAAAGGGTGTTAATTACAACCTTGACTAAACGTATGGCAGAGGATTTAACTGAATATTTGAACGAACACGGTGTGCGAGTGCGCTATCTTCATTCTGATATTGATACCGTTGAACGTATTGAAATTATACGTGATTTACGAATTGGTAAATTTGATGTCCTTGTTGGTATTAATTTACTTCGAGAAGGGCTTGATATGCCCGAGGTCTCGCTAGTTGCTATTTTGGATGCAGATAAAGAAGGGTTCTTACGCGCTGAAAAGTCACTCATTCAGACAATTGGCCGTGCTGCTCGACACTTAAATGGTAGAGCAATTTTATATGGTGATAAAATCACCAAATCGATGAAAAAAGCCATTGATGAAACTGACAGGCGCCGCGCAAAACAAGTCGCACACAACAAGGCTAATGGTATCACTCCTATGCAGCTTAACAAACCTATTACCGATATTATGGACTTAGGTGATAGTGCCCATCCTGCAGCAAATAAAGTGAAACTAAAGAAAGTGGGAGATCAGCAAAAAGCTGCGAAAGCGATGAATGCTAATCAGATGATGGAACGAGTAGCTGAACTTGAAAAACAGATGTTTGGCTATGCTCGAGACTTAGAGTTTGAGAAAGCTGCAAGCGTTAGAGATGAAGTTGAAACGCTTCGAAAAGAGATATTAAAACTATCTTAGCTTTCTATGTCGTAAATAAGTATGTAATAAAAACTATTTTGGTAATTTAGTTAAAGTTTTAGTTATGAGAAACGATAACTAAATAATCATTTAACTAGCCGTAACGTATTTTTTATGATAACTATACGAAGGTTAGAGTGTCCATCTAGGTCAAGCTTGTAAGTTCAGAATTGAATTACATACTTACAGTATCAATATAAGATACGATTAATTTACGAACTGAATCGGTTTGACCACAAAATTTTAAAGTTTAGTGAGGTTATATCATGTTAAACCGTTTGCAAGAATCTGATATTAAACTTTTAAGGGTTTTTTATGCAGTTGCCTCATGTAATGGGTTTACAGCGGCAGAGCCTGTTTTACGAATGCAGCGTCCAAACATAAGCGCAGCTATTAAAAAGCTCGAAGAACGTCTAGATTTGGTGTTGTGTCATCGTGGTAGAGGTGGGTTTCAAATGACCAAAGAAGGCGAAGTTGTTTTCCAAGAAACTAAACGTATATTCAATGCCTTCGATAACTTTGTATTCAATCTAAAATCATTACATGATGATTATTCAGGACATATTACTATTGTATTGATGTCGGGTTTAGCCACATCGATTCAATTGGCAGTGAGTAAAGCGGTTAAAAGTACCATGAAAAAATTTGATGATATTCACGTCAATATGCAAACTCGACTTTACAATGAAGTTGAGCATGTGGCCTTGTCGGGTGAATGTCATTTAGTGTTATCCACTTATGATATGGTTAAACCAGAGTCAGTCACATTTCACCCTGTTGGTATAAATTGTAACGGTCGTTTATATTGCTCACCCACACATCCTTTAGCTAAATTTAGGGAAGCAGACGCATTGCCTGATTCGGTTAATATTGAAGATTTCCCTGCTATTGGTATTTCAGGATTATCATCATCTAATTATATCGATAACGACAAACGTTTAGCCATTCAAACATTTTCTGATTCATATGAAATGTGTATGGCTGCTATAATGACTGGCGAGTATGTTGGCTTGTTGCCTGATTATATTGCCAAAGAGCAGGGCGCTGCGACAGGATTAGTGCCTATAGCCAAAGGAAGCTTGTTTAAATTTGAACACGAACTGTTTGTTATGAATGGTAAAAATACTCGTCTCAATCCAGTGTTAAGACATTGTATAAAGGAAATTGAGTATTTTGTGACTGAAAGTCAAAAATAAATCCCAAAGATTATTAATGATAAGGCGCTTTATTGCGCCTTATTCATATTCTAACGGATCAGTTACATTATTTTTTTCAAACGCCTCTAAACGTTCTTGGCAGGCCCCGCATTTACCACATGCTTTTTCTCTTCCGTTATAACATGTCCATGTTTCTGAATAGTCTAACCCTAACGTTAAACCCTCAGTTAAAATTTGTATTTTGTCTTTTGATAAAAATGGGGCGCGCACTTCTACCGGCTCATAATTTGCTATTTTACTGACTTGATTCATTGCCTCTACAAATTCAGTTCTACAATCTGGATAAATGGCGTGGTCGCCCGAGTGTGCACCAAAGTAGACGGCTTCAGCTTCAACCGACACCGCGTATCCAATAGCTAAAGAAAGCAAGATCATATTGCGGTTTGGCACAACGGTTTGTTTCATACTTTCCTGTTCATAATGTCCTTCTGGGACATCTATATCATCGGTTAATGACGAACCCAGTATAAGCTGATTAATTGCGCTGATATCAACGATTTTATGCTCAATACCATACTTTGATGTCACTCTTTTAGCATAATCTAATTCTTTACTGTGTCTTTGCCCATAATTAAACGAGACAGCGTGTACATCGTAACCGTCGTGAATTGCTTGATGTAATACTGTATAAGAATCCATTCCGCCAGAATATATAATGACTACTTTGCCTTTTTTATTTTGTAAGTTAGACATGCCTACCTAATGATTGATTTTTTAATGATTTAAAATATTTGACTATACGAGTGCAGTTAATAGAACAGCACCTATTGCTGCATATGTTAACTCAGGCAATGCGTTTATGAAATCAAATTACTAACGCAAATTAATATTTGCTATATGATATTGAAGTGCTTATACATTATTAAATACATCTACTTCTTATGTACCGGGTAAACTGGTAAACTTCGCGTTATATATCAGCGCAATAGTAAATGTAAAATCAACTAATTTTCAAGGTGAGGACACGACGGAATATATGCAAAAGTTACTGGTCAATGAAATGTTCGAGACGATCCAGGGTGAAGGTGCATATACTGGTACGCCATCACTCTTTATCCGTCTACAAGGTTGTCCTGTTGGCTGTCCATGGTGTGATACGCAGCATACATGGGAAACTCTCCCTGAAAATAACAAAAGTGTTGGTGATATATTAGTCAAAACAAGCGATTCTCCCAATTACTTTACTTGCTCTGTTTCAGAATTATTAGATGTACTCGTAAAACAACAATATACGGCTAAACATATTGTCATTACAGGTGGTGAGCCATGCATGTATGATTTAAATGAGCTTACAATGACTTTGCATCAACAAGGTTTGTCAACGCAAATTGAAACAAGCGGTACCTATGAAGTACATTGTAGCGAGAGTACATGGGTTACGGTGTCACCTAAAATTAATATGAAGGCCAATATGCCAATATTAGATCAAGCTATGAAGCGTGCAAACGAGGTGAAACATCCTGTGGCAATGCAAAAGCATGTTGATGAACTAGATAATTTGTTTTTAGATGTGTTTGGCGATAAAAGTGGTTTGCAAGACGTATCTGACGTGTTAATAAATTTGCCAATGCCTGTTTATTTACAACCCATTAGTCAACAAAAGAGAGCGACTGAATTAGCTGTGGCTACTTGTATAAAGCGGAACTGGAAGCTTTCTGTCCAGCTTCATAAATATATAGGCGTAGAATAATGCAGTACGGATATATTCTAGAATCATGTCTAATAAGAGTTTTTTCTGTACTTTCATACCGTATTAGTGATAAATGTCTTATGCTTATTGTTAAGTATTAGTTGGGAAGACGGGCAAATGGAAAAGTTAGTCATTTCCTAACCCAATTGTGTTTAATATCAAAATATATAAAGTTCACATTCGACCAAATAGATAGATGATAAGAGTACACAGAAATATGAGTCTTAAAGACCTTTATATATTATTCGGTAATTTAAAGAATGCCTTTACTCAATTATTAAGAGTGAAAGTATTGATTGAAAGAATAACAAGCCGTTCAGTTTTTCACATAAAATTAATATCACTGTTGTTACTTTTCTTGTCTACCTCAAGTGTCGCTGCTGTATGGTCTATTACTTACCCTAAGTCTCCCATTGAAGATGATAGTCGATACACTTATCCACTAGCCTTATTAGAATTGACGCTTCAAAAAACTGGAGTACGTTATGAGCTCAAGCCTTCCGTATTACCTATGCGGCAAACAAAAGCACTTAAAAGATTAGAAGAGAACTTAGAAGTAAACGTTTTCTGGACTATGACCGATATGCAAAGAGAAGAGCAACTTCGGCCTATTCGCATACCATTGGCAAAAGGATTGATTGGATGGCGAGTCTTTTTAACGCACAAAGATAACAGCTTTAAACAAGAGAGTATTAATACATTTTCTGATTTGCTCGAGTTCTCTCCTGTTCAAGGCATTGCATGGCCAGATACTAAAATTTTACAGGCCAATGGGTTTAATGTGGTGACTTCTCGCGATTATATAGAAGCGACAACTATGCTTAATAATCAATTAGCAGATTTTTTCCCTCGTTCTGTAACAGAGGTTTTAGATGAACTTGATAACAATTATTCAAACAATTTTGTCATTAAAAAAGGTGTTCTGATTCATTATCCTACCGCGTTATATTTTTTTACAAATAAACGTAATGTGACACTTTCTAGATTAATTGAAACAGGCTTGAATATGGCAATTGAAGATGGCAGTTTTGATGAACTTTTTAATAAGCACTATGGCGAAATTATTTCAAAACTTGAAGTAGAAACAAGCAAGCAATTTGAACTGGCTAATCCTTTGTTACCAGAGAAAACGCCAATAAGTGAAGCCTTATATTGGTATAAGCCCTTAAGCAAAATAAGCCCTTAGCAAAATAATCACCAAATGTTTATGTAATTACTCGTTCATCTCGGGTAAAAAAAACCGTAACAAATAGACTGTTACGGTTTTTATGAGTTGTAATATTTATGTGGTTGTTTAGTCTTTGAACTCGCCGCTGTGTACAGATTTCATAGAACGACCTGAAGGATCTGCCATTTCTTTAAAGCTGGCATCCCATTCCAATGCTTCTACTGTACTACAGGCAATAGACTTACCGCCAGGTACACATTTCGCAGCACTTTCTTGCGGGAAGAATTGCTCAAAAACAGTCCTATAATAATAGCCTTCTTTAGTATCAGGCGTATTAATTGGGAATCTAAATTCAGCCGTTGCTAATTGTTGGTCAGTTACTTGAGCATCAACAAAATCACGAATTGAGTCAATCCACGAATAGCCCACACCATCACCAAACTGTTCTTTTTGTCGCCATAATACTTCTGCCGGCAAATAAGTTTCATCATCAAACGCTTTTCTTAATATCCACTTCTCCATGCGTCCATCAATACACATTTTGTCTTCTGGATTCAAGCGCATAGCCACATCAATAAAATTCTTATCTAAGAATGGTACACGTGCTTCTACCCCCCATGCCGAGGTGGCTTTGTTTGCACGAGCGCAATCAAACATGTGCAGTCTATCTAACTTACGCACTGTTTCCTCGTGCAATTCTTTTGCATTGGGTGCTTTATGGAAGTATAGATAGCCACCAAATATTTCATCAGAGCCTTCGCCTGAAAGCACCATCTTAATTCCCATAGCTTTTATTTTTCGAGTCATCAAGTACATAGGTGTTGCAGCGCGGATGGTCGTTGTATCAAATGTTTCTAAATGATAAATCACATCGCGAATAGCATCTAAGCCTTCTTGAATAGTAAAGTGTATTTCGTGATGCACAGTACCAATCATATCGGCTACTTTTTTTGCCGCAATTAAATCAGGAGCGCCTTCAAGGCCTACCGCAAAACTATGCAAACGAGGCCACCATGCATCGCTTTGATCTCCGTCTTCTACGCGCTTTGCTACATAACGAGCAGCAACAGCTGATACTAAAGACGAATCTAAGCCGCCTGATAATAATACCGCATATGGTACATCAGACATTAAATGAGATTTAACAGCCTTCTCAAACGCATGTTTTAAATCTTCTAAGCTTGTTTCGTTATCTTTTACTGCTTCATACTCCATCCAATCACGCTCGTAATATTTAACTAATTTACCGTTGAGCATGTAATGGCCTGCAGGAAATTCCTGAACAGTTTTACAAATGGGGACTAATGCTTTCATTTCAGATGCAACATAGAAATTTCCATGCTCATCAAAACCGGTGTATAGAGGAATAATACCAATATGGTCGCGGGCAACTAAATAGCTATTTGAGGCTTTATCATACAATATGAATGCGAACATGCCTTCAAGTTTATCAATAAAGCCAGCGCCTTCTTTTTGAAATAATGGCAATATCACTTCGCAATCCGAGCGAGTCGCAAAATTGTAATCAGAGGCGTATTCATTCGCGAGTTCTTTATGGTTATAAATTTCACCATTTACAGCTAGCACTTGATTACCATTGTCACTGACTAATGGTTGTGCTCCTGTGTCAACGTCTACAATAGCTAAACGTTCATGACACAAAATAGCGCGTTCGTCTTGCCATATACCCGACCAATCTGGCCCACGATGACGTAATAATTTAGATAGTTCTAGCGCTTTAGTTCTAAGTTCACTAGCGTCTGTTTTGATATCTAAGATACCGAAAATACCACACATAAAAAGGCTTGCCTCTATTTGGTTGTTTAAGCGAATTTGTGATTTCTGTCGTTATGCTTATAACGAATGTGACGTATTTCTGTAAGTTAGTGTTTGTATTAAATGAAAGAGCAATAATATGCAGCATTCATAAAATGAAAAGGGCACTGGGTTAAACCCATACAGCACTGTTTATTATTTTTGTCAGTGATACTTTGTCTACTAGAAGGAATGTGCCATGATAGAAAAAAATTGCAAGTATTAATTGTATTCTTCCTTACTAAAGCATAGAAAAAAACGCGCCTTTTACAAAGCGCGTTAATATAATGAGTAAATATTGTTAAGTATTGACTATTACCGCAATTAGCCAAAAAAATATTGAGGTGAGAAAATGTACTCTGTTATCGTTGAAATTCGCTGGTAGGGCTCCATTTTGGCCAATCATCAGTGTTTGATAATTGATAACCTACATCAAATAGTAACTGAGTATCTTCCACTATCCCGCCAAAATTCCAGCTCTCGCGAACTTGATCACATACTTGATGATAACACCCTGTTTGAATGACATTCATGCGTTTACGGTAAGTTGCTGTTGCTTCATCAATAGGTTCAGCGCCGCCTTTGGCATATAGTGCTGGGACGCCTAGTTTTGCAAAGCTGAAATGATCTGACCGATAATAGTAGCCTGCTTCAGGTTTGCTTTCTTGACTCAATACTCTACTTTGTTTGGTTGCAGCTGTTGCTAAGTATGTTTCCAATTCTGATTTTCCAAAACCTATAACAGATACGTCTTTTGTTTTACCCATTATATTCATGGCATCCATATTAATGTTCGCCACGGTTTTATTTAACGGAATAATTGGATTTTCTGCATAGTATTTCGAACCAAGTAAACCCTGTTCTTCAGCCGTTACCACTAACATACTAACTGAACGTTTTGGTGCGTTGTCTAAACTAGCAAATGCTCGCGCCATTTCAATCATTGCTGCAGTGCCTGTGGCATTGTCATGCGCGCCATTGTAGATGTTATCACCTGTTTTTGATGGGTCCATGCCTAAATGATCCCAATGCGCAGAATAGATAATATGTTCATCTGGCCTTTCGCTCCCCTCAAGAGTCGCGAATACGTTATAAGACTTGGATTTTTCTATTTCGTTATTTACCGTTACAGATGCTTGTAAATTTAAGTTCGCTTGATAAGGACCTTGTTGTGCTTTAGCTTTTTCACTTTGAAAATCAAGCCCCGCTTCGGCAAATAATGTGGTAGCAGCATCTATTGACAACCAACCTTCAACAGCCACTCTGCTCGCACCGGCATCACCAGTAACTAAGCCATACTGTGGTCCGCTCCAACTATTTGCAACAACTGACCAACCATAAGATGCGGGTGCAGTTTCATGGACAATAAAAACTGCTTCAGCACCTTGCCTACTGGCTTCTTCATATTTGTAGCTCCAACGCCCATAATACGTCATAGTTTTGCCATCAAAAAGTTCACCATCAGGATTCGCAAAACCGGGATCGTTAACTAATACAATAACGGTTTTCCCTTTTACTTCTATATTTGCATAATCATTCCAATCATATTCGGGGGCGTTTACGCCGTATCCCAAAAAGATAATGTCTGAATTTTCTACACTAGTTTGCGCGACTTCACGCTTCGAGCCCGCCACCATATTCTCTTTATAGGTGAAGGTTTGAGAACCCATAGTTAATGTCATATCTGGACTGGCAGTGATTTGCATTAAATCAACTTGCTGAAAAAAACTTTCACCATTGCCCGGTTTAAAGCCTGCTTTTGTTAGCTCAGTTGTTAAGTATTCTAACGTAAGTTCTTCGCCTTTAGTGGCAGGGGCTCTACCTTCAAACTCATCTGACGCTAAAGTGGTGGTGTGTTTAATGAGATTTTGTTCACTTATACTATTGTAAACTGCCTCAAAATTTGTCGCCATAGGTGCTGACTTCTTCCCAGCATCCTGCTCTGGTTGGCTGCATCCAGTTAAGAGCGCGATGCCGGTTAAGGTGGCTAATGTAAAATTACCGAATGTTTTGTTTCGTCCGAAGGATTTTTTAATCATTATTATTTCCATTTTTTTATTCGTATATCGTTTTTTGCTTCTGGTGAATTCTACTTCATTTTTTGCAAAATTATGGTCTAAATTTAAGGTGCAAAATGCTAGTATATAAATTAGCTAGCGTAACCGTGAATATCATTTTAACTTACTTTTAAAAAGTTACCGAATAAACAATATTAATGTTTGTTTATTACAATTGCCAACAGCAAATTAAAGTATATGTAGCATGGGAGAGTATTTGGAACGTAAGAAGTTAAAACATCAAACTACGCACTTAAATTGTAGTCTAGTGGAATTAAAGAAACATTGTAACCAGCCACCTTTTAATCAATTAATTGATTATATCGGAATAAATCAATTGCAAGACCAACCATTAAGTTTTGATTTATTTAATGTTTTGTTTCAATCAAAATTAGAATCCGCTTCAGTCGATATTAGTTTTGTTGACCAAACTTGTTTGGACAACACAAATTTACCATATGAGCAGTTTATCTTTCAGAATAAGCAGATCCCAAGTCGTGCTAATTGGCATGACTTTTTTAATGCGGCTATATGGTCTCAATTTCCCTTAACGAAAAACGTCTTTAATGAATTACATGTGGGGCAAATCAAAACAGAAGGGTATAAAACTAGAACGGCAATAAGAGATAAACTTACACATTTTGACGAATGTGGCTTAGTGGTATTCACTAATAATAGTCAGTACCAAATTGATTGTGCTAATCATCATTGGCATACGCTTTTTGTTAAGAATCAACCCGCCTGGGGTACCACCATGTTACCGGTGATTTTTGGTCATGCAATCTGGGAAATGCTACTTCATCCTTACATCGGCCTCACTGGAAAAGTACGGTTTATTGAGGTATCAACGCCAACGCTAAATACTTTACGGCACAACATATATGATAAGCGTAACTATCATATAGCTGACCAGCTACTAATGGAATATTTGTTGCAAAATACCGTGCTTACAGAGAAAAAGCCTTGGCTACCGTTGCCTATTTTAGGTATTCCCAACTGGTCTATTTTTACTCAAAACGATGATTTTTATGCGAATACTAATTATTTCATGCCTTTAAGAAAGAAAAGGCAAGATTAACTATTTTAGTATGCCAAAAGTCACGTTTTCCATTATGACTTTTCGCACTTATTTACAATTTTTGCTTGTTTTACACTTTCTGCATCAAACATCTAATTGTAAAAGGCAGAGCCATGCAGCTAATTCATCAAATATTATTTATTTCTCATATCATGTTCGGGGTAATGGCATTAATACTTTTTTGGGTGCCGATAGTTAGTAAAAAGGGCAGTATTAATCACAAAAGGTTCGGTAGCATATACAAATACATAATTTACTATGTCGCTTTTGCAGGCATAGCCATGGCATCTCTTGTTATTATCGACCCAATCACAATTAAAGGTCATCTATATCAAGGCGAAAATCAGGTTGAATTTATTAATGGCATTCGACGTTTTTGGGTATTTTTTGTGTATTTAGGCTTAATAAATGTGATTTGTGTACGCCAAGGTATGTTGGCACTGCAGTGCAAAACCAATACGTCAGTTTTACGCACACCCTTGTCATTAGCAATCCAAATAGTATTTTTGCTAGGTGGATTAGCACTAGTATATATAGGCTTTGTTTACTCTAGCACGCTACAAATTGTTTTTGGAATATTAGGGTCAATATTAGCTATTCAGAATTTGCGATTTGCCTTCACAAGCACGCTTACTGCTAAGCGTTACTTGCATGAGCATTTAGCTGGGTTTATTGGTTCGGGGATTGGTGCATACACCGCCTTTTTAACCTTTGGTGGCAGGCAGTTACTAAGTGATATTGGTCAGTGGCAATTGGTATTTTGGATAATGCCGGGGGTAATTGGTGGTTTTGCTATCTCTTATTATTCGAAACAATTCACTGCTCAAAAACAAATAGCAGTTAATAAAGTTACATTGAATTAATGAATATTTGAAATAAAGTAGCGGGCACTTTGGTAAAAAAGATGTATAGGTTTTAACCATATACATCTTTTCATTTCATTAATTTTGGATGAAAAGTCGTTCTTTATCAACAGATTAGCATCGCATGTAATTAATACATTAAATAATGATGAACACCAATGATAACGACCAAACAATTAACGAGGGAATGGCTGAAATTAATAAGCACTTGTTAGCAGAGAATTGAGTCCAAGCTTGGACACAAATTTTACCCAACCATATGCTCCATAATGCCGGTAAGCTAACGCTTGTGAGCAAGTTAAACCAAGGAGATGCCATTTCTACATTTAAAATATAAGCCAATGATAGGGGCGAAAGAACGCTTTGCGCTATTTCACTCCCAGCTGTTTGCATACTAATAATCAATAACGCTACAAGCGAATTAATTACCATTGGCATAGAAATCCACCACATTGCTCCATACCAATCAGTAAAGCCTTGTACGCTTTTCTCATCGTTTTTTGTTACCAGTGAAAAGTAAAAAGCAACAATTAAAAACCACACAACCATTCCTATAACCGTGCCAATAGCAGTAGACCATTTAGTCAGGCCTAATTGTGTTTGTGCCATTAATGCGTCTATTTCTGCAGGAGCCATGTCTTCCATGGCTGTAGCAAATGTCGCATTCTTCCACCATTCAAAATCAACTAATGAAAAATAAAATACGGGAGGTAAAAACATTACTACCGCAATAATCGCGAAGGCTATCCAAGACCAATTGTCTTTTATTGCCAACGCATCAAATACACCTCTTGGTTTGTAAAATATTTCACTTGCTGCTTGCAATGGATTGGTTACTTGTAATTCGGGCGCTGGATTATTTTCTGACATGCTTTTCTCGTCTTAAGGCATTTTGTTTGTTTGTTATTCTACTATTCTAAAGGTTATTATCTAGTGATAGAAATAATTAGAAACATTTTAAATTCAAAAGAAACAGGATAAATATCGAAACCCTAGGTTTCTTGACTTACTATGTTTCTTGATTTGTGGTTGGAATCTTTCAAACACAAATCATTTTTTATACGGTTAAGTATGCGTGTAATATACATAAGTTGCGAGTAAAAATAACCTGTACTTTCAGATGGTTTAGTACTTTCAAATTCTTTAGCGCTTTGAGAATATTGCTGCCCTAGATTCACAGTAAAAAATAAAAATGGAAAGTATGCATGATTGAAATAAAACAATTAGCGAAAAAGTTTAAAGTTGAAAACCCCAAAAAACTAAGTGAGCAAGACAAGAAAGACCCTCGCTTAAAAGGACGTTTTTTTCATTCAGTGAAGGATGTGAGTTTGCGCTGTGAACAAGGCCAAGTGCTTGGACTGTTAGGCCCCAATGGTGCGGGTAAAACTACCACTTTGCGAATGCTATCTACTGCGTTACAACCCGACGCTGGTAGCATCACTCTTGGTGATGTTGATGTGATAAAAGACCCAGTTACCGCTAGAAAAAAAATAGGCTTTCTATCGGGTTCTACCGGCTTATATGGTCGCTTAACTGGCAGAGAGAATATTGCTTATTTCGGTCGATTAAATGGCATGAACGAAAGCATGATCACAGCTAGATTGAATGAAATTGCCGACCAATTAGACATGCATTCTTTCTTAGATCGAAGAAGTGAAAATTTTTCGACTGGCATGAAACAAAAAACTTCGATTGCACGCGCGGTGATTCACTCTCCTGAGGTTGTAATACTCGATGAGCCTACTACTGGACTTGACATAATGGCTGCCAAAACCGTTATTGATTTCATTAAAGACTTAAAGCAAAAAGGAGTGCCAGTTATTTTTTCTACTCACCACTTAGATGAGGTGACTGAGTTGTGCGATCATATTACCGTGATTGACCATGGTACAACTACATTTGACGGGGTACTTAGCGATTTTGTGGCATTAGCACCTGATAATTTACATGAAGCGTTTATGAAAACATTACATACAGAAAATATGGATCAGAGGTAAATATTATGTGGCTTATATTTAAAAAGGAAATATTAGAATTATTGCGCGACCGTAAAACTCTCTTCTTTATGATTGCGCTTCCTCTCGCTGTATTCCCACTTATTTTTGGTGGTATGGCATATTTTGGTTATCAAGCGGTGCAAGAGTCACAAACTAAAACTTTACAGTATGCCGTCAGTGGTGCGAAATACGCACCTTCTTTAATGGAAGCGTTAAAAGAGGTTGAGTCATTAGAGTTAATAGAATTAGACGCTGATTTAACGGATAAAGAGCAAGTTTCACAAATAATTGATAATGAAGAAGTGGATTTTGTACTACAGATTCCTGAAAATTATGGAAATGACGTATTAAGTGCTGGGCAAATTACACTTAAATTGGTGTTAAATGATTCACAACTAAATAGTGTTCGCTCGCGAATTACTGATATTACCGATGAAATTGAATCTACTAATCAACGCAACGCTTTTGCTAGTTTAGATGTTTCTGAAGCAATTCAAGAGGCAATGCTAAACCCTATTGTGATTGAAAAAGTAAACTTAGCTGACTCACGAGAGCAAGCCGGCGCGCAGTTCGGTGGGTTTATCCCATACTTCATGTTTATATTGTGTCTACAAGGCGCGATGATCCCTGCTGCTGATATTGGAGCGGGTGAAAAGGAAAGAGGGACGCTAGAAACATTACTTCTGTCACCAATTGAAAGACATAAAATTGTATTGGCTAAATTTATGACAATTAGTACTGCAGGGGTCACTACTGCTATGATAACGGTTCTGAGTATGGCTATTTGGACCGTCGTTATCAGTATTTACACTCAAGCTAGCTTTATAGTGGAGTTTTTGTCTGCTATTGATTGGTTAGACTTTATTTTAGTTTTTTTAATGTTAGTCCCTGTTGTCGCTACATTTTCATCATTATTATTAGCCTTATCTATTTATGCACGGTCTTTCAAAGAGGCTCAAAGCTATATGACGCCATTAATTTTTGTCACCTTTATACCGGTTATTATTACATTAATGCCAGGTATTGAATTAAAAGGGGTGTGGGCATGGATACCATTAACCAATGTTGCGTTAGCCATAAAAGAACTAGTCAAAGGGACAATGGATTATGTTCAGTTAATTGGTATATTTGGCTCATCAGTCATTTTAGCAGGCGCATTGTTAGGCTTTTGTGTTTACTGGTTTAAACAAGAAAAAGTACTATTCAGATAAATTGATAGCTTTTTGGTTGTATGAATGTCCTTAAACGTGTATTGCCAGCATAAATAAGTTAGCACTAGCAAGGCATTTAATGCAAACTACGCCTTTTTATTATAATAAAAGAGTTGCTCGTTATTTGTCGGCAACTCTTTTTTACTTTGTATATTTGAGATATGAGCCAAGCATCTACATTTTTTAAGCAAGATGGACCCTTAGCTGAAGCTATGCAAGGCTATCAAGTACGTCAACAACAAGTTGATTTGTCGGTTGCGATAGAAACCGCTATTGAAGAAAACGCGGCTTTAGTAGCAGAGGCAGGAACGGGCACTGGGAAAACCTTTGCTTACGCGGTGCCAGCTATGCAAAGTGAACAAAAAGTGATTATTTCGACGGGCACTAAAAACCTGCAAGAGCAGCTTTTTAGGCGCGACTTACCACTAGTTAAAACACTTATAAATAAACAAAAAGACAGTGCTTTATTAAAAGGTAGGAGTAATTACTTGTGCCTACACCGTTTAAAAATGCACGAAGTCAGTAATCAAGGGTTTGATCCAGACACCTTATCTGAATTTAAAATGGTTCAAAAATGGTCTCCAGGCACACAAACTGGTGATATGAGCGACCTAAAAGCGTTAAAAGAAGACGCCAAAGTGCTGCCATTAGTCACGTCCACTATTGATAATTGCTTGGGCAAAGACTGTTCATATTATGATGATTGCTATTTGATAAAGGCACGACATAAGGCGTTATTAGCCGATGTGGTAGTGGTGAACCATCATTTGTTTTTTGCTGATCTAGCTTTAAAAGAGCAAGGGTTTGGGGAGCTTATTCCTAACGCTGACTGTATAATTTTTGATGAAGCACATTTAATTCCAGACATTGCCAGTGAATATTTTGGCAAGAAGTTCTCAACCAGACAGTTGAGCGATCAATTAACCGACCTGATTAAATTACAAAAATTATATGCAAAAGATGCTAGTCAATTAGGTGAGTTCGCAGAGAAGTGTCGATACTGCATTGCTGATTTAAGAATGCAATTTAACCTTGATCCTGAAAGAGGTAATTGGTTATCGGCGTTAAAGCAAAGTAATATTGCAAGCCAAATTGATACCTTACTTGAAAACTTAAATCAGGTAGTTAAGTCGGGCGCGATCCATGAAGGGCGTGATAAAGACATAGACACCCTAATTGAAAAGTTAGACGAAAATGCGAAACGTCTAAACATGTTCAAAGATACACAGCCAAAAGATGTGAGTTTGTGGTATGAAACATCAAAATATCATTTAACAATTAACCTCACTCCATTAAGTATTGCTGATCAATTTCAATCGGTAATGGGTGAGCGAGAAGCGAGTTGGATATTCACATCAGCTACTTTAGCGGTTAATGGCAAGTTTGATCATTTTCAAAATTTGATGGGGTTAGGTGGTGCTAAAACATTATGCTTTGACAGCCCATTTAATTATCAGCAGCAAGCCATGTTGTGTGTGCCTCGTTATCTCCCTGAACCTAATCATCCAGATATGAAAGAAGCGTTGACCAAGGTTGCCATTCAGTTAATTGAAGCTGCCAAAGGTAGAAGCTTTATATTGTTTACCAGTCATTACATGATGAGAATGGTATCGGCTAATGTGAAAGAAATAATTGAAACAACCGTTCTAGTGCAAGGGGATGCCTCAAAATCTGCCTTGCTAGATGAATACTTGAGTGACTCAAGTAGTACCTTGTTCGCAACAGGCGCGTTTTGGGAAGGCATTGATGTAAAAGGCGATGATCTGCTTTGCGTCATGATTGATAAATTACCCTTTGCTTCACCTGATGACCCCTTGTTGAAAGCAAGACTAGATGATTGTGCACGACAAGGTGGTAAACCGTTTTTTGATGTGCAAATACCACAAGCGGTTATTTCGCTTAAACAAGGCGCTGGCAGACTAATTCGTGATGCGAATGATAAAGGTGTGTTAGTAATTTGTGATAACCGTCTAGTCACAAAAGCATATGGAAGTACCTTTTTAGCAAGTTTACCTAATATGCAAAAAACCCGAGATTTGAGCAAAGTTAATGACTTTTTATCATCCATAACTTAGTCATGTCAGTAACGAATACAATATAAAAACAGTTAAGGTAGTGTTGATTAAATGAGAATATTGGCAATAGATACCACAACCGAAGCATGCAGTGTTGCATTGTATCATTCAAAGAATGAAGCATCAGTTGGGTCATTAGGCAGTGTAGATAATGAATTCGACCCATCTCATTGTGTGGGGTTGTATGAAGTATGTCCACAGCAACATAGCCAACAAATATTACCCATGATAGACCGTTTACTAACGGCTAATGATACTAAAATTTCTGATTTGGATGCGATTGCATATGGGCGTGGCCCAGGTAGTTTTACTGGTGTAAGAATTGCGGCAAGTACTGTTCAAGGGTTAGCGCTAGGAGCAAATTTGCCCGTTTTGCAAATATCGACCTTGGCTACTATGGCTCAACAAGCTTATCAGCAAAGTGGTTGTAAAAACGTCATCGCAGCCATTGATGCGCGTATGAATGAGGTTTATTTTGCCCACTTTTCATTAGATACGAGTAAAGGTGCGGTTATGCAACCTGCTATTGAGGAAGCAGTAATTAGTCCAGAGCATGCGCTTGACTACATACAGAAGCAGCAAGATAATGGCGCAAATGATTTAGCCTTTGTAGGAAGCGGGTTTGCTAGCTATGCTGATTTATTTGCAAACTGTATTGGACAAAATAAAGCGGATGTGGCATACCCTAATGCAGAATTTTTATTGCCGTTGGCGTTCAACGCTTACATATCCAATCATCAAGTTCTTGTCGAAAACGTGCAACCAGTTTATGTGCGTGATACGGTTACTTGGAAGAAGTTACCAAATAAACAGTAGATTAATATAGGCATTGAATTAGACCATGCAAAGTTTACCTAGTATTAGACAATCTTTATTTGTTAACTCGTTTGAGAATAATCAAACACGAAGTGAAAAAGTAGATACTAAAGCTCACCAGCAATCTGAACAAAGTGAACAAAAGAAAGTCATACAAGGACAGGTGATACGAAAAGGTGAGGCTCAAAGTTTTACTCAAGCCGATGATATTTTTGAAAGAGCCAATTATTATGACTCTTTACCATCGTCCACAAAAGAAGGTTTAAAAGCTTATACAAGCATAGACAATGAGATAAAACGAGATCAAATCAAACAAATGATGGGTATCGATTTATACGCCTAGTCAAAGGATAAATAACATGCATGAACGATTAAAACGCCAGTTATTCGCACTTGTTTTCTTACCGGTTTTTTTAGCAGGGTGCACAATTATACCTGAACCAATACAAGTATCTGAGCAAACTAAACTTGTTCCATTTGATGATGTTGCGAATAGTCAAAATTTACTGCCTATGGGTGAAAAGGCGCGCTGGGGCGGCAAGATAGTATCTGTTGAAAACAAAAAAGATGTGTCTGAAATTGAAATTGTATTTTTTCCAGAAAGTAGTAGTGGTAAGCCGCAAACTAGCCAACCCAGTACGGGGCGTTTTAAAGCGGTTGTCGAAGGTTTTGTTGACCCAATCGTATTCGAACAGGGCAGACTCATCACTGTTGTGGGTGAAGTTGGTGACTTAAACACAGGGTTAATTGGTGAACAACAATATGAATACCCCACTCTTAATGCGATGGGATATTATATGTGGAAAGAAACGACTAACGTAAACGTTGATACCTTTAGTTTTTCCCCATTTGGCCATTACCGTGGATTCAATCGTCACTTCTTTAATCCATGGTACGATCCATGGTACTCAAGAAATCAGCGTATACAGTATAGGGTCGATAAATATAATGGTCATAGTCAAGGAGCGCGAACGGGTTCGGCAAGAATGGGGCCAGAACGCAGTTCAAGTGGTAATAGAACCAAGTCACTTCCTGAAAAGCCTGTGAAAAAGCCAAGAAACGAGCCGTAATAGAAAGGTGTTTTGATATGTTATTTTCTGATAAATGCTTGGCTATTAAAACAATGTACATATAATATTTTGAAAACTATCCAAGCATCATATCAACACACCAATGGCTTATATGAATTTGCAATTGATATAGGGCATATGACGCTAGCGGGCTTATCTAACTGCCCATCTGTTGTATCTAATAAGCCTATTGTATTGTTTTTGCATGGTTTTCTAGATAATGCAAATAGTTTTTCACGGCTATTGTCCTTCATGAATAGTCACAGCAGCCATTATCAATATCTTGCAATAGACCATGCAGGGCATGGTAATTCTTCCCATAGAAGCGCTGATGCACATTATCATTTAGTCGATTATGCATTCGACATACACAAACTTTTACTGCAGTTGCAGGCTAAGAGTGTTGTGTTAGTAGGGCACTCTTTAGGGGCTATAGTGAGTAGTATTTTTGCGGCAACTCAACCTAACAATTTGCACGGGTTTATATGCATTGAATCTTGTGGTCCACTTTCGGAAAATGAAGACATTACGGCCACACAGTTAAAAGCATGTTTTGAGAGTAGAGTAAAAGCTGAAAGCCCAATAAAGCAACCTCAAAGTTTTGAACAAGTTGTCAAAGCCCGTTGTTTAGTCAGCGATTTTTCAATGGAAGACGCAAGAACAATTATGGCTCGCAATATAAAAGTGCAGGATAATGGTGAATGTGAATGGAAAACAGACAAGCGTTTACGTACTAAATCCACATTAAGGATGACAGAGTCTCAATCTATCAATATTTTGAAGAATATTAGCTGTGAACGTATGGTTATTCTTGGTGAAAACGGTTTTGAAAAAGTAAAAAAAGGCATTGAAGCACGCGCCGAGCATTTTAATAACGTGCCAATTTACACCCTACCTGGTGGTCATCATGTGCACTTTACTAGTGAACAGGCCGTCGCAGATTCTATTGAAACATATGTGCAAAAATGGCTTGGTTATTAAATGACTCGCTTCCTTATAAACATTTAAATCCAACACTTTATTTCGTTTTCTAAATTTTACAATAATGATGCTTCCTTAATTCTGATACTACTTCAATTTATATCCCTCAAAATTGACTATTAGCTATAAACCAAATTGAATATTTTGAGTGAATTATCAACACTATTCGTATCATTTATATAAGGAATAATAAAAAACACTTATTTTGTGTGGGTATTCAGTTCCATTTTAGTGAGTAGTACTTTAGTATTGCACCGTTATTTTTTGGAAGGATAATTTAGTGGATAATTTTTGGGTCTTACAATACGATAAGAATGTACCAGCTCACATTAATCCAGATATCATACCCTCATTAGTTGAGATGCTTGAAGCATCCTTCTCTGAATTTGAAAGTAAAACCGCATTTATTAATATGGGTCATACCATTAGTTTTGAGTGCGTAGATGTGCTGTCAAAGCAGTTTGCTGCCTATCTTCAAAATAGTGGGTTAAAAAAAGGCGATGCAGTAGCCGTAATGATGCCTAATTTACTGCAATATCCTATTGCACTATTCGGTATTTTGCGGGCAGGCATGTCGGTAGTAAACGTAAATCCACTCTATACTCCTCGAGAACTAAAGCATCAATTAAATGATGCAAACGTAAAAACGATTGTTATTTTAGAAAATTATGCCAACACACTTGCAGAAGTTATTGATGACACTAAGGTTGAAAATATCGTCATGACTAGTGTGGGTGATATGTTACCCGCCCCTAAGAAGTGGATTGTTAATGCGGCAGTTAAATATGTTAAAAAACTAATCCCAAATTACGAATTGCCATCAACTACTAGTTTTCAGCAAGCTCTAAATATAGGGGCAAAAAACGCCTACACCCGACCGAAGTTAACAGGAGACGATATAGCCTTTTTGCAATATACGGGCGGCACAACAGGCGTGTCAAAGGGTGCGATGTTGTCCCATAGAAATATGGTTGCGAATCTTGAACAGGTATCGGGGAATTTAGAAGTGGTGCTAGAGCCCCGTGACATGGTAGTGACTGCATTACCGCTATATCACATTTTTGCGCTTACCAGTAACTGCTTAACCTTCTTCAAAACAGGTCGGCCAAATTTGTTGATTACCGATCCTCGAGATATGCCAAGGTTTGTGAAAGAACTGAAAAAGCATCCTTTTGCGGTAATTACTGGTGTTAATACTTTGTTTAATGGTTTGTTAAATACCCCTGGTTTTAAAGATTTAGACTTCTCCAAGTTTAAATTTGGTTTAGGTGGCGGCATGGCAGTACAAAAACCAGTTGCTGAGAATTGGAAAGACGTCACTGGAAAAGTGTTAATTGAAGGCTATGGATTAACAGAATGTTCGCCCGTGGTGTCGGTAAATCCGCTCCATAGTTCTGAACACAAAGGTTCTATTGGTTTACCATTACCCTCAACCGAAATTAGAATAATAACCGAAACTAATGCCCATGCTCCAATTAATGAAGCCGGCGAATTATATGTCAAAGGTCCGCAAGTAATGGTAGGCTATCTAAACCGTCCAGAAGCAACATCAGAAATATTGAATGATGGTTGGTTGGCCACCGGTGATATTGCAAAAATTGATGAGCAAGGCTACCTCTATTTAGTTGATCGTAAAAAAGATATGATATTAGTATCTGGATTCAATGTGTTTCCAAACGAAATTGAAGAAGTCGCGGCTATGCACGATGGTGTATTAGAAGCTGCAGCAATAGGTATTCCCCATGAAGTATCTGGAGAAGTTGTCAAACTATTTGTTGTGAAAAAACACGCTAGTCTAAAAGAAGAGCATGTTATTCAACACTGTAAAACATTGTTAACTGGTTATAAAGTGCCAAAAATAGTGGAGTTTAGAGACGAATTACCAAAGTCAAATGTTGGTAAAATTCTTCGTAGACAATTACGCGATTAATTCGCAAAACCTAGTATGTTAATAACAAGGTAACTTTTGCATCCATATACTCAAAACTATCAATATATTTATGTTGATAATGCAAATCAGCTAGCAGAATTATGTGAACACTACCGCTCACAACCTGTTTTAGCAATAGATACAGAATTTGTTCGCACCCAAACACTCACGCCATGCTTGGGTCTTATCCAAGTATTTGATGGGAAACAAGTCGCCCTTATTGATCCAATCGCTATAACGGATTTAAGCAAGTTTGCTGACATTCTTATTAACGAAAGTATTGTGAAGGTGGCACACTCGTGTTCTGAAGATTTAGAAACCTTATGGCAACATTTAGATATTATTCCTAAACCTGTATTCGATACACAAGTTGCCGCCGCCATGCTGGATATTGGACCTAGTATTGGGTATGCAAATTTAATTGAAAATTTGTTTTCTATTACCATTGACAAAGGTGAGTCAAGAACAGATTGGTTGCAAAGGCCACTCAGTGAAGCACAATGCAATTATGCCAGTGCAGACGTTACACATTTAATGGCCATTTATGAAAATTTGTTAGTGCCTATAACCGAACATGGTTTTCTTCCCTATATATACGATGAGATACAGGCCTTAGGAGTTAAAAAGTCGATTGCTATGCCATCTGATTTGGCGTATCTGCAATTAAAAAATAATTGGAAATTACACGGCGTAAAGTTACAAGCGTTAAAATTACTAGCGCAATGGCGGCTTGACGAGGCAAGGCGTTTAAACAAGTCTATTAACTTTATTATTAAAGAAGTAGCATTATTTGAGCTGGCCTATAAGCTGCCGGTAACGCAACAGTTGTTATTCGATTGCCATAATTTATACGCTAAACAAGCAAGACTATATGGCGACCAACTGCTTAATATTATTAGGCAAGCAAAAGCAACTCCAATTGAAGCGTGTCCACCGCCAATACAACGCTTAATTGAATTTAAAGGTTACAAGCCTTGTGCGCAGTTATTAAAAGAATTGATTGAGCAAATATCAGAAGAGCAACGCATTCCGCAAGCGTGTTTAGCGAGCAAAAAGCAACTCAATCAATTATTAAAATGGTGCTGGTTTAATTTTGATGAGCTTGAAAATTTAGGCTTACTACCTGATGTACTTAGCGGTTTTAGGCGAGACTTATTTTACCCTCATGTAAATGAGAATAGTTTAATTGGCAAAAAAATAGCAGAAAATCATGAAATTATGCGCAGTTTATAAATCTCCAAAACGAGCTGATACTTACTTATATGTGGCGAAACGTGACGATTTCGAACGTGTACCTAAGGCCTTAATGACGCAGTTTGGACGTCCTAAATTTGTGATGTTAGTGCCGTTTTCAAAACATGAAAAATTAGCGAATATTGATAAAGCAAAGTTTATTAGCAAGTTAGAAATGGAAGGTTTTTACTTACAAATGCCACCAAAAACAGAAAATTTGTTAGACGAACACTTAAAAACGCATACGCCGATTGCTAAGAAGAAGAGACGTTAAAGTGGCGGGGAAAAAGTTATCAAATAGCAAAAAAGCCGACAAAATCAATAAACATGTACCCTATACAAAAGCGCTTATTGAATCAGAATTTTGGCGTCATAAATCACTAGAGGATATGTCTAATCAAGAGTGGGAAGCCATTTGCGATGGTTGCGCGCGCTGCTGTTTACACAAATTTATTGACGATGAAGCGTTAGAAGAAGATTTCCAGCCGACAGATCATATTAAAGAAGATGAAGAAATATTATATACCAATATTGCTTGTTACCTATTAAACGACAAAACATGTGGTTGTACTCAATATGAAAACCGCACACAGTTAGTGCCTGATTGTGTTACTTTAACCAAAAATAATTTAAAAGATATCTTTTTTATGCCGCCTTCTTGTAGTTATAGACGTTTATCAGAAGGGAAAGGATTAGCCCATTGGCATCCTTTGTTAAACAAAGGTAAAAAGGCTAAAATGCATCAACTGGGCGTGACAGTTCGCAATCGTATAGTGAATGAAAGCAATGTAGATCTTAACCAGTTTGAAGATTACATTGTGACTTGGCCATTAGAAGACTTAGATTAAATATAGCCTAAAATGTATCAGGCTTGTTTATAAACTGGCTAGCAATGTTCCCAACCACTACAATTGCAAGTGCTGTCAAATAACCAATAAAGATCATTTGCAACCAACTAGCCATGCCCATCCCCAAAAATTGCCAGCTATTTTCATTGCATTCACCAGTAGCAGCAAAAATGCTAGGTAACCACTCATGCAGAGGCATAAAACTTGGAAAATTAGGTACAATATCGCAAATATTAGCAAATGGGTTCGACGCAAATATAATCTCTAAATGTTCACGTGCCGACATTAAGCCTTTGAATGCGCTATAACCCCAAATACCGTAACCTAACATACGAGTAGGAAAACTGTTGTAAAGAAGCGGTATTATTCCAGCTATCACAATGCCAACTACGGCTGTGCGTTGGTATATACATTGAATACAGGGGCGTAAGTCCATCACATGTTGAAAATACAATGCTGCCAAAAATAAGCCCATTGAAGAACTGAATAAAAGCAACCATGCAAGTTTACTTTTACTAAATTCATTAATCCAATGCATAAAGGTCTTCTCCAAGTTTATTGGTTTTATTTTACGTGATTAATACACGAAAAAAGAGTATACCAAGAGGTAGCAGAATACACCAAGTTAACGATTATAAAGCGTCTATTATGGTTTAACATAAATATTACAATAAGACTTCCTTTGTTTAATTCATCTGGTACAATCAGTTAATTAATAATAAAAAAGAAGCAGTGCAAATGATCTATAAATCACAAAGTCCAGCAGGTTTTGCAGAAGAATATATCGTTGAATCAATATGGAGCGGTCGCTTCCCTCCCGGCACTATTTTACCTGCTGAACGTGAATTATCTGAATTAATTGGCGTGACTCGTACAACATTGCGAGAAGTACTTCAAAGATTGGCTCGTGATGGCTGGTTAACAATTCAACACGGCAAACCAACAAAAGTAAATAACTACTGGGAGACGTGTGGGTTAAATATTCTAGAAACCTTAGCTCAACTTGACCAAGAAGGGCAGCCACAATTACTAGACAACTTATTATCCGCTAGAACTAACCTAAGCGCGGTATTCATTCGAGCCGCTTTCAAACAAAACCCCGAAGAATGTCGAACAATTATAGAGAGATACAAAGACGTTGAGCAAGACGGCAAGGCTTTTGCTCAACATGACTATCAAATGCATCACGATCTAGCGTTTGCCTCAGGCAACCCGGTTTATGTGCTTATGATGAACGGATTTAAAGGACTATACGCAAGAATTGGTGGATTATTTTTCAATTATGATAGTGCCCGTGAAGTGGCCAATACTTACTACGAAAAGTTACTGTCTGTACTTGACTCTGATGAACCTGATCGCGTGGTAAGTGTGGTTCGTAAATATGGTGTTGATAGTGGCAAAATATGGCTAAAAGTTCGCCAAAACATGCCAAGCAACATTGTCGATTAATTATAGATAAGCTTCGGCAAAAACGTATTCATAGAAAAGAGCGGTTAGTTCTTTTGAATTGTGTATACGGTCTGTTGCTTGAGCCAATATCAATCACCCTAGTATTTGGTATGAGGTAATAACTTATATGTCTGCAGTAAAAAAGCACGTTTCAATTGAACCAAACTCACCATACCCTAATGTATTTCGACCTTTTGATTTAGGTTTTACGACACTTAAAAATCGTATCATTATGGGGTCTATGCATACTGGTTTAGAAGAACTGCCCAATGGTCACAAACGTATGGCGGCATTTTTTGCAGAACGCGCGAAAGGTGGAGTAGGTCTTATCGTCACAGGTGGTATAGGTCCAAACGATGAGGGTGCGACTCACGCAGTGACTAAACGCTTAGATAGCGATGAGGCAGTTGAAAATCATAAAGAAGTTACTGCAGCAGTGCATAAAGAGGGCGGTAAAATTTGTATGCAAATTTTACATACTGGGCGTTATGCTTATAACAAAGACTTAGTCGCGCCATCGGCAATACAAGCACCTATTAATAAGTTCAAGCCAAAAGAGCTTGATGAAAACGGCATACAAAAGCAAATAGACGACTTTATATTTACAGCGTTACAAGCGCAACGAGCGGGATATGACGGCGTTGAAATTATGGGTTCAGAAGGTTATTTTTTGAATCAGTTTATTGCATCAAGAACAAATAAACGAAGTGATAAATGGGGAGGCGAATATGAAAATCGTATACGTTTACCTATTGAAGTGGTAAAGCAAGTTCGAGATGCCGTGGGCGACGAATTTATTATTATCTATCGGCTATCAATGTTAGATTTAGTTGAAGGCGGCTCGACCTATGATGAAGTGGTACAGCTAGGTTTAGAAATAGAAAAGGCAGGTGCAACAATTATCAATACAGGAATAGGTTGGCATGAAGCCCGTATTCCAACTATAGCAACTAAAGTGCCGCGTGCTGCTTTCACCTGGGTTACCGCCAAGTTTAGAAAAGCATTAAATATACCTGTTATTACTTCAAACCGAATAAATACGCCCGAAGTGGCAGAGGAAGTACTTGCGAGAGGCGATGCTGATTTCGTTTCTATGGCTCGTCCATTTTTAGCTGATGCCGATTTTGTGAATAAAGCCAAACAGAATAAAGCGAGTCAAATTAATACCTGTATAGGGTGTAACCAAGCATGTTTAGACCATGTTTTTGATGGCAAAATGACAAGCTGTTTAGTGAATCCAAGAGCTTGCCATGAAACGGAACTAAATATAGAACCAGCTCCAATCAAAAAGCATATTGCTATTGTAGGCGCCGGGCCTGCCGGGCTTGCAGCGGCTAAAACTTGTGCGGAGCGTGGCCATAAAGTCACAGTATTTGAATCGGACAGTGAAATAGGCGGGCAGTTTAATATTGCGAAGCAAGTGCCAGGTAAAGAAGAGTTTTATGAAACCATTCGCTATTTTTCAGTTCAATTAGCGCTTTATGGTGTGGATATAAAACTCAATACCCGTGTTAGCGCTGACGACTTAAATAATGCGAATTTTGATGAGGTGATATTAGCAACAGGTATTGCGCCGCGTGTACCTGATCTAGAAGGTATTAATCATCCTAAAGTGCTCAGCTATGTTGATGTGCTAAAACACAAAAAACCAGTCGGTAAAAAAGTAGCGGTAATGGGAGCAGGGGGGATAGGTTTTGATACAAGTGAATTTTTATCTCATGGTGAGGTATCAACATCTACCAATATTCCAGCATTCATGAAAGAGTGGGGAATAGACATGGAGCTATCAGTAAGAGGGGGCGTAGAAACAATGCAACCTTTGCCAGAACCCTCTCTTCGCACAATTTACTTACTGCAGCGTAAAAGTAGTAAAGTAGGGGCTGGTCTTGGTAAAACCACAGGTTGGGCGCATCGAGCAGGCTTAATGATGAAAGGCGTGCATTTAATGGCAGGCGTGAGTTATAAAAAAGTGGATGACGACGGATTGCACATTGAAGTCAATGGCGAAAGTAAAGTACTAGACGTTGATAATGTGGTGATATGTGCAGGCCAGCTTCCGTTACGAGAACTAGTAGACGGTTTGAATAAACCTTATCATTTAATTGGTGGAGCAGATGTTGCCAGTGAATTGGATGCAAAACGTGCCATTGATCAAGGCACGCGTTTGTGTGCAACCCTATAATTTTGTAAGCGTTTGAAGCGGCGTATAAACAACTACTTTCTGTAAAGTTTCATTGTTTGTGCGCCAGCGTCATAAGCCAAATCAAATTGGCTCAGTATATTCATGCCTAGTAAACCGTCAAATCGTCCTAAATTTTCCTCAGGCAATATTAAAACACTTGAGCTAGTTATTGTTTGATCGCCTAAAACTACATTCGTTATTTTATAGATGGGGGCTTGAATCGTGCCACCTGCCGTATTTACAGTAAATAGACCTAAAAATTCAGTATTCCGCTCATCTATGTCCACAAATTTTCGATTACTGATAGCGGTTGTTGATGCACCGGTGTCAAGCAGCAAATCGACGTTTACGTCACTTATTTTTGCTTTTGCAATAAATTGTCCTCTTGATTGATTTAAGGTTAAATCTGCAATTCTGGTATTATCAGAGTTGATGTTAGATACCGACTGTTCAATAGGAATACTAGCGGGAGAGTCATTATTGTTGAGCCTTGCAAGTATATTGTCACGAAGCCTAGAGGCCCTTGCATCATCACTTCTAAAGTTGGCCAGTACTGCTTCCATCAAACTCAGTTGTGATTGCATCCCATAAGCTCTAGCAAGTGCCATTAAATATTGTCTATTAGTAGGGTCGACTTGCACCAAAGGCTCTAAAAATACTGCTAGTAAATCCCAAGCTTGATCGCCTGTAAATTGCTGAATAACCCTTGTGGTATTTACATTAAGTATTTTTTTGACTTGTAGCGATTGTTCATCGGACAACGGCTGAGACAATAAATCTTTATAATGCACTAAGGCTACATTTAGCGGCATTGTATGGTAATAGGCCAATGCTTCCAGCATCATTGCATCTGTATTAGTTGGGTAATTACGCAAAAAGTTAGAAGCTTGGTATTCTAGTAACTCAAACTCTTTGGCCTTCGCTAATTGCTGCAAATAGTCTAAGTATGCTTGCTCGTTTAACGCCAACTGGTCAATTTCTTGTGCAGTAAGCTCTCGAAATTCAACCTGCTTTTCTTGAATTACTTTTTCTTCTAGACTGTCTGATTCAGTATGGTTGGTAGTAATAGAGGTATCATTAGTGGATGGTATGCTGGCTTGGTTGGTGTCGCCATTTTGTTCATGTGTATTAGACCATAGCCATGCAAAGTATAAATTAGCGCCTAGCGATACTGATAATAAAATGGCTAATATTTTGCTCGTTTTCATTTTATACATTCCAAAAATCAACCACTACTGGTTAAATGATAGCATAGCAGGCTATGCGCCAATATTTGCCATCTGCGTTGCCTGATTCGCATTGCTATATACTTCAATAAATTCTTTTTTGTCATTACCTTGAAAGCGGTAACCTCCCAAATCCAACATGTCATTACCGCGAAAGCGGTAAC
>DDIL01000103.1:0-29058 GCA_002338515.1 Glaciecola sp. UBA1851 | reverse complement strand
CGCGAAAGCGGTAACCTCCCCAATCGTCATAGAAAGCCAGCGCATTATTCGACTTTACTATGCTTTTTGGGAGATACTCGCTTCCGCGAGTATGACATGACTAGCCGCGAGTATGACATGACTAGCCCTCGAGTATGACTAATTTATTAACCAAACAGCATAGCAGGCTATGCGCCAATGTCTGCCAACAGCGTTGTTTGATTCGCATTGCTATATACTTCAATAAATTCTTTCGGCATTCTTTTTGGTGCGCCAGAGCTTAAGCATACACAAACAAAATCGGTTGTGGCAGTAAATACTGTTTTTTGTGTGAAAACATTAATAAATTCAAAAAAGCGTGTTAAGCGAAACTTCTTATCACAATGTGTAATCCATGTAGCAACAGCTAATTCATCATTTAGATGCGTCGCAAAATGATAGTTTAATTCATGTTTTGTGATAACCATGGCTCTATCTAAGTCTCTGTAGTTTTCAAAATTCATCCCCAATGCATTAGAATGTTCCCAAGCGAGGGATTCTAGTCTTTTTAAGTAAGCTGTATTATTTGTATGATAATAATGATCAATGCTTTCAGGCTCTATTTTCCACTGGCTAATAAATGGGAAAGGTCTTTGCCATGCAAAGGCTTCATAACTACTTATCTCTTCACTCATATACGCTTATTCACACCTTTAATTCAGTGATTGGGTAATTTTCCGGTTAAGTATAAATGACAGTTAAAATACGTTAAAATTCAACCAAGCGATTATATTAGTTTATTTAGCTGGGTACGATTGAAATAACTGAGCTTTCAAACTATTCATTATATTCTTCGTTAAATAACATCATTGGCAATCAAAGTAGTAATGAAACAACATTTGCATACAGATTTACAAACCATTTTTAATCAGTGTTTTGGTCACAGTCATAGTACCTTGCTAGTTGGTGATGCAGATGAGCCTGTTTATATTCCTAAAGGGTTAAGTAACGCAGCGCAGCACGTTAAACCTAATATAGCGGTATATACCCACACTCATCATGTTATTTATTATCGTCAAGATTTTTACAGAAGTGCGTTACATGAAATTGCGCATTGGTGTATTGCTGGAGAAAATAGGAGGCAATTACTCGATTTCGGTTATTGGTATGCCCCTGATGGCAGAACGCAAGCTCAACAACAAGCATTTCAACAAGCAGAAATAAAACCTCAGGCACTCGAATATGCGTTTTGTTTAGCCAGTGATACAAAATTTAGAGTGAGTGTAGATAATTTGGAAACGGGAAAAGCCATCAGCCCTGATGAATTACAACAACAAGAAATAGCATTTTTTGAACAAGTTAAAGCACAATTAAACCATTATGTTGAAAAAGGTTTTCCAAAACGTGCACAAATATTCATTCATGCCTTACTTGATTATTATCAACCGCAAAATTTATCCCGCTTAATTAAGCCTATTGAAGAGGCATCATGACGCAAACATCAGATATATCTGAAACTACCAATAAAAAACCTTCAAGCGCACTAACAAGGCAGTTTAGATTAGGTTTATGCATTAACCCGTTTGCAGGTATTGGTGGTGCATTGGCTTTAAAAGGCAGTGATGGCAAAGAAACAAGAAAAAAGGCGCTAGGTTTAGGTGCTGAGCAACTCGCGATGAAAAAAGCAAATGGTGCGCTGAGTGAGTGTTTAGATATAAAAGAAAATATTGTTGTGTACACCGGCGCAAAAGATATGGGTGAGAATACCTGTGAAGCCCTAGGTTTCAATTTTAAAGTGGTGCACACGCCAAAGTTCAGCCAAACGGAAAAAGAAGATACCTTGGCACTTGTTAAACAACTATTGTTACACGATGTAGACCTTATATTGTTTTCAGGTGGCGATGGTACAGCCAGAAATGTCTGTGAAGTGGCACAAGATATTTGCCCAGTATTAGGTGTGCCCGCAGGTTGTAAAATACATAGTGGCGTATATGCAATTACACCGCAAGCGGCTGGAAAGGTCTTATCTCAAGTGGTCAAAGGTGAATTAGTATCACTCAACCGAGCTGAAGTAAGAGATATTGATGAGAATTTGTTCAGACAAGGACAAGTAAAATCAAAACACTTTGGCGAAATGTTAGTCCCTCATGAATTAGCTTATATACAGGCCGTTAAAATGGGGGGGAAAGAATCAGACGAATTGCTCCTAGATGATATCAGTGATTATATTATTGAGATAATGGAAGATGAGCCTGATACATACTTTGTGATGGGCTCTGGCAGTACGGTAAATGCTATAATGGAACGTGCTGGTTTAGCAAATACCTTGTTAGGAGTTGACGTAGTTAAAAACGGTGAGTTAATTGCAAGTGATTTAACTGCGGCCGATTTATTGAAAATGACTGACGGTCATAAAACAAAATTAGTTATTACGGCTATTGGTGGACAAGGTCATGTTTTTGGACGAGGAAATCAGCAATTGTCACCACAGTTGATAAAACAGGTTGGTAAACAAAACTTGTTGATTGTGGCTACAAAAGCAAAGCTTGCCGCACTTGAAAATAGAGGGTTAATATCCGATACCGGTGATACAAAGCTTGATAGTCAGTTAGCTGGCCCTATATCTGTTATTAGCGGGTATAAAGATGAAGTTTTGTATTTTATTCGTGATTTTTCAAATAATGAAACCGGTAATGTGAAGCACCAATGATATGAATAGCTCAGAATACAAACAAGCTTTGATTTCAGGTATTGAAGAAGTAATCGATGAACAAGAAGCTTATTTAGATAGTTTTATTGATTCTGGCTCAGAACAAGAACTTTTTGTTGCTAGTTACATTCATGGTCATTTTTCTGTGGTGGTTGCTGGCTTTTTATCTAGCCTTGGTCAATTGTCGGCAGGTTCACTTGATAATATTAATGTTTCGGATGTTAAGGCTGATTTTTTATTAAAGTTAAATCACTCTATAACCGAAGCTATAAATAATGAAGAGTTAATTGGCGAAGACGCTAACCAGGTTCAGTCGATGCTTTCTTCTCTTGCCAAAATCTAAGTTTATCTCTTCCTGCGCCTTCCTCTAAAAATCACCTCCCAATTCATACTTGCCAATTGTTGGTATTAATATTGCAAAATGCCTAGCATTCACGAATGCATTTATATCTATAAGGCATGATGCAATGACAATAAAATTTAAACATTTATTACCCTGTACACGCTATTTTTCACTCTGTGTTTTAGCCATTTGGTTATCGGGTTGCATAAGTTTATTTGGCGAAAATGAAGAGGTTAATAACCAAGCTCCGCTAAATTTAGGTAATGCAGAACTACACACCTTTAACTTGGCTCAGGAGCTATTTAGCAACATGCGAGTTGACCGTCACCATCGATACGCAGTCGCTGGATTTGTACCAGTAACAAATATGCGTACTGAAATCAGTGAACAATCGCCATTAATGCTATTAGGCCATCAATTAGAGCAAGGTTTAATGACTGAGGCTGTGCGTCGAGGCTTTATAACTCAAGACTTTAAAGCAACCAATGCCATTATTATGGGAGATGATAGCGACCGCGCATTGTCTCGAGACTTGACGCATCTTTCTGAGCAACAAAAAGTAGACTTTTATATTACTGGTACTATTACTGCTCAGCAAAACGGAGCAATGGTAAACGCGCGTGTCATTAACGTCAGAAATAAAGATGTGGTAGCAGCTGCTACTGGTTTTTTCCCTATCGACTTATTTTGGGAAAGCGAACAAGTGATGTTGCGAAATGGGCAACTATATAGAACAGAAAAGCGCTAGCAATTGATGAAAAATTGGAGACAAGAAAATGAAATATATATTAGTAATTAGTGGGCTTTTAGTGTTGTCTGGTTGCAGTTCTTTGCCGTCATTAGAGCAATACTTTGCCGCCTCTGACGAAGAGTCTCAAACTAATCCAGAGCAACAAGCAACGAATCAGTTAAGTAACAGCATTATCAATATTGGCAATGACCACACAGATTCAAAGAGAAATGATACTGACCAATCTACTTTGCAGGAAGAAAGTATTGCTTATGGTGAGCGTGACGCGTTTGGTTCTATTAACAAGCCGCACTATATGTCTAATGCTGCTGGCGTTTATCAAGCGAAACCGTTAACTAAACATGTTGGCGATTATGTAAGAAATATGGCACAAGATTTAGTCACCAATATGGAATATGTGACCGAAAGTACACCTGTGGCGGTAACACACTTCTCATTATTAGATAGCGACCTAAAAGAAACGAATTTATTGGGTCAGCAAATGGCGGAGTCATTCGTACATGAGTTTCATAAATTTAGAATGCCAGTTGTGGAATACAAAGCAACGCAGTTCATAACGGTGACAGAAACCGGCGATTTTGTTTTATCACGAGACTTCTTAGAGCTTAAAAACAGTACGCCCATACAATATGTATTGACGGGAACTATGACCAAGCATCAAGGTGGTTTTATAGTGAATGCGCGTATGTTGGGAATGCGATCAAATGTTGTTGTGGCCAGCGCACAAACTTTTATTCCTTACTACATCGTGGATGCATTATTACCAAGTAGTTCAGCGAGTCAACGTGAGTTTGTTGATGGTGTAAGGATAATACGAGGAGAGTAGCATGGCTTTTAGTTATCATTTAAAACTGCAAATGCAATATTCCTTTTTAATCAAAATATTTTGTGTGTGTTTGTTCGTTGCCATTCTTACAGGTTGCGCAGCAGGTAAATTGTTTATGGCAGGTTATCAACCACCTCAAACAATTGCTGATTTATTGAGAGAGCAAAATGAATTGTCTGGGAAGTTGGGCATGCCAAATGGGAAAATTACACCTGATGTATTGGATAATACACCAGGTGAAGTAGATTTTAGGGAGCGTTCAAACAATGATATTACATTATCAGGGTATAAGGGAGATGTGTCGGCAAGCGTTGCAATAGACACTTCAATTGCGCCAAATATGCAAAGTATTCGAAACAGCTATCAAGCACGATTCACGCATAAGAGCATTCATGACTATGCGTCGCAATTGGCGATGAACTTAATTAAAAATGCAAATGGATTGTCTCCGCATGCATCTATTGCTGTTACCTCTTTTGTTAAGTTAGATTACAGCCTTCAAAACACGACTGTTTTGGGTAATCAACTAGCGGAATATTCTATTCTTGAATTACAACAGTTCGGATTGAATATTGTTGACCATAAACTAATGCCTGCAATTGAGGTATCTAGTAAGGGTGATTTAATCTTTGCAAGAGACATTCGTGAATTGGCCAGCAAACAAGTGATGGATCATGTTTTGGCTGCCACCATGATTGAGCGTAGTGATGGTGTATTTATTAACGCTCGTATTATGTCGTTGCATACTAATAGGGTTGTGGCTTCAGGCAGTGTATTAATCCCCAGCCTTATAATTGAGCAACTTCAGCCACAATTAGCCTCATATTAATTCCATTGTTGTTGACGAATAAGCGACCTAACAATAAATCGATTAGGGCTAAGTGTGTGAAGTAACTCTGCAGGCAGAGGAAGTGCTTGATTCAAAATTTGCGATACTAATATTTCAGCCATTAAAGGAGCGGTAGTTAATCCTCTAGATCCTAAACCAGTTAATACGAACACATTAGGCTCATAGCTTGGCTCAGGGTATTTGTGAACCGGTAATGCTTTGTATAAATCCTGTAATTCATGAAATTGATATGCACTAGGTACGCCGCCTACAACAGGCAAATGGTCAGGGCTCGCACATCGAATAGCCGCCCTTGATTTATTATTAGACGCATTTTGTAATTGCGCTAAACTGTCCTTCCAATTTGCTTTATCTATACTCTTTAAATGTGTCTCAAAATTTTGAACTGTCTCATTAGTGCGCGAGTCGGTCCTAGTATCACCTTTTACGTAAGTAGAGCCCAAAGCATGATAACCATCAACAGACGGCGTGAAATAGCCTTTATGGCATAGCAATGTGGCTAAATTCGATATGCTAGGTTGACTAGCTACTAATTCAACCTGTCCCCTTGTCAGTCGCAGCGGAACAACTGAATCAAGCATAGGAGTTAATTCACTTCCCATTGCTAATATTAGATTATGCTTATTTTGCACAACTTCTTTGCTAATCGTTTTATTGTAAAATGTGCATTCAACGCTTTCGTGCTTGGGAGTGTATGTTAGCAGTTTATGATTATTTATAAGTGTTAGATTGCCTGTTTTAGTTGCCGCCTCAATGCATGAATTGACTAAACTAGGTGGTGAAATCCAGCCAGCTTTGGGCAGAAATAAACACTTATACGGCACATCAATTTGCGCTATGTCAGAGGCTTGCTCAGCAGAAACAATATGTGCTATTTGGCTTGGCCATAACGCTTTCTCTTGCATTTTTTGTAAGCGAATTTGAGTGTTTTCATTAAAGCCAATTTGTAAAGCACCACACCAATTGTGTTTGAAAGGCTGTTGCTTGGCTAGACTGTTATAAAAGTGTTGGGCGTATAAAAAACTATATATTTGTATTTGGCTTGCATAATTGTGCTGAGCATTTAGTTGCGGATAAAATCCACCAATTGGATTACCCGAAGCGCCATCAGCCGGGATATCACCTTGCCAAATGAGTTCTACCTTCAATCCAAGGGTTGCCAATTTATATGCCGTAATTGCGCCAGCTAAGCCATTACCTACAATTGTATAAATTGTGTGATTATGATTTACCAAGCCTTTGCGAGAATAGTAAGGTGCTTCACTTGCATTTGAATGCGTTTTAGCTATTTTAGGTGAGTGTTTTTGGTTGAGTTTAGTTATGTTTTCGCTATTAATTGTTCCAATTAACATTTCTCGTTTACGGCCAAACCCTTTTCTTTTTCTAACATTAAAGCCTTGATTTAATATACTATGTCTAACTGAGCTTGCAGCAGTAAAGGTGGCAAATGAAGCATTAGGTTGACTAAGTTTCTGCATTTTTTCATATAATTGACTGTGCCACATATCTTGGTTCTTACTGGGTGCAAACCCATCTAAAAACCAAGCATTTATAAGCGGTTTTTCAAAACACTGATGATACATATTGGTGAACGACTCAATCGCATCGCCATACATAATATCTAGCGTGATATTACACTCACAGTCTTTTAATAAGCTTTGGAAATGTCGTCTGTGCGTGCCGATGATTGGGCTAGGATAATCAGCTAGAAAACGCTGCTGCAATTCGAGTAAAGCAGACTGAGTTTTGGCCATATTTATAGCTTGGCAGCCCGACATATCTAAATTACTTTCAGGTTGTAATATTTGCGCTACTTTTGAATCTATCTCAAAGTTATGTTCAAAAAGGAGCGACTGTTCCCATGAATGGTGCACATGAATAGCATCACTTACATCAAGTGGATGTTTTTCCGTCGTAAAGAAATGCAATGAAGTACATGTATGAGTTGGGTTGGCTAGTCTAAATTGCATAAATAGCTGAGCAACTCTAAAAAAGTTTAGACCTGTTCCAAATCCTGTTTCGGCAATATGGAAACAAGATTGCCGAGTAATTAACCAACGTTGCCAAAGTCGATTACCATTAATAAAAACATAATCGCATTCTTCAACGCCACTTCTATTTGAAAAATACAAATCACCAAAGTCTTTTGATTCGGGCGTATTATGTTCATTAAACCGTAGTTTGGCTGTAGTAAGCTTCATTTTTGCCTATTGTAAATCGTAATAATAGAGACGTTGTGACATAAAACGACCAAAGTTGTAGTCGTAAAAGTTAAAATCAAGGGTACAAAAAACTGTAAATAATAAATGATTTGTGACACATTATCGAATGTAGATGTACATAAGTGCTTTAAATTAGTAAAGTTTGTGTAATCGCAACAGCGTAGTTAAAGAGCAGACCAGTTACGACACGTTTATAGGTATGATCTACATAGAAGAGAATTCATTAGGCGAGTAATCCCTAACGCTTAGAATATATAATTGTGGCTTTAAGTAAAAATCTGTGTCAAATATAAAGTCTAAAACAAACCAATCATGAAAGGTGCAAAATGAAACGAGCAGTCATCACTGGCTTAGGAATAATATCAAGTATCGGTAATAACAAAGAAGAAGTGACAGAATCGCTACGTCATGGAAAGTCTGGCATTACTTTTTCTGAGCAATTTGCTGAAGCTGGTTTACGAAGTCAGGTTTGGGGTGACTGTAAATTAGACTTAAAAGAACATATTGACCGCAAAGCATTACGTTTTATGGGCGATGCAGCCAGCTATGCTTATTTATCAATGCAGCAAGCTATTGAAGACGCAGGTTTAACTGAAGATGTTTATTCAAGTGAAGATGTCGGTATAATTGCAGGTTCTGGTGGCGCAAGCTCAGAGAACCAAGTTAATTCAGCAGACATCATGCGAAATAAAGGTGTGCGCCGCGTTGGCCCATATATGGTTACGCGTTGTATGGGAAGCACAGTTTCGGCTTGTCTGGCTACACCCTTTAAAATTAAGGGTGTGAATTATTCTATATCTTCAGCTTGTGCAACTAGTGCTCACTGTATCGGTAATGCACTAGAAATGATCCAGCTAGGCAAACAAAAAATGGTCTTTGCCGGTGGCGGTGAAGAGTTACATTGGTCGTTGTCTGGTCAGTTTGATGCAATGGGCGCTTTATCGACCAAATATAATGACAATCCAGCGGTCGCTTCAAGAACTTATGACGCCAACCGAGATGGTTTCGTTAGCGCAGGCGGCGGCGGTATGGTTGTTGTAGAAGAATTAGAGCACGCATTGGCCAGAGGCGCAAAGATATATGGTGAGATTGTAGGCTATGGAGCGACATCTGACGGCTACGACATGGTAGCGCCAAGCGGCGAAGGTGCCATTCGCTGTATGAAAATGGCACTAAAAGATACTGACCAACCACTTGATTATTTAAATACTCATGGCACGTCAACGCCTGTTGGTGATGTGAAAGAATTGGAAGCAATCCAAGCATTATTTGGCGAAGAGAGCCCAGCGATTAGTGCCACAAAATCATTAACTGGTCATTCGTTAGGGGCAGCGGGTGTGCATGAAGCCATCTTTTCTCTGCTAATGCTTAACGAAGGGTTTATTTGCCCATCAATCAACATAGACGAGCTGGATGAAGCAGCTAAAGGTTTGAACATTATTACTAAGCCAACAGAAGCTAATCTAGATCTAGTTATGTCGAATAGTTTTGGTTTCGGTGGCACCAATGCTAGCTTAGTATTTAAGCGCTACACACAATAGCTCATAAAATTTACACAAAGCGGCACTGATGCATCATCACTGCCGTTTTTTTATGTCTCGATTTTAGGCTTAGTGACATAAATCACTTCGTGCATAGCCTTGTATCCGTCATATCAAAGTAATTTATAGAACCTATTACTATTAATTTTTGGTATTTACGCTTTCAGTATGTTGTTATTGGTAAAATAAGAAATAGCGTTATTCGTTTGAGTAACTAACTGACATTTAAATGGTAAATATATGACAGATATTCAATCACAAGTATCGAAGGAAGAGTGGCAAGCAAGAGTTGACCTTGCAGCCTGCTATCGAATGGTTGCGCATTATGGTTGGGACGACTTAGTATTTACGCATATATCTGCAAGAGTGCCAGGGCCTGAGCATCATTTTTTAATTAATCCTTATGGGATGTTGTTTGAAGAGGTGACCGCTTCAAGCTTAGTAAAAGTAGACCTTGAAGGAAACAAGGTCATGGCGTCTGAATTTGACATTAACCCAGCTGGTTTTGTTATTCATAGTGCTGTTCATGAGGCACGCGACGACGCGCAATGTGTGATGCATTTGCATACAACTGAAGGGGTGGCAATTTCTGTATTAGAAGATGGACTACTACCTTACAGTCAGCAATCCTTGTTTGCACTTAGCTCTATTAGTTATCATAGCTATGAAGGCGTGGCATTGAATCCTGAAGAAAAAGTAAGATTAGTAGCCGATTTAGGTCAATCTAATTTTATGATATTGCGTAATCACGGTTTGCTAACCTGCGCATCCACCATTGCCGATGCCTTCTTATTTATGTTTTTGTTGCAGCGCGCATGTGAAATTCAATTAAAAGCGCAAGCTACCAATCAAAAACTAATTTCAATACCACAACCTATATTAGATGGAATTCGTGCACAAGCTGCTCAAGTTACAAAGTCTGCGGGCGGACAACTTGCATGGCCTGGTATACTTAGAAAATTAGATAGAATGAGTCCAGATTATAAATCCTAGAAAATTTCTAACATTATTCTTAATGGTATAGTTATAGCGCGTGGTAGATGATGCTAATGTTGTATAAAATAGTGACAAATTGAAATGCCACAAAGAGTAACTGAAGTAATCACAATGTTTTTAATGAATTATACATTTCAATAGAAAGGCTAAAATTGAAGATATTAATTGATAGTGCCATGCCATATTGGCAAGACCTCATTCAACCATTGGGAGATGTTACATTATTTAATGCAGGTGAATTAGATTTAAAAAACATTCAAGGCAATCTTCAAAAATATCGTTTTTTACATGATATTGAAATACTGCTTATTCGTTCAACCACCAAAGTCTGTTCATCATTATTAGACTATATGCCAAACTTAAAGTTTGTTGGAACGGCTACTGCAGGCTTTGATCATCTAGATAAAGAAGCGCTTCATAAAAGAGGAATATATTGGACTAATGCTGCTGGATGTAATGCACAAGCTGTATGTCAATATATTACAAGCACCGTTCTTGCTCTATCTATTGAAGACAATTTCCAAATTAACCAAAAATCTATAGCAGTTGTTGGTTTCGGACAAGTGGGCAGCAGAGTATCCTCAGCTATGGCAGCATTAGGAGCAAGGATAAAAATATATGATCCACCATTAGCTGAACAACATGAGCAATCTGTTATTGAGCTCTGCGACAGTCAATTCTGGCAAACTCAGGCATTAGGTATGCATGCAAAAACTTTGCTTGAATCTAACGGCGGCTTTGCTAGTTTTAATGATGTATTACAAGCCGATATTATTTGTATCCATGCACCACTTAATCTTTCTTCAAAGTTTAATAACAAACACTTATTTAACGAAAAAATATTGTTTGAATTAAGTTCAGAACAATACTTAATTAACGCGGGTAGGGGGGAGTTGATAGATAATAAGGCGCTACTTAATATGTTTAATAGTAAATCATCAGACTGTACACCGCATGTCGTATTGGATGTATGGGAGAATGAGCCTGAAATTTTGAGAGCATTAATACCTTATTTACGAATAGCTACCCCTCATATTGCTGGTCATTCTTTGGAAGGTAAAGCGAAAGGCACTTATATTCTTTATCAGGCGATTTGCCAATTTTTAAATTTGCCTGAAACGAAAACATTATCGCCATTGTTACCAGAATTTGATGTCAATATTCCCGCTGAATTAATGGACCAATTGTCAGTTTCTATGGGCTTAAATGATGCATTCTCCTTCGGTTTGCAAAAAAACATCAAAAATTTATGCAATTTAGCTTATGTAGTACAAAATGATGATAGAGTTTTTCGTCTGCACATGGCACAATCTACATCAATAGCCGAGTTAAGGCAGAAATACCCAATTCGCAGAGAATTCAGTGCGTTACCTTTGTATTCGCTCAACAATAATATTAACGAATTACTACGAAAATTAGGGTTTATCATTTCTAACGACAGCAGACCTTCACATTAAATAGGATGATAAAACATGTCTCAAGCTTACAATGTCGCGGTATTAGGGGCGACAGGCCTAGTTGGCCAAACAATGATGGATTTGCTGGCAGAAAGGGACTTTCCAATTGATACGTTGTATCCACTTGCTAGTGAACGTTCTGCAGGTGGTGAAATAGATTTTAAAGGCAAAAAGCTAACGGTACTAAATGCGGATGATTTTGATTGGTCGCAAGTTCAAATTGGGTTTTTCTCTGCAGGTGGTTCAGTTTCTGAAAAATTTGCGCCTATTGCTGCTGATGCTGGCTGTGTGGTAATTGATAATACGTCACACTACAGATACGAACCAGATATCCCATTAGTTGTGCCAGAAGTTAACGCTTCAGCTTTAGCTGATTTTAGAAATCGTAATATTATTGCGAATCCAAATTGCTCAACTATTCAAATGATGGTTGCTTTAAAACCCATCCAAGACGCAGTAGGTATTGAACGTATAAACGTTTGTACTTATCAGTCTGTATCCGGTGCAGGAAAAAGTGCAATGGAGTCTTTGGCTAGCCAAACAGCTCAATTGTTAAACGGAAAAGATGTAACAGGCGATGAGTTTTCTAGACAAATTGCGTTTAATGCGATTCCGCAAATTGATGTATTTTTAGATAATGATTATACAAAAGAAGAAATGAAAATGGTGTGGGAAACGCGCAAAATCATGGGCGACGACAGCATCTTAGTTAACCCAACGGCTGTTCGTGTGCCGGTGTTTTTTGGTCATGGTGAAGCAATTCATATTGAAACCCGCCAACCAATTGATGCAGAAGATGTAAAAAACTTGCTAAGAGATGCGCCAGGTATAAAGTTACATGAAAATAGAGAGGATTTTCCTACTCAAGTTTGTAGTGCTAGCGGTAACGATGATACTCATGTTGGACGTGTTAGAAATGATATTTCGCATCCAAATGGCATCAATATGTGGGTAGTGTCTGATAATATTCGCAAAGGTGCAGCTACAAATAGTGTACAAATTGCAGAAGCACTGATAAAAGACTATTTATAAACCATTTAGCGTCTTGGTCGATACATAGTACAATCAACGATTTAACGTGATGGATTTAGCTAAATTGAAATTGACTGTAAGTTTGCTTTACCAAGAAATTCTAGCCTTTTTAAATAATAAAAAACACAGCATTTATGCTGTGTTTTTTGGGTTGTGTTTGGTCTCGCTATCTTTTGTTTCACAGTCTCAAACCTCACAAATACAAGGGCCTCGTGACAACACACAAGTTTATTCTGGTGTGGTCTATGGTCCAATAGACAACAATGATACGTTGTGGGGTATCGCGAGTCGTTATAAGCAAGGCTCCCAATTTAGTGTATACCAAACTATGTATGCCATTTATGAGCTTAACCCTCAAGCGTTTGAAAATGGCAACTTCAATAAGATGGTTAGTGGAGCAACTCTCCAACTTCCTAGTGACCCTTATATAGCCCGCGTTGATGTAAATGTTGCACGAGCGAAAGCGTTAGAAGACGAACAATCGGTAGGTTCGACACAGACATCTCAAGCTCAACCGACTACTAACAACATTCCTCAATCTCCTGTTGTAACACCTAGCAATGTTGCTAGTCAGTCAGATTTATCAAATACACAACAACAACTTCAAACCCAACTAAATGCAGTGCGTTTGCAACAGCAAGAACAGTTTGGGCAATTAAAGGATCAAGTAAGTGACTCTATAAAATCAGTAGAGATATTAATTGAAGAAAACAAAAAACTAACTGAACAACTGCAAATTATCGACGAAAATAATCGACTGCTGACTGAATCAGTTGAAACTCAGTTACAAGGCCAAATTGATGAACAAATGGCGCAGCTATCTGAGATTATTGAATTAGTAAAGTCTGCTGAAAAACAAAGAATTGACGCTCAATCAAGTTCAGTTTTGAACTACCTTGCTTCACCTATTGCTATCATTATTATAATGGGTGTAGTAACGCTTTCCTTGTTGGTTGGTTTAACTATATTTTTATTACGCCGAACAACGCCAGCACCAGCCCCTGTAGCAGAAGACAGTCCGGTCTCTCCTCAGACTGCTACGAAAGACATAGTAGATGATGACTTAGTTATTGGTGAGGTTGATTCTGCCATTGACAACGATTCTGACGATTTGCTAGCTGAGTTAGCTGACGATGGAAACGAGGATGATATTTTATCGGATGAATTGGCGTCAGAAGAAGCGCTTGATAATCTAGATGATGATCTCTTAAATGACGAGTTAGACAGCTTAGACGACATGCTAGTACCAGATGAACCAAGTAATGATAAGCCCTCTACAGAGTCTGATATTAGCGAACTATCGGACGTTGATAATCTTGCATTAGATGATAGTAATTTAGACATAGATGATCTAGTCGACGAAAATCAGTCTGAATTGGCTACCGCTCCTGACGATGTTGAAATTGATTTAACAAGTGATTCAGATGATTCTGATAGCGATACTCCTCGAGGTATTGAACTTGACGATAAGGGTGAAATTGATGACAAAACGCTAAGTCAAATTGAAGAACAGATTGAACAAAAAGATGAAAAAATAAATGATTTAGCTGATGATATTTTAAATCAGCTAGATAATGGGGTTAGTGATGAGCTTGAGTCAGATTTATCGCTTGAATCTGAACTAGACTTAGATGCAGATTTTGATTTAGAAGGGAATGAATCGAATACAGATAAAAATCAAGGCAGCGATGATGATTCTTTAAAAACACAAACTAATTCGGAAAACACTGAAACTGCTGGCGAAACTCAATCTGATGACATTGATCTTACCAATGAATTGGACGAAGTTGAAACGAACACTTTTGAGCAGCAAGAAGCGAATGAAATTGATTTAACCTCTGAGTCTGTATCAGATGAACTAGATGAAGTAGATAGTTTAGCTGATGAGTTATTAGATGAACTAACAGAACAAGATTCACAAAGCGAAGAACTCGATAGTCTTTTAGGTGAATTATCGATAGATGATGAGCTAGAAACAGAGCACGTTGCAAAAGAATCAAGTGAAGTTGCTGACGCTGTATCTGATGATGAAATAGAAACGCTTTTAGAACAAGATGACGATAATTCATTAGCATCAGAGTTACTAGATGAATTATCACAAGATTCAGACGAACTAGATGCTTTACTTGATGAAGACACGATTGAATCTGATAAGACGACCGGAAGTGACAATGTAGATGAAGATGCGTTTTTAAGTGATATACCTAGTTTTACATCAGATTTATCAGAGGCAGAAGAAAAAGATTCTGCTATTGATAAGCCTCAAGAAACGACTGAATCAAAAGAGACACGGGTAACTGATCAAGAAGCGCTGCCACAAGAGGCAGAACAGCAAAGTGATAATGGCTCTTTAGCTAAAGACGAACAAATTGAATTAAAGCAAGAAGTTGAGGCTGAGGAAGATGTATTATCAACGTTACCAGATCTTGATAATTGGGTAGACGAAGAAACTCAAACGCCTAATGAAAAAGATTCAGAAGTCACCGATTTCGACGAATTGGATTTATCTGCACTAGAGCTAGATATAGACGATTTGACTATATCTGATACCGATTTTGCTTCAGAAATTTCGTCTGAAGATGATATTTTGAATGAGTTAGATAATAACGATTTTGATGATATGTTAAGTGAATTGTCATCGGAAGGCACAAGTGAAAATGATGTAGAAAAAGAGTCTGCTAACACACCTCGCTCCAAATCAAGCCCATTAGAAGAAGCAGGCTTGGATTTAGACGAACTAACAACAAAGCCTGAACTAGCAGATGACGGTTTTGTAGATGTCGATGATTTGTTAAAAGAAAGCGAATCAGGGAAAGCATTAACAGACGATGAGCTTGATTTAGATTTAGAAAGGTCTTTAGGGAATCTTTCATTTAATGCATCCGAATCATCTTCCAATGATGAATCAAACTTTATTGATACAGATTTAGAAAATGATCAGTCCGGCAACTTAGATCTGGCACAAGTTTATCTTGATATGGAAGATACAGAGGCGGCAAGAGAGTTATTAGAGCAAGTTTTGAAAGAAGGAAACTCAGAAGAGCGAAAAGAAGCCAAAGCCCTTCTCGCATCAATTAAACTATAGACATTTAACCATGTAGGTTTGTATCAAAACCTACGTTTCTGTTAAGAATCTAAAGGTGTATTAAATTCTTCCGGTTCTTCAAAGGTACCCGAGATAGACTTTAATTGTCCATTTTCGAAGTGGATAACTAATTCACGACGAATATCTTCGCCTCGTTTACTCATGCCACGCTTCATATCATAAATGTAGTACCACGTATTATTATCGAAGCTATCAGCAACAACAGGATTACCGAGTACAAATTTTACTTGTTCTTTGCTCATCTCGACACGAAGTTTATCCACATCTTTTTGATCAAGAAAGTTACCTTGGGGTATATCTATCCTATAAATCCAATCAGAACACCCACCCATAACGAAACAGGCAGCGAGTATAATGCTGGCATAAACTTTTCTCATTTTTTATTATCTCCACTTACAATGCGAACGCATCCTACAGCAGTAAGCTATGACCATTCAAGTATTAAATGGTTCGTGAAAAATAAAAGTGTTTACGATTTTAGTAAATCTTTTGCATTTGCTATAGCCGTTTTTGTTAATTCATCGCCAGCAAGTAACCGAGCAATTTCATTCACCCTTTCTTGTTTGGTCAGTTTCAACAATTGAGTTTCAGTAGTGATCCCATCTGTAACTTTACTGACAAATAATTGGTTATGTGCGCTGGCCGCTACTTGCGGTAAGTGCGTGACACACACAACTTGAATATTCGTGCCTAGCTTTCGCAATAATTTACCGACTAAGGCTGCAGTTGGTCCACTTATGCCGGTATCAACCTCATCAAATACCATAGTTGGTATTTTACCTTCTTTAGATGAAATAACTTGTAGCGCTAGTCCTATGCGAGAGAGTTCGCCTCCCGATACCACTTTTTCCATTAAGTCTTGTTTTTGCCCTGGGTTGACTGACAATAGAATTTGTACTTGATCGTCACCAAGTTTAGTTGGTTCTGCGTCTGTGTTAGAAACAACATTCACGTTAACCTGAGCATGAGGCAAATTCATTTCACGAACCGACAATTCAATTTCATTACTAAGTTGTTTGGCTGACGCTACTCTAGACTTGTTTAATGCCTTGGCAGCTGATTTATATTCAGTTAAGTACTCTGCCAAGTTATGTTCTAAGCTAGCTAAATTATTTTCTTTACCAATTAAGCTTTGATATTCTTCTGACAATTGCATGTGCGTTTGAAACAACAATTCGGGTTCAACTTGATGTTTTCGTGCTAAATCCATACATTTACTATATCGCGACTCTATTTCAGCTAATGTTTCTGGATCACTTTCTATATTGTCTAAATATTTAGCAAGATCATTGGCTGCTTCTTCAGCTTGAACTTGCGCACCTTGAAGGGCTTCCAATATATCCTGCACGTTATCATCAATACTCGCTATCTCTTCAACCTGCTTTATTGTTTTATTAAGCAAATCTAGAGCGGAAGTATCGTCATTATCTTTTAGTGAGAATAGGGCGCTTTGACTCTGTGACACCAATGCTTGTGTATTATTCAGCTTTTTAAATGACGCTTCTAATTCGCTAAACTCGTGTTCGCCTATACTAAATTCATCTAGTTCTTGTACTTGATAAGCCAATAGTTGACTACGTTCCAGCCTATATTGTTGTTGTTCTTTTAATTCATTTAGTTGATGTAAGGCAGATTTATACTCTTTAAAACTTGTGTAGGTATTGGCGAGTAAACTGTTATGTTGTGCATATTCATCGAGTAAGTCTCGTTGATAGTCCGATTTCAGAAATTGATAATGGGCATGTTGCGAGTGAATCAAAGCAAGACTAGCGCCCAATTCTTTTAATTGGGTTAAATTAACGGGTATACCATTAATAAAAGCTTTGGAACGGCCTTCAGGGCTTACTACTCGTCTAATAAAGCACTCATCTGGATTATCATCTTGGAGTAATTCATGTGCAATTAAAATAGATTTAGCTTTTGGCACGTTAGCAATATCAAAATGCGCAACAACCTCGGCTTTATCTGAGCCTTCGCGAACCATATTTGATTCAGCTCTATGTCCTAAACAAAGCCCCAAAGCGTCTAATGCAATTGATTTTCCTGCGCCAGTTTCACCTGTTATAGCAGTCAGGCCTTTTTCTAATGCTAAATCTACTTTTTTAACAATAGCTAAATTTTTAATCGCGATATGTACAAGCATTTTATTCTTCACTAAAAATTGAGATAACACTGATAATATATACAGTATTATTTGTTTAGTAAAGATCAGAATTTATGAAAGATAAACAAGCCCTAGTTAAAACAACTTACTACCCCAATTTAGTTTGGTCCGCAGCACATTAAAATAAGAGTACTCGGGAGGGTGCACCAAACTAAGTTTGTTTTTGCATTTGCGAATTAACACTTCATCGCCTGGCGATATATCAATCACAACATGACTATCACAACTAATTTGCACATTGTCTGAGTTTTTCTGAGAAATTTTCAAAGACAATGGTGAGTCTGCATCCACCACTATGGGACGACTACTTAACGAATGTGGAAACATAGGTACTAATGTGATGGCATCTAAATGAGGGACTAAAATTGGACCACCACCTGACAATGAATAAGCCGTAGAGCCAGTTGGCGTTGCTATTATAAGGCCGTCAGAACGTTGACTAAACACAAAATCATCGCCTACATATAATTCAAATTCCATCATATGGGCAACTTTACTATGATGCAGTACAACCTCATTGATAGCAGTATGTGTACTAACTTTTTCACCGCCGCTAATAACGGTTGCTTCAAGTAAAAAACGTTCTTCTCTGTGTAATTTACCTGCGAAGATAAGTTCTAGTTGGCGAGTGATGTCTTCAGGATTAATATCTGTTAAAAATCCTAAGTTTCCTCTATTTACACCTATAACATCTATCTTGTAGCCAGCTAATATTCTAGCGGCACCTAACATATAACCGTCACCACCTACTACAATGGCTAAATCTGCCTTTTCGCCTATTTCTGACATTTCGCAAACGTGAAGCGATTTATCGTCAATAGAATCAGTAATAGGTGATTCGATAAGAATATTGCACCCACGCATAGTAAGCTCTTCTACCAGCACACTTAAACTCGCGTTTGTGGCAGTGTGGCTTGGTTTGCCAATGAGTCCAACAGTTTTATATTGCATATACTCTCAACTAAGGCATCGTGCATTGTTCTAAGGTATACGCTTTATATAGTCGCTTGCAAGTATAATTTATCGAAAACAGTCACTTAAGCTGCTTTTACAGGTGTTTCATGCTTGATTGTAAGTTAAAAATATACTTACTATCCAAATACCTAATAAATGCTAAGTTTTAAAGTGTAAGAAAAATTTCAAAATTTTGAAATTTTTACCTTGAAGCATCTAAAACTACCCCCATAAACTACGCAACAGTTAATCTCAAGTGAAATAGATTGGAGATCCCAATGAATCAAGACAAAGCTGCTAATAATGAGCAGGAGAATCAAACCAACCAAACGCAGAATGAAAATGTATCTGCAGACCCGATAAATGAGGTCGAATCTTCTGAAGAAGTAGAGCAGGTTGAGGCAGAATTATCAGACGAGCAAGCTGGAATAGACTGGCAGGCTTATGCAGATGAACTTGAGAAGAAGTTAAGCGCAGCCGAGCATACTATTGAGTCACAAAAAGATAGCGTGTTAAGAGCAAAGGCCGATGGCGACAATGCTAAACGACGCGCTCAAGCTGAAATTGATAAAGCAAGAAAGTTTGCACTTGAAAAATTTGCAGGCGAGTTGTTAACCGTGGTTGATAATTTAGAGCGCGCAATTACCGCAGTAGATTCAGAAAATGAAGTAATTAAGCCCTTTTTAGAAGGGGTGGAAATGACTCAAAAATCACTTCTTAGTACGTTGGATAAGTTTGGGATTAAGTCTGTAGATCCTCAAGGTGAAGCGTTTAATCCAGACCAGCATCAAGCCATGTCTATGCAAGAAAATGATGAAGTACCAGCTAATACTGTTATAGCGGTAATGCAAAAAGGCTACCTTATTAATGACAGGCTTTTGCGACCTGCGATGGTAATGGTATCAAGGGGTGGTTCAAGCAGTAAAGTTGATACACAAGCTTAAATTGTTGCAATAAAGAGTGTATAGAACGAATGATAAACAAAGTCATTGTTCATAAATAAAAAAGATATAAATTTTTCATAAATCACCTATTGAAAATAGGGTTAATAACCCCACTAAGTAATCATGAAGTGAGTAACAAAAAGAATTTTGGAGATATCAAATGGGTAAAATAATTGGTATAGATTTAGGTACTACTAACTCATGTGTAGCAGTACTTGACGGTAAAGAAGCAAAAGTAATTGAAAATGCAGAGGGCGATCGTACAACGCCTTCTATCATCGCCTATACACAAGACGGTGAAACATTAGTGGGTCAGCCTGCAAAACGCCAAGCAGTGACTAACCCTAACAACACTTTATTCGCTATTAAGCGTTTAATTGGTCGTCGTTTTGAAGACAAAGAAGTACAACGTGACATCGATATTATGCCTTTCAAAATCATGAAAGCTGACAATGGTGATGCATGGGTGGAAGCGAATAGTCAGAAAATGGCTCCTCCACAAATTTCTGCTGAAGTCTTGAAAAAGATGAAAAAAACAGCTGAAGATTTCTTAGGTGAGGAAGTGACAGGTGCAGTGATTACCGTTCCTGCATACTTTAACGATTCTCAGCGTCAAGCAACAAAAGATGCGGGTCGTATCGCTGGCTTAGAAGTAAAGCGTATTATTAACGAACCAACTGCAGCGGCTCTTGCTTATGGCATGGATAAAAACAAAGGTAATAATACCATTGCGGTTTATGACTTAGGTGGTGGTACGTTTGATATATCAATTATTGAAATTGACGAAGTAGACGGTGAACATACGTTTGAAGTACTAGCGACCAATGGTGATACTCACTTAGGTGGTGAAGATTTCGATAACCGTATGATCAACTACTTGGTTGATGAGTTTAAAAAAGAACAAGGTTTTGATTTACGTAAAGATCCTCTTGCCATGCAACGCTTAAAAGAAGCGGGTGAAAAGGCGAAAATTGAACTTTCTTCAGCACAACAAACTGAAGTCAACTTGCCTTACATCACAGCTGACGCGTCAGGTCCAAAGCATTTGGCAATTAAAGTAACGCGCGCTAAATTAGAGTCGTTAGTTGAAAGCTTGGTTAAACAATCATTAGAGCCGTTGAAGCAAGCTCTTGCGGATGCAGATTTAAGCGTAGGTGAAATTAACGATATTATATTGGTGGGCGGTCAAACCCGTATGCCATTAGTACAAAAATATGTAACGGAATTCTTTGGCAAAGAGCCTCGTAAGGACGTTAACCCTGATGAAGCAGTTGCAGTAGGTGCTGCTATACAAGGTGGTGTACTTTCAGGTGACGTTAAAGATGTGTTGTTGTTAGACGTTACACCATTGTCGTTAGGTATAGAAACAATGGGCGGAGTAATGACTGCGCTAATTGAGAAGAATACAACTGTTCCAACTAAAAAGTCACAAGTGTTCTCTACTGCAGAAGACAACCAGTCAGCAGTAACAGTACATGTACTTCAGGGGGAGCGTAAGCAAGCTTCTGGAAATAAATCTTTAGGACAGTTTAACCTAGAAGGTATCCGTCCGGGCTCACGTGGAACACCACAAATTGAAGTAACCTTTGATATTGATGCAGATGGTATTTTACACGTATCAGCAAAAGATAAAGATACAGGTAAAGAGCAGAAGATTACGATTAAAGCGTCGTCAGGTTTGAGCGATGAAGAAGTAGAACAAATGGTTCAAGACGCAGAAGCAAATAAAGATGCTGATGCGAAGTTTGAAGAGTTAGTTCAAGCTAGAAACCAAGCTGATGGTATGATCCATGCAACTAAAACTCAGTTAGAAGAAGCGGGTGACGCAATTAGTTCTGACGACAAAGCAAAAATTGAAGCAGCACTTGATGAGTTAGAAACAGCTCGCAAGGGTGATGATAAAGCCGAGATTGAGGCGAAAAGTCAGGCTGTGATAGAGGCTTCAGCGCCATTAATGGAAGCGGCTCAAGCAAAAGCACAGCAAGCAGGAGGTGAAGAACAAGCTTCAGCTGCCCAAGGTGATGATGCTAAAGCAGGCGACGATGTTGTTGATGCTGAGTTTGAAGAAGTTAAAGACGATAAAAAATAAACGAAGTTAATTACACTTCTACTATAAAGGCGCGGCTTCAAACGATGTTGCGCCTTTCTTTCGTAAGAGAGATGCGTTACACCAAAACACATAGTTTCCATCGGTAAAAACGCAAGCTTTGAAAATACAAATATTACACAAGAACAACGAGTTTCAGTGGGTGGTTTATGTCTAAACGAGACTATTATGAAGTACTAGGCGTGGGTAAAAGCGCTGATAAAGGTGAAATTAAAAAAGCCTATAAAAAGTTAGCTATGAAGTATCATCCTGATCGTACTCAGGGCGATAAATCACTCGAAGAAAAGTTTAAAGAAATTCAAGAAGCTTATGAAGTATTGACTGATCCGCAAAAACGCGCAGCTTATGATCAATACGGCCATGCTGGTGTTGATCCCAACCGCGGCGCAGGTGGCTTCGGTGGGGGCAATGCTGATTTTGGCGATATTTTTGGTGATGTATTCGGAGATATTTTTGGTGGCGGAAGAGGAGGCGGTCGTTCGCGAGCTCGACAGGGTTCTGACTTACGTTACAACCTAGATATGTCATTAGAAGAAGCGGTACGCGGAAAAGAGGTCGAAATTCGTGTTCCAACATTAGTGGAATGTGATCCATGTAATGGCTCGGGTGCGAAAAAAGGCTCATCCCCTACTACTTGCCCTACTTGTAAAGGGGCTGGCCAAGTACAAATGCGCCAAGGTTTCTTTGCTGTGCAACAAACCTGTCCAACTTGTTCTGGTAAAGGTAAAATTATTTCTGATCCGTGCACCTCTTGTCGTGGTCAAGGTCGTGTAGAAAAAACTAAAACGTTATCTGTAAAAGTGCCGGCAGGAGTCGATACAGGTGATAGAATTAGGTTGTCGGGCGAAGGTGAAGCAGGTGAGAGCGGAGCACCGGCAGGCGATTTATATGTTCAAGTAAATGTTCGAGACCATAAAATCTTTACCCGTGAAGGTAACAACTTATATTGCGAAGTACCTTTAGGCTTTACTACTGCCGCATTAGGTGGCGAAATTGAAGTGCCAACACTTGATGGTAAAGTAAAGCTAAAAGTTACGCCAGAAACGCAAACAGGCAAACTATTTAGATTAAGAAGCAAAGGCGTTAAGTCTGTTCGTAGTGGCAGTGTTGGCGATTTATTATGCAGAGTAGTGATAGAAACACCGGTTAATTTGTCATCGAAACAAAAGGAATTGTTGGAAGAATTCGAAACGTCTATTAATGGACAAGCAGCAAAACATCGTCCAAAGGAGAAAGGTTTTTTTGATGGAGTTAAAAAGTTCTTTGATGACTTAACTAACTAGTTAATAATTATTGTTTTAGCCTATTAAAAAGTCATTCCTGCGAAAGCAGGAACCTCCTAAATCATCATAGAATGTCATATATTACTCGACTATAATGCGCTTTTTAAGGGGATGCTCGCTTTTGCGAGCATGACAAGCGCGTGATACGAACATTAGCGCCAACCAAAAATCTCATGTACTCCGTTATTCCTGCAATCCCCGTCATTCCTGCAATCCCTGTCATTCCTGCGAAAGCAGGAACCTCCTAATCCCCGACATTCCTGCGAAAGCAGGAAACCCATTTTCAAACAGCTAATATATTATTTAATAATATTTTCGCATTCAATATTTCATTATCAGTATTTATTGACTAATGTTATTAAACGTTAATTGAATGTGATGCGTACCCACATATACTTGACTCGAACCCTGAGCACTTTTCTTCACCTATAATAAAGAGATAACCATGAGAAAAAATATAATAACCAAATTACTAATATTATCTACAACATTAACGTTAAGTTCGTTTTATGTGTCGGCAAATAGCCACAGCGAAAAGCCGAAAGCGAATAGTGAAAAACAAGCATCGACCGCAGTAACTTTCAGAAAATCGTTATTACAACTTGTTAGAAGCAACATGGGTCCACTTGGTGCAATGGCAAAGGGGAATATCCCAATGGATGCGGATACAATTGCATTAAATGCCCAAAGAATCGAGTTCTTAGGTGGTATGATGCATGACTATTTCGCCTTAGAGACGACAGGTTATGATGTTGAAACGGGTTCGAAAGATATTATTTGGAAAGAATATAAAGACTTTTCAGAAAAAGCTGATGATATGGTTGCAGCTGCTACTAATTTACAAGAGTTAGTGGCAAACAATGAAGAGTCCAAATTTAGAAGTGGCATTGGCAGCTTAGGCTCTACTTGCAAGGCCTGTCATGACAAGTTTAAGAAAGACTAATGATTTGTTTGTAAATGGTATTAAGCACTAGCTTAATGCCATAAAACTTCTAATTAAATATAGACTTTAGAGAATGCATAAAAGAAATATATTTGCTTTCTTTAAAAGTCTATTTTTGTTTGTTAGGTACATTTTTCAATGTCCTTAGAATCATAAAAAGGTAAAATTATGCAAGCATATGCAGCAAAAGAAGCCGGCGGAAAACTAGAAAAACAACCACTTTCATTACCTGACTTACCCAGTAACTTTGTGAAAATTAAAGTGCATTATTGTGGAGTATGCCATTCAGATTTATCTATGATAAACAATGAATGGGGGATGTCTCAGTATCCGTTAGTAGCGGGTCATGAGGTAGCGGGTGAAATCACTGAAGTAGGAAATGCCGTTAGCAAACATAAAGTAGGCGACTTAGTAGGCTTGGGTTGGCATGCAGATTATTGTGAAGCGTGTTCAAGCTGCGATACCGGTGATCACAACTTGTGTGCTTCAGCTCAACCTACCATTGTGCACCGAGCAGGTGGTTTCGCCCAGTATGTTCAAGCATCTGAAACAAGCGTGGTGGAATTACCGCAAGGGATTGACATAAAATCAGTCGGGCCGTTGTTCTGTGGTGGCATTACTGTATTTAATCCGCTAGTTCAGTTTGACATCAAACCTACAGACAGCGTTGCTGTTATTGGCATAGGCGGTTTAGGCCATATTGCGTTGCAGTTCTTAAATGCTTGGGGCTGTAAAGTAACCGCTTTTACATCTAGTGATAACAAAGCTGATGAAGCTAAGCAAATGGGTGCTGACTATGTTGTAAATTCAAAAGATAAAGAGCAGATAGAATCTGTTCACGGTCAGTTTGATCTCATCATTTCTACGGTCAATGTTAAGTTAGATTGGGATTTGTATTTATCTACCCTTAAACCGAAGGGGCGTTTACATTTTGTCGGGGCGACGTTAGAGCCACTAAATGTAGGTGCATTTTCTTTAATTGGTGGGCAGAAAAGTATTTCAGGCTCGCCTGTAGGTAGCCCAGATGTCATTAGAAAAATGCTAAGTTTTGCGACTCAACACAACATTAAACCTATGGTTGAAATGTTTCCAATGAGTGAAATAAATAATGCAATCAGTCATTTAGAAGAGGGTAAAGCTAGGTATAGAGTGGTACTACAAGCTGATTTTGATTAACTCATAAGTAACATGTCGGTTTAAACCAAAGTACTAAATGCCAGTTAGCTTTGACGCTAATTGGCATACTTACCACCTCATCATATCTAAAAATAACGCTTTATACCTTAATAATAGTAGTCGTCTGTTGGGGGAGGAACCAGCGCAATTAATATCACATATAAAATAATGCCTGTTATTATTAAACTTAGAATAAATCCAATCCAAGGAAAAGAGGAGGGGTTATTATTTTTATTTACAAAGTTTGAATTAGTTGAATCGGCCTGTTTCTTATAGCCAGTAATCATGGCTGACGTTAGTGATTGTTTTTTCACTATTTTGTAAAAAATAATCGCAGCAATATGAAATGCTATAAACCCTAATAGTACATTAAATGCATTATGATGAATAAAATTCATCGTATCCTGCATGCTATCACTTAGTACCCCATAATAGGGTCCGTCATGAAATATATCGTCGGTTATAAATAATCCACTTATTGCTTGTGTAATGATTAAACTTAATAACGCTATTACAGACAATGCGCCCGCAGGATTGTGCCCAAGATATGTTGTTGTCCTGCCTTCATTTTTTGAATTTTGAAATAAATAATTGAAGGTGGTTTTTGGCCCGACAATAAAATTTTTAAATTTAGCATAGTATGTTCCAAACAATCCCCAACATATTCGAAATATAACTAACCCTAAAATGGTGTAGCCAGCATAAAAGTGCCATTGAATTGGGTTGGGTAAAATGGAATCGTCGAGTATCTCAGCACTTAAATATTGAAATATAATAAGTAATACAATTGCCCAATGGCATAGTCTAATAGGTATATCCCAGACTTTATGTTTTTGCATAAATTTAAAATCCATTCTTTGTATAATACGCAAGGGTATTATGTAGTTTTGCTCGAAGAAGTCTTATCATACATAATAGGCGAAATTTAGTAATTAGCATAAAAGGTTATGAAGTGATAAAAGTCGGTATTTTAGGTGCAAATGGAAGAATGGGTAGAGTGTTGATAGAAGCAACTGCTCAACATTCAGACGTAGAATTAGGATTTGCGAGTGTACGAGGCGGTTCTAGTTTTATTGGTATGGACGCGGGCGAATTGGCGGGAGTGGCTAAACAAAACCTAAAAGTCGATATTCTATCATCTGATTCAATAGAACAATGTGATGTCATTATTGATTTCACCTTACCAAGTGCTTTGGCAAATAACTTAAAGACGGCTGTTGCTCACAAAAAGCCTGTTGTAATTGGTACAACTGGATTAGACGAGGCGCAACTGAGCTTAATTGATGATGCGGCAAAACACATACCTATAGTATTTGCAGCAAATTATAGTGTTGGAGTTAATTTAATGCTAAACCTTGTAAAAACCGTTGCTAAAGTTATGCATGAAACCTGTGACATTGAAATCATTGAAGCCCATCATCGCTTCAAAAAAGATGCACCTTCAGGCACAGCAGTTGCAATTGGCGAAAGTATTGCTGATGAAATTGGTAGAGATTTAAATGAATGCGCTATATATGGTAGAGAGGGCGATACTGGTGAAAGAGACCATAAAACTATTGGTTTTGCAACAGTAAGGGCCGGCGATATTGTCGGTGAGCATACTGCATTATTTGCTGACATTGGTGAGCGTATTGAAATTACCCACAAGGCAAGTAGCCGTTTAACTTTTGCTAATGGCGCCCTTAAAGCCGCGAATTGGTTAGATTCTCATAGCCAACAGCCAGGTTTGTATTCTATGCAAACTGTATTAGGGCTAGCTAAAAACTAAGCTTTTAAACATTAGTTCAAAACGCGTGACCAATTGCTTGATATACACATTAAACGTTAACGTTCTCCAAAGCTTTATAGTTAATTCACTTAAATTAAGCAATTTTAGCCACTATTTTTTACAAGCATCCTCAATCTAAATATATACTTTTAGGTTGAATTGCGTGTTTTCTTAGTTAAAGCCTTATTTTAAGTAATTTGCTAAACTTTAAAAAACTATTAGACCTAATAAAGCTTGTCAGATATAATGCGCAGAATTTGCCAAAAATAATTTATGTAATGATTGTTTTATTGCAGGTTTAGTATAAACAAGTATCGTTTTTATTGGCTTTAAAGCAGTATTCCGTTTTACTAAATTAAACACTGGCAAAGATACTAAGCGTCGTTTTTTTAGGAAATAACGCTTACGCGTTTTTTTATTGCGCTAGTTGCAATAAATCCTAGCTATCTCTACTTTTTAGGAGGTTGACTTGGCTGTTTCTGCCCTGTTAGTACTCGCTGATGGTTCTATTTTCAAAGGAATCTCGATTGGCGCAAAAGGTAGCAGTGTTGGTGAAGTAGTATTTAATACTTCAATGACCGGCTATCAAGAAATTCTCACCGATCCCTCATATGCTGAGCAAATCATTACCTTAACCTATCCTCATATAGGTAATACGGGCACCAACCAAGAAGATGTTGAATCATCAAACATCTGGGCAAAAGGTCTAATTATTCGAGATCTACCCATTCAGGCTAGTAATTTCAGAAATGAACTAGCACTCGATGATTATCTAAAATCACATAATATTATAGGTATCGCCAATATTGATACACGTCGTCTTACTCGTATATTACGTGATAAAGGCGCGCAGAATGGTTGCCTAATTACGCTAGAGCCTGGCGATGATATAGAGCAAAAAATTGACTTTGCATTAAATGAAGCAAAGGGGTTCGCTGGCCTAAAAGGAATGGATTTGGCGCAACAGGTTACCTGCAAAGAGCAATATGAATTTACCGACTCTGTTTGGACACTAGGCGAAGGATATGCTGTTAATCAAGCCAACTTGCCTTATCATGTTGTTGCATATGATTTTGGCGCTAAGTCTAATATATTAAGAATGTTAGTCGAACGTGGTTGCAAATTGACCGTTGTACCGGCAAAAACTACCGCAGAAGAAGCGCTGGCACTAAATCCTGATGGCATTTTCTTATCTAATGGTCCTGGGGACCCAGAGCCATGTGATTATGCAATTGCTGCAATCAAAACATTTATTGAAAAACAAATTCCTATGTTTGGTATTTGTTTAGGCCATCAATTATTAGCATTAGCATCAAACGCTAAAACCGAAAAAATGAAGTTTGGTCATCATGGTGCTAACCACCCGGTGAAATGCCTAGGTGAAAGTAAAGTGATGATAACAAGCCAAAACCATGGTTTCGCTGTGAGCGAATCAGACTTACCAAACTCAATTAAAGTGACACATGTTTCTTTGTTTGATCAATCTTTACAGGGTATAGAGTTAATCAATGCTCCAGCGTTTGGATTCCAAGGACACCCAGAAGCGAGCCCAGGGCCGAATGATGCTGCGCCTTTGTTCGATCATTTTATTGAATTAATTACTCAAGCTAAACAATAGGAAACTGTTTTATGCCAAAACGTACTGACATCAAAAGCATTTTGATTCTTGGTGCTGGTCCTATTGTAATAGGCCAAGCATGTGAATTCGACTACTCAGGTGCACAAGCATGTAAAGCACTTAGAGAAGAAGGGTACAGGGTTATATTGGTTAACTCTAACCCAGCAACCATTATGACCGACCCAGAAAAGGGAGAAGCGACTTTCAACCAACCCATTTACTTGGGAAGAAATTGCCAAAACACACAAAAAAAAAACAACAAATACCCTCTCACACTAAAGAGGGGGTGAACATAGCCTGAGACTCGTG
>DDIL01000020.1 GCA_002338515.1 Glaciecola sp. UBA1851 | reverse complement strand
ACAGAGGCTGCTAATAATAAAACCATTATAAATTGTACAAAAATACTAGCTTGTAAAAACAAACCTAACACGGTCATTTCAGAATTCACTTAGGCATTTCCTTTCTTTTTATCAATTGCATCAATTAATTCAGTGGGTATTCCCATTGGCTTAGCATATTTGGTATTCACACAAGCAACCTTCACAGTTGCACTAACCAATAATTTATTATCTAGTAAAATGTCTTGTTTAAACAACATGCTAGCTCTTTTAGCTTGCAATAACTCGCATGTAACCGTCACTAAATCATCTAGCTTTGCACTGCCTTTAAACTGAATAGACATGTCTATGACGACGAAAGCGATAGATTGTTCCAACAAAGCCTGTTGCTTTATACCTAAATCGCGCACCCAAGTACTACGGGCCCTCTCAAAATACTTTAAATAGTTCGCATGATAGACAATCCCACCTGCGTCAGTATCTTCATAATAGATTCTAATTTGCATATAAAAAATATTTATCCAAAGCTTTGTTAAAGCAAATTAAATTATGTTAAAAATATGATAAAAACCTATTATTACAATAATTTAAAGTTTCGCCTGTTTTATCTACACATCAAAATTACTAATGCATAAATTAAATTTATTTAAGTTGTTTTAGGCAACTTTTTGACTACAATACACATCATGAATTGAGGCATATATTAATTCATGTTGAATCCCTTCCGTTTTATTTTGCCCGCACAGTGTGTGGGCTTTTTTTTGCCTAACTAATCGTCAAATCTATTTATCACGTACATCAAACCCCAAATGTAAATACGCGCTATCCGTTGCTATTCTCCCCCGAGGTGTGCGTTGTAAATAACCCTGTTGTATCAAAAACGGCTCAATTACGTCTTCAATGGTTTCTTTTTCTTCACCAATTGCTGCCGCAACATTCTCTAAGCCCACCGGCCCACCATTAAACTTATCAATAATTGCCACTAATAACTTTCTATCCATAAGGTCAAAACCTAACTTATCAACGTCAAGCATATTGAGTGCAAGCGCTGCTATTTCTGAACTTACGTCACCATCTGCTTTTACTTGCGCATAATCTCGTACTCGGCGAAGCAGTCTATTTGCTATTCTTGGGGTACCTCTTGAGCGCTTTGCGATTTCCAATGCACCATCCTCTTGCATTTGCATATTTAAGTGTTTGGCACTTCGGAGAATAATATTGGTTAAATCTTCAACTTTATAAAATTCAAGGCGTTGTGTAATACCAAAACGATCGCGTAAGGGGGAAGTCAGTGAGCCTGCGCGCGTGGTTGCGCCAATTAGTGTAAATGGGGGTAACTCAAGCTTAATAGAACGCGCAGCTGGCCCTTCACCTATCATGATATCTAATTGATAGTCTTCCATTGCTGGATACAAAACCTCTTCTACCACAGGGCTCAATCGATGAATTTCATCAATAAATAGCACATCATTTTCATCTAAGTTTGTGAGGAGCGCGGCTAAATCACCCGCTTTTTCAAGCACGGGCCCAGAGGTTGTTTTAATATTGACCTGCATTTCATTCGCTACAATATTCGCTAACGTCGTTTTTCCTAAGCCAGGTGGGCCAAAAATAAGTAAATGATCAAGTGCATCTTGTCGTGCTCGGGCCGCTTCTATAAATATTTCCATCTGCTCACATACCGCTTGTTGCCCAGCATAGTCTTGCAACATTTTTGGCCGAATCGCTCGGTCTACAGCAGCATCTTCATTTTGCTCTTGTGGTCGTAAAATACTATCTGACTCAATCATTAATTATCTCTTTGTTAGCAATATGGTTTTGCATATTTATATGGAAAAAACCTATACCATTGATTTTAACGCTTCACGTATCAGTTGTTCGCTACTTGCATCTTCAATGGCCACTTTTTTAACACTGGTTTCTGCCTGATTGCGTTTATAACCTAATGCCATTAATGCACTTACCGCTTCTTCAGTGGCACTCACCTTTTTATTTAAAATGGGGTTGGTTGTTGCACTTACTACACCTTGCATCGGAGCCATAGGTTTAATATTTTCTAAATCATTTAATTTATCTTTTAGCTCAACCACTAAACGCTCTGCTGTTTTCTTGCCCACTCCCGGCATTTTTACCAATGCGGTAATATCTTCGTGCATAACCGCATCAACAAATTGTTGTGCCGACATGCCTGATAAAATAGTGCATGCCAACTTAGGTCCAACCCCATTGGCTTTAATTAAAATTCGAAACAAACTACGTTCTATTCGGTCAACAAAACCAAATAATAACTGCGCGTCTTCTCGCACAACAAAATGCGTAAAAAGTGTGACCTTTTGGTTTTCATCAGGGAGTTGGTAAAAGCTCGTCATGGGCAGTTGTATTTCATAACCCACACCAGACACGTCTAATACAATTTCAGGTGGTATTTTTTCTAGGATAATGCCGGAAAGCTGCGCAATCATATTATTATTCTTTTAATTTTTTAACTATTGTAGCCGTCGACGCGCGGTTTTAGTAGCACTACCAGCAAATTTAATCATACTTTGTTGGGTGTGCAGGTAACATAAAGCCACTGCTAAGGCATCGGCTGCATCGGCTTGTGGCGTTTTGTTTAATTTTAGTAGGTGAGTCACCATATGCTGTACTTGCACTTTGTCGGCACTGCCCTTGCCAACTACCGACTGCTTAATGGCTCTTGCTGAATATTCGAATACCTCTAAGTCGCGGTTAGTTGCAGCAACAATTGCTGCGCCTCTTGCTTGGCCAAGTTTTAAAGCAGAATCTGGATTTTTCGCCATGAAAACTTGTTCAATGGCAAATACAGTAGGTTGAAATTGAGTGATAATTTCACTCACACCATCAAACACATTTTTTAATCGTTTGGGTAAATGTTCATCCATCACTTTAATGCAACCACTTCCTAAGTATTTTGTTTGCCTGCCTTGTACGCCAATCACGCCGTATCCGGTGATCCGCGAACCAGGGTCAATACCTAGAATTATTTGCATGAATTAGCGTTACCTATTAATAATTACAATGATGGAGTGAACGTTTGAATAGCGAGTTTATTAGATTGAGACCACACTTTGTCAATCGCTTGCTCTTTTGTTAGCCATTCATAAGACAAGTGTTCAGTTAGTATAATACGAGCTTGGCTACTAATTTGAGCACAAAATACATATTCAAAATTAGTAGTGACACCTATTTCATAACGATGCCGCCAATCTTCTCGAATACTATATTGATTAACGCGCCTGCAGTCTATTAAACCGTTTTCAAAAGGCCAGTTAGCAATCAATGAGATGCCTACTTCCTCATTCACTTCACGAAGCGCGGTTTGCATCGGACTTTCATCCATTTCCATTGAGCCCGTCACTGACTGCCAAAAGCTTGGGTCATCCATGCGTTGTAAGGCCAATACTTGGCTATGCTCATTATAAAGCACAACCAGTACTGATTCAGGACGCTTAATTTCCACGTAAATTATTCGGCTTTATTTTCTACTATGCTTGCAATAGATAGTTCTTTTAATTGTTCTGGATTAGCTAAACCCGGTGCACCCGTTAACGGACAAGCCGCTGTCGTGGTTTTTGGGAAAGCCATGACATCACGAATAGATTCAGCACCAACCATTAACATCACTAACCGATCTAATCCAAAGGCTAAACCAGCATGTGGAGGCGTGCCGTATTTTAATGCCTCAAGCAAGAAACCAAACTTCTCTTGTGCTTCTTGTTCTTCAATACCTAATAATTCAAACACCGTTGATTGCATTTGCATATCGTGAATACGAACCGAGCCTCCGCCTAATTCCACACCATTTAGTACCATATCGTAAGCATTCGACAATGCCTCTTTTGGATTGGCTTTTAATTCGTCTACACTTAAGTTACTTGGCGCTGTGAACGGATGATGTAAAGCGTACAAACGGCCATCTGCTTCTTCGAACATTGGGAAATCAACTACCCACAATGGCTTCCAGTCGCCTTCAAGCAACTCAAAATCTTCACCCACTTTAATTCTTAGCGCGCCGAGGGCTTCTGTAACAGTTTGCTTGTCACCCGCACCAAACAGTAATATATCCCCCGTTTTTGCTTTGGTAAGCGATAAAATTTGATTCACTGCCGATTCGTCTAGGAATTTCAAAATAGGGCTTTGCAACCCTTCTATACCTGCATCAACATCATTGACTTTAATCCACGCTAGGCCTTTGGCACCATAAACACCTACGTAATCTGCGTATTGATCAATTTGTTTACGAGACAGTTTTGCCCCACCCGGCACGCATATAGTGGCAACCCTGCCATTTTCATCATTTGCTGGCCCACTAAACACTTTAAACTCAATGTGTTTAACCGCGTCTGCCACATCGACAATTTCAAGTGGGTTACGTAAATCTGGTTTGTCACTTCCGAATCGTCGCATAGCTTCTGCATAGGTCATATGCGGAAATTTACCTAAATCGACATCAAGCATGGTTTTGAAAAGCCCAACAATTAACTTTTCGGTAATTTCCATTACCCCGCTTGCATCTAAAAATGAGGTTTCAATATCTATTTGCGTAAATTCTGGCTGGCGGTCTGCACGTAAATCTTCGTCGCGGAAGCACTTTACAATTTGATAGTATTTATCCATACCACTCATCATTAGCAACTGTTTAAACAACTGCGGTGATTGAGGTAGTGCAAAGAATTCTCCTTTGTGGGTTCTACTAGGTACTAAGTAGTCCCTTGCCCCTTCTGGGGTTGCTTTCGTTAATATAGGCGTTTCTATATCTAAAAAATCGTTGTCTTCTAAAAACCGCCTTACTGCGCCAGTTACTTTAGAGCGAAATACTAAACGCTCTGTCATAACTGGGCGACGTAAATCTAAATAACGGAACTTAAGTCTTTGCTCTTCTGAGTTTTCTTGATTCCAATCAAGCGGTAATGCTGGGGCTTTGTTAATAATACTGACTTCTTTTGCAAGTATTTCAATTGCCCCTGTTGTCATATCTTTGTTCACTTGAGATTCAGGACGTGCACGAACTTTTCCAGTAATAGCTACGCAATATTCAGCACGCACGCTAGACGCAACAGAAAAGGCGTCGGCGATATCAGGATCTACAACTACTTGAACAATACCTTCACGATCACGTAAATCAATAAACACTACGCCCCCAAGGTCACGACGCTTATTGACCCAGCCATACAGGCTAACCGTTTGTTCTAAGTATTTTGTGTCTATTCTTCCGCAATAGTCGGTGCGCATGGATACAACCTTTCCTATAAATTTTGTGAAATAACGATGGCTTTCACGCCCCGTTTTATATTTGATGAAACAATAGTTTAAGTTAGTGAGCTTTTCTATTATTTATTCTGCTCTACCCATATCAATATGGGATTAATTAACCTGTAAACTCGCTTAGTATGTATTAAGCGCAGAATTATAAACCAATCTAGTCATAGACAAAACGATAGAATACAATTTCTTTTTGATAATGATATTGATTCTCATTTGCAACTATGCTTAAATCTCGTTAAATCTTAAGCAAAAACAGATTAAAAAGTTTGACTGGTGAAAGGCGCAGAATAGCTAAGTGTGGGCTACCTGCGCTTTTCTTTTTTAAACGCTTGTTTAGGGCTTGTTATTTTTAATTAGTGGCAAAGCAAATAAGATGGTCAACTTCGGCTTTTATACCAAACGTTTCCCCTATCTCATGATTATGGTGGCTGGGGGCAAAACAAAGTATGCGCTCTTGAGATTGATTAAGTAATAGTTCGTACCGAATAAATGCCCCTCTAAACTGCTTTTTAACAATAATAGCTTTTGCGATACTTTCATCGTCGTGAATAATATCATCTGGCCGCAGTAATATTGTTAATCCACTTTTTATCACTTTAAGTTCATTTGAATCATTAATTTTCGTTTCTTCTACATACTTAATGCTTTGTTTGAGCTGATCTATTTGTTGTGGATCTAGTGTTAAATTTCCTAAGGATGTTTTGACAAAAAACGCGTTGTTTTGCAGAACTAAATCACCGTTAATGAATACACCCTCACCAATGAAATTAGCTACAAACATAGTTTTGGGTTGATGGTAAAGCTCGTAGGCTGTGGAAAATTGTTGCAGTTTACCGTTGGCTACCACTGCTATTTTGTCAGAAAAAGCAAACGCCTCTGTTTGATCGTGCGTCACTAAAATAGCAGTTAAGCCTAAATCTTTTATGACTTTTCTTAAATCTTGTGCCACTTGTTCACGTAATAAGGGATCTAAACTAGAAAAAGCTTCATCCATTAATAGTAACTTAGGCTCAGGCGCAATCGCTCGTGCTATCGCAACTCGTTGTTGCTGCCCGCCTGATAAATCTGCAGGAAAGCTATTAGCAAACCCACTAATATCCATTAATTTGAGATATTGTTGTGCGCGCTCTTTTTTCTGCTGTGATGTTAAATCTGCAATATTTTTTAGACCAAACATCACGTTTTCGAATACAGTTAAATGTGGAAACAACGCATAATCTTGAAACACTAGCCCCACTTGCCGATTATTCACGGGTTGTGAAGCATTGGCACTGGACATTAATTGTTCAGCAATATAGATGCTGCCTTGGCTAATATCTATAAACCCAGCAATAGCTCGCAGCAAACTTGTTTTACCGCTACCTGAAGGTCCTAAAATACAGCCAATTTCGCCGTCCTCTATCGCAAAACTCACATCTTTTAAAACATGGGTTGAGCCATAAGAGATATCAATATTATTAAGCGCCAACAAGGCCATGGTAGTTAATTTCCTCAATCAGGTTTGCTTACTCTGCAAGCTTCTTGTTAATAATATGACCGGTATAATACCCGCTAAAACAATACTTATAGCAGGTAAAGCGGCATCAATTAACCGTTCGTCAGAGGCTAGTTCAAATGCTTTTACCGCTAAGGTATTGACATTAAACGGCCTTAGAATAAGCGTAGCTGGTAGCTCTTTAAGTACATCAACAAATACTAAAATAAATGCACTTATAATACTTGCACGTAACATAGGCACATGCAGAATGGATAGGATACGCGCCTTGTTAGCACCCAAACTCATGGCTACTTCATCAATATTAGGTTTAATTCTTTCAAGGCCAGTATCTGTATTATGCAAGGCTACACTTAAATACCTCACTGCATAAGCAAACACTAAAATTGTGATCCCACCCGAAATTACTAAGCCGGGTTGCCACTCAAACAAGTAGTTTGTTATCGAATTTAGTTTGATGTCGGTAAACCCAGCCACTTGAACCACGCCCACCGCTATAACAACACCTGGTAGGGCATAGCCTAAGCTAATAAATTGACTTGCAACATTTACCTTTTTGCTTTTTACCACACGTTTGCAATAGCTAATGAGTAGGGCAATAGATACAATCACAACTGCTGATACAAACGCTAACTTTAACGATGTCACCAACAGGGGCATATATTCTATAAATACACCGCCTTCAAAATAGCGAATTGACCACCAAGCAAGCTGTAGAAATGGGACAACAAATCCAAAAAATGCAGGAATAAAGCAAATTAAGAATACCCATGCTGACTTAGATGCCGTGAGCTTTTTAACCCTGATAGATTTTGATTTAGCTGTTTGAAATCGACTTGCATGTTTGCGACTACTTTTTTCTATATATAGCAGTATAAATACAAACAAACATAATAAACTAGCCAGTTGACTCGCTGCGGCTGAATTACCCATGCCAAACCAAGTTCGATATATGCCCGTTGTAAAGGTACTTACTCCAAAATAGGCAACGGTACCATAATCTGCCAGTGCCTCCATCATCGCTAATGCAGCGCCAGTTAGTATTGCGGGCCTTGCTAACGGCAATGCCACTTGCTTAATATGCTGAAATTGCGTTAATCCAGCTAATTTAGATACTAAAAGAAATTGTTGTGACTGCTCATTAAAAGCGGTGCGAGCCAATAAATACACATAAGGATAAAGTACCAATATCATCATGATAATCGCCCCTGTTAAAGAACGAATATCAGGTAAAATAGCCTGATTAGTTGGCGCATCGAGCATCAGCCTTAAACTTGATTGCAACGTGCCAGAAAAATCAAGTAATCCTGTGTAGGTATAGGCAATAATGTAAGCAGGCATGGCTAAAGGTAGAAGTAACAACCAGCTAAGTACCCGCTTTCCAAAAAAATCATAATGCACCATAAACCAAGCCAAATAGGTCCCTATGAAAGCGCACCCTAGCCCAACAATTACAGCCAAAATAAGACTATTAATTATATATTCAGATAACACGGTTTGTGCTAAATGAGACCAAATATCCACTTCAATATTTAGGACACTAGTAAACACAACCAGCAATGGTAACGCGAATAACCCAGTGACTAACCAGGTACTCAAAGACAACAAGCTAAAGTTTTTACGCTTTAGCTTGCTTGCTCTAATTTGAGGAATAACGGTTTGGCGAAATGCCATAATTTGTATATTTACTTCCAGCCAGCTTGATCCATTAGCATCAATGCTTTGGCATTGTTTTGCCCAACTTTTGACAAGTTTACCTTTTGAGCTTTATATTCACCAAATTTATTTAACTCTTTACTGTATGCCACACCCTCAATAACAGGGTATTCATGGTTGACTTGTGCATACCACTGCTGCGAATCTTTCGTTAGCATGTAAGCTAAAAGCTTGTTTGCATTATTTATGTTTTTTGCATGTTTGGTTAGTACTGCGCCCGATACATTCACATGCACACCCATGTTTGCATTTGACGCATCTGATTGATCGTGCCATATCACGCCTACCTGCTGTGCAATTTCACGTGTCTCTTTGTCCTTTGACGCTAGCATACCACCTAGATAGTATGTGTTGGCAATAGCGACACTGCATTGACCCGCTACTAACGCTTTGATTTGATCCCTATCACCACCTTTAGGTGAACGTGCAAAATTGTTCACTAATCCTTCAGCCCAATCGAGTGTTTGTTGTTCACCCCAAATTTCAATCAGCGCTGAAACCATTGATTGATTATAGATATTGCTAGATGATCGAATACAAACGCTATTTTTAAATTCACTTTTGGTCAAATCTTGTAACGAGGTAATTGAACTAGGGTCAAACTCGCCCAATTTATACATGATTGGTCTGGCGCGTTTAGTTAAGGCAACCCATTGTCCATCTTCATCTTGATATTGAGCATCCACTATATCCAAAATACCTTCTTGCGGTAAACGTTGCGTCACGCCCATGCTTTTGGCTCTAACTAAACGACCTACGTCCGCCACTAACAATAAATCAGCCGGCGAAAATTGCCCTTCTGATTTTAATCGCGCAATAAGTGCATCACCTTTACCCGTTACTAAATTAACCTTTATGCCTGTATCTGCGGTAAATTCATCTAATAAAGGTTTTATTAAGGCTTCTTGTCTGGCTGAATAAACATTCACTTCTTCAGCCACAACTGCAAACGATGCTAATGGCATTGATATTAGACAAATCAGACTGGTCAGCGCCCGTTTAGTGGTTAAGTTATTGCTAGATGCAGAGTTCAACTTTATTGTTTGTAATACTGAATTAAATAATTTGTGAACAGCTAATGGCATTAAATACGACTCCATTTTGTAAATGATAATAAGTCTCAATAAGATTTAGCAAGTATAGAGCGTTCGGTTTCAAATTGCTAATCCTTTATCAACGAATGATATTAAAAATAATTTACCAAGAGCTTGTTGGCTTTTGCTAGCAAAGGTTAACAAGCCCTAATCTCAGATTTTTGAAAAGAAGGACTTGTTTTGAAGATCTTGGCACTTATATTGTATAGGAAGACGACTAAGCGTCTGTAATAAGATGTGAACAAGGATTTTTTTCCATGAAAAACTCAAATATAGTTTATTCAACCGATACAGGTAGGATAAAAAACAATACTGAGGAATCTGTAGCGCCGCCTAAGGGTGACGGCATAGTTAGGATAAAGCGAATTACCAAAGGCAAAAAAGGTAAAGGCGTCAGCTCAATTGAAGGGCTAGAGCTAGCAAGTGACGAACTAAAAAAGCTGTGTAGTGAGCTTAAAAAAGTGTGTGGCTGTGGCGGCAGTGTTAAAGAATTCAATATTGAAATACAAGGTGATGTAAGAGATAAATTAAAAGGTTTGCTTGAGTCTAAGGGTTATAAAGTGAAGCTAGCCGGAGGATAAACTCTCTTATCATTATATTAAACTCCTAATTAAACTGGGGAAATATGCAACTATCCATTTCTGATCTACATATTTTGCTTATAGAGCCATCTGATACACAAGCAAAAATTATTGCTCGCTTATTGAGTCAAGAAGACGTCAACGGTGTTGATATTGTCAAAAATGTGACACAGGCATTAGAAGCTATAGACAAAAACAATGTCGATGTAGTGGTCAGTTCGATGTATTTAGCTGATGGGACAGGATTGGATGTGCTTACACATCTGAAAGAACGAGCCGATACAGCAAGTGTGCCTTTTATGTTAGTGTCAAGTGAAACCAGTTTAAGCAAATTAGATAAATTTAAACAATCAGGCGTCGCCGCTATTCTACCTAAACCATTCGAACCCATTCATTTACAACGAGGGCTCAATGCTTCACTACAGCTTTTAAATAGCGAAGAATTAGACTTATCACTTTTCGATATCAAAGATGTGAGAGTATTACTTGTTGACGATAGTAAACTTGCTCGCAACCATATAAAGCGAGTGTTACAAAATATGGGAATAGAGCATATCACTGAAGCTGAAAACGGCGCACATGCACTGACTCATATAAAAGAAAACGAATATGATTTGGTTGTAACCGACTATAACATGCCAGAAATGGATGGCCGTGAGTTGTCGGAATACATCAGGTTTAATCCAGCGACCACACATATTCCCATTATTATGGTTACCTCAGAATCAAGCGAAAGTGCTCATATGTCGAACATTCAACAAACCGGTGTTAATGCATTATGTGATAAGCCATTTGAAGCTGAGGAAGTCAGAGGTATTCTTGCTAGGCTACTAGACCAATAAAAACAAACTAAAACTAATAAATGATTGACTAATTGCCCGCCGTTTTTTACATTCAGGCTATATATAAATTATGCTGTTTAAATGTAGATTTTTAGGCGTTTAATGTAACTTTTGCCGCATTATTGTTATTTTTAACCTTTTTCGTCTGATAATCTTCTAAACGCATCACTATTCTGTTTGTTTTTATTAATACTGCATTTAATGAATGCTAATATAGGCGAACGCATCCACTGTAATAGTTATAAACCTAGGAAATTTAAGTGTCGTCAAGTGAATTAGACTCAATCAGAATACAAATCAGTGAAACCGATAGTAACCTTTTGTCTCTTATAGCTAAGCGCCAAAAGCTAACTGCAAAGGTGGCTGAGACTAAAGTTAAAAACAATATATCAGTTAGAGATAAGGCAAGAGAAGAACAACTACTTTTACGTCTAATTAAACAAGGGCAAGAGCACGGTTTAGATCCTCATTTTATAACAAAACTTTTCCAAGTTATTATTGAAGATTCCGTTCTGCAACAGCAAAGTATGTTGCATCAATGGGCCAATCCAAATTCTAGTTTAAAAACAAACAGAGTCGCGTTTTTAGGCAAAAAAGGGTCCTATAGTTATTTAGCGACACAAAAATATTTCTCGCGTCGACCAGGTGAATTAGTTGAAATAGGTTGTAAAAGCTTCGCCCAAATTATTCATAAAGTAGAGTCAAACGAAGCTGATTTTGCCGTCCTACCAATTGAAAATACAAGTTCAGGTAGTATTAATGAAGTATATGACCAATTACAGCATACTAAGTTAAGTATTATAGGAGAATTAACTCACCCTATTCGTCATGCTTTGTTAGTACCAGAAGGTGTTGCAAACGCCCAAATTAGAACGATTTACGCTCACCCTCAAGTATTTGCGCAGTGTAGCCACTTTCTTGCAGAATTTGGCAATGTAGAAGTAAAAACATGTGATAGTACATCAGATGCAATGGTAAAAGTCAGTGAAATTGGGTCTGAGAGTGTTGCTGCAATTGGCTCTGCTGAAAGTGGTAAGTTTTATGGGCTAAAAGATATTAAATCTAATTTAGCGAATCAAAAAGAAAACCATAGTCGTTTTATAGTTGTTGCTGCGGATTCAATCAAAGTGCCTTTGCAAGTGCCGGCTAAAACAACGGTTATTATGTCTACCGTACAATCGCCTGGTGCATTATGTGATGCGCTAGTTGTGCTCAAACAAAACAATATTAATTTAACCAAATTAGAATCACGGCCTATTACTGGTAATCCATGGGAAGAAATGTTCTATGTTGATGTTGAAGGTAATATTGAAGATGGCCCAATGCAAATGGCGTTTGATCAACTGCGTGGAATGACGCGATATTTTAAAGTATTAGGTTGCTATCCGGTAGAAGAAGTATCACCTACTAGAATAGCGGCTACAGAAGCATTAATTGAAAAAGATTAAATTTATTGCCCTATTTACTTAGGGCTATTTAGTTTATCTATTTTTCGCAAAAGCTGACCATCGTCAGCTTTTAAAAGCATTTGTTTACTGTCAATTAAGCACTGTTTAGCATAATCACCAAACCATAACTCTACTTCTTTAAAGCATTCAATAAAACCAGCTTTGTTTTGGCTTTTTACTAACTGCAATGCTTGACCAAATCTTTCGTGAAAACGTTCTAATAATTCCACATTCGATTGATTATTAAAGATTATATCGGCATATAATGAAGGTGCTTGGGCAAACAAACGGCCTACCATGGCTAACTCTAATCGATAAATGGGCGAACTAAATGCAATGAGTTGAGTTAAGTCAGGATCTTCTTGTTGTAGATGCTGCCCATAAACAAAGGTATTAAAGTGTCGCATTACTTGAATAAAAGCCATCGCTTTGTCGTGAGTTTGCGCTTGAGTAGCGTATATTTGCGCTCCCCACACTTGCATTTGCTCAATTAGCCATGCGTAATTTTCAGGGCGACGACCATCACACACCACCACCACTTGCTTTATCATACCTGGCGCATCAGGACCAAACATTGGATGCAAACCTACCACTGGTCCTTTGTGCTTGTTAAGCATAGCTTGTACAGGCTCTGTTTTAATACTAGTTACATCGGCTAGAACACAATTGTCGGGTAATTCAGGAAGATTATTAATTACATGAAGAGTTTGATTGATTGGTACCGCAATAATCACTAAATCAGCATCTTGCATTAATTCACTACGATTATCCCATGTGTCTTTTTCAACCACTGTTACTTGATATTCACTACTACTAAATAATCCAACTATTACCTTTCCTAGCGCACCGCCACCACCAACCACAACTACTTTACTAATTTTATCGTTTACTCGCGCATAATTAGCATGTTGTGAATAATAGGAATCTCGCATTGCTCGTCTAAGTACGTCTTCAATCAAATCGCCTGATACGCCTAAGGCTTCAGCTTGCTTTCGTCTCTCATAAATAAGGGTCGCTTCTCTTTCAGGCACGTAAATAGGCATACTATGTAATCGTTTTAAATCACCCACTTGCTTCGTTATGCCTTGCCGTTTAGCCAATAAGGCCACTAACTCAGCATCTACGTTATCAATTTGCTGGCGATAACCAGCAAGTTTATTAGCGACAGAGCTCGATGATTCTGAATTAGCGGGTTCGGAAACAGATGATTCAGAAACAGAAGGTTCAGCATCAACTCGCTGACTATTAGATTGAGATTGGCCTGAGGTGTTAGAATTATTACTAGCCATGTACGATTCTTGTGCCCGTTAAAATCGAGTAAATATAATTAGGTGAAGTAAGTGCAAAGAGCAAATACCCTTTGCACTAGGCTCTTACGCTATTTTACGTTTTTGTTGTCTTAATGGTAAAACAGTGATGAGTTTGTCACGTGTATCGTGTATGAGTTTATTGGTTTGATCCCAACTAATACAACCATCGGTAATTGACACACCGTATTCCATTTCATCAAGCTTTTTACCATTAGAGCTTTGATTACCAGCATTCAAATGACTCTCTAGCATAATACCAATAATAGATTGATTACCTTCTAAAATTTGGTTGACAACGTTTTGAGCAACTAGCGGCTGCCTGCGGTAATCTTTTGCTGAATTTGCATGACTGCAATCCACCACTAGTGCAGAGGTAACGCCCGCTTTGTTTAATGATTCTTCGCAATCGGCGACGCAAACAGAATCATAATTAGGCTGCTTTCCACCACGCAATATAATATGACCGTCAGGGTTTCCGGAAGTTTGAATAACACTCACCTGCCCTTGTTGATTAATGCCCATAAAACTATGGCCT
>DDIL01000004.1:61626-71740 GCA_002338515.1 Glaciecola sp. UBA1851 | reverse complement strand
CGCTGAGATGACAGAGGTATTTGACGAGTTTGTTAAACGTATGCTCAAAAATACCTAAAATCGATAAAAGCAAAATCAACACAAACCTTCTAACCCATTGATTTTTATGTCAATATTTTTTACAACTTAAAATCAGCATGTTAAACCTAAAACAAATGATCAAGCAATTCATCAACTTAAAAGTTGGCATCTCAATTGCAAAACCATGGGTATGAGAGCAAATAGTTGCTGTCTCATTTTAATTAAACACAAGGTTTTGAGGTATAAAATGAAATCACTAAACAAATTATTAGTAGTATCAATTGCAACACTATTTAGCATCGCAGCAAACGCAAATTTACTAACCAATGGCAGCTTTGAAGACAATACTTTAAATAGCGGTTCGTGGGGACTATTCAATCAAAGCAATGTGAACGGATGGCAAGGCGAAAGTATTGAGTTATGGAATAACTTGAATGGGCTTGCAGCTTTTGACGGGACGAATCTAACTGAGCTGAATTCAAACAGAAACGGTGGTGTATCTCATACACTTTTCCAAACCTTTACCACTACTACTAATGGCATCTTTTCATTAGACTTCGCTTATCGTGCACGTTCTAATAGTAATGAAGCATTCAAAGTAGATATTTTCTCTACTAATGGGAATGTTTTTTCACAAATTTTTGATGATCACACAAAAGGCCAATGGTCTACTTTCTCTGGTGATTTCACAGCAAACGATGCTACTAGCACAATCATGTTTACTTCAATTGCACCATTATCATCTGTTGGTAATTTGATAGACAACGTTATAATTGATAGTAAACAAGTGTCAGCTCCTGCAACTATTTTAATTACTTTATTAGCAGCACCAGTATTGTTAATGAGAAGGTTACGTAAATAGTCACTAAATTTTAGTTTAGTCCTTTATAGGCCTGCTGAATCTTCTCTCGATTCTAGCAGGCTTTTTTATTAGCCCAACATTCCCTCTCTCTTTTACTTTTTTCAAAATTATCATAATTACCCATTTTGGTTTAAGCTAATAATGACTATTTGGATAGTAAAAAATGCCATTGATTAAGAAATTTGACTAACGAATTTAATTCATAAACATATAAAATACAATATTTTCAATTAGATACACTTAAGGAACAGCTTTTGCTTAATACCTATAAAAATTAAAAAATGAGGCCTTTTCTGAAAACTAATCATAAATTGAAAGAGCTTGATTCTATACAAGCAACATTGCCAAATAAGGCATGGGTCCGAGAATACAAACTCGCGGAGAAAAAAGCGGGCTGGTATCTTAGTACCATACACAATCTTGCGCGTAATCCAAAAACGTACAACAGGCTACATAAAGATTTAATAGTTTATTGGAAGAGTCACTATAAAAATAGCCATTCAAAGTTCGCACTAGTTGAAAAGTTGAACAAAGGGCATGTAAACACATGGTCGTTTTTAGAAAAACTGAGTGCGAAGAAAGAGCTAGATGCTTATTTAACTAAATCAATTTCTTACTTATATTTACGAGATCTTGGGTTAGATTTAAACCAAAAGCAGGCTCAGAAAAAAGTTGATGACACTGTTCGCTCACTCGTAAGCAAAATAGAAAAGAACAGCTATACCTCTACATCTAGTAACCAAGATCTTTCAATACTCCATCCTTGGTTATCAAAAAAAGAATTTCAGCCAGCTTATTACTGGTTAATGCTCAAAATATCAGGGTTAAAAACTAATTTTTCTGAAAATAATAATAACCAAGAAGGTTTAAGAAAACTAATTAAAATTGTCGCAGGCATTTTGGTTCATCATTTAGTGTTAACTGATAACGAAACCAAACCAGACGTAAATAAATTGATGGAAGTAGTACAATTAGGCTATGCCTATGGATTAACTTATCCATTCGTTGATGACTTATTGGATTCGAATGAGCTTCTGTCTGAATCAGACAAAGTACTTTTCACTGAAACACTTCGACAAACGCTACGCACTAAAAAAGTCGCTAATTATCCAAAGTTTGAAAATGATAGTGAGAAATTACAAAAAATTTATGCTGAATTAAAATGGGCATTTGAGTTTTTATTAAAAAATGTACAGCAAAGTGAGTTGTTTTTTAGTCGAGCGAGCATGTTTTTTGAATCGCAAGCAATTGATAGAGAGAGAAAATTAGAAAATGCTAAGCACTATACGTTAGAAGATTTACTTACCACCGTTGTTATTAAATCTGCATCATCTAGACTGGTTAGCAGAGATCTTATTAGCCACGAACAAGATGAACATTTCGACCACAGAACGTTTTGCTTTGGTATTTATAATCAGTTTAATGATGATATTAAAGACATTGATGAAGACAAAGCTGATAAAAATTTAACTCCTTATACGTGGTTTCTTTATCACCAAGATAAACCTAATTACTCAGACGTTGAAAATCCATACCACTATTATTGGGCCGTGGTTTATTACCTTGTTTATGAGCTTTATAAAAATAACCCTCAAATTAAAGCCTTATTTTTTGAAAGAAGTATGAACGCATTACAGTCAGTATTTAGTGCAAAAGGGAAAAACGAGTTTGAACGTTTGTGCAAAGTGATGCTAAACACGCCAAATACAGATTTTAATATAGACTTACTCCAACGCGTATCACAACCTCAACAAGAAGTTTGGTTTGATAAGCTCATCAGCAAAGAAGTAAGTCATTGGCTGTCAAAAAAACGCGAACAATCAAACGCATTCAAAAACAAATACGAGAAATACAAAGCATTAATAGAAAAACAGTTGCCTGTAGAGGCGCATAAACGCTTTTCTAACGCACAACTGCAAAAGGTAGCTAATTATTCACTAGCCTCGGGAGGCAAGCGCATTCGCGCGGTAATGTCGTCGGTTTTATCCATTGATCAATATGGATTTTCTGACGAACAACAACGCGGTGTTAATCAATTACTTGAATATATGCACAGTGCTTCATTAATACTAGACGATTTACCTTCACAAGATGATGCGGATATTAGGCGTGGCGCTAACGCCTCACATATCCAATTTAATAGTGTAGCTAAAGCAGAATTAGGTTCAGTTTACCTAATGATGAAAGCAATTGAGGTGCAAGCAAATATTACCTCTCACTCACCTACCGCTGTCCTTAAAAGTTTAAGCTATGCGGCGAATGTCACTCAAGCAATTTGTGAAGGGCAATTATTGGATATAGAAACATCTGGTAAACACATCGACCAACGTTGTCTAGAAAAAATATGTCACTTCAAAACAGGGTTAGCGATAGAAGCGGCGTTGGTTATCCCTGCTATTTTAGCTCAGCAGGATGACTTACATATTGAGCAATTAAAACGACTAGCTAAACACATGGGGATGATGTTTCAAATTCGTGATGATCTGCTAGATATTTGCGGTGATGATTCTGAAACGGGTAAACCAACCGGAAGGGATGAAGAAAAAGGAAGAATGAACTTTGTTTCAGTACAAGGTGAGAAGCAAGCTATTGCAGTTATGTTAACTCATTACAATAACGCGCAGAAAATATTGATTGATATGCCGAAAATTCGAGGATTTTTTGGCGAATTGTTAGACTTTATTATTTATCGCATAAAGTAATAAATATGCATATAGGTTACTGAATTAAAAATAAAAGATGGCTATCGTATTTGAATTAGATATTTGCCTAGATCTGATTTTAGAAAAAACGAAATCACTCTAAACCATTAAAACTATGGCACTCTAAATTACCGCTCAGATTGAAAGTACCACTGTGAATGTTTATGCACATTTTGACTAGACAATACTTCATCTTTAGTCATCCAAGCGTAATTATTATGTTGTTGTTTAGGTAACGTTTCTGTACTTGCGTCAATATTAATTTTATAGGCCAACACGATATAGTGAGTAGAAACATCATTGCCAAAAATACTATCTTCATAGAAATGTTCATATACCCCTAAAAATTCTGCATTTTCGCGCTCACGAGCAACATTAAGCTCCTCATCACATAAACGCCTGAATGCATCATCTAGGGATTCATTTTTTTGCACTCTTCCACCAGGAACAAACCATGTATTTTGGGCCGGCTTGTTATTACGCATACCTAGTAGAAACTTATTGTCATTGCCGCCTACCACCAAATCTATGGAAATGAGTGGCGTTGAACTTACAATGGTTTGAAAAACATCATCCGCTAGAAACATTATTTCCCTGCTATTTATTATCGGTTTGGTCATGTTATAACGGCAATTGGATGATCAATCAATCCATTTTAAAACTTTTATACATTGTTAAAATTTTCTTATTGTTAACAACAGCCTCTGAACCATCTAAGCCAGTTTATCGTAAATCAAAGTATGAAGATTCTATTGATATTTATTTGCTTTTCATTTGTTTCTGGTTGCACCAAGTTGATGTTTGCCACCGCAAACGCACCTAAAATCACTTATGAAGGCAAAATTTTTAATGACATTTCTTATGGTTTAGAAAGTCGCCAATCATTAGATATATACGTCCCAGAACAAGCACAACAACAATCACTACCTGTTGTTGTATTTTTTCATGGCGGAAGATGGACATTTGGCTCTAAAGACCAATATAAGTTCGTTGGTATGAGCTTATCAAGTCTGGGTTATATTGTTGTTTTACCTAATACACGGCTTTTCCCAGAGGTTAAATTCCCTACTTTTGTTGAAGACGCGGCAGATTCGATTGCTTGGGTGTTTAATAATATTGGAGAATATGGAGGGAATAATAATCATTTTTTTGTTAGTGGGCACTCATCGGGAGCTCACATAGGTGCTTTGTTAACTGCTAATAACAAATATTTGCAAGCTGAAGGCTTAACGAATCAAATTATTTCTGGTTTTGCCGGTCTAGCGGGCCCTTATGATTTTGAACCCAAAGCCGAAGACTTAAAAGATATGTTTGGTCCTCCAGAGAATTATCCAAACATGGCTGTTACTACTTTTATTAAAGGTGATGAAGCACCCATGCTTTTAATGTATTCAGCTGATGACGAAACTGTACATGTGCGGAATTTGGAAAAACTTAAAGCAGGCATACAAGCGAAGCAAGGCAAAGTAAATAGCATAATTTATGAAAGCGGTGGGCATACTGGCACGGTTGCTGCCTTTAGTTGGGCTAATCCGTCAGACTTACCGGTGAAAGAAGACATAGATGCGTTTTTTAGACAACACATAAAATAAGCCGCCATGCCTGCTATACAAAAACAGACTACTATACCAATAGTAACGTCCCTAAACCCAAGAATGCTACGAAGCCTACTATATCAGTGACAGTGGTGAGAATGACCGAGCCTGACAACGCCGGATCTATTTTTAACTTAGTTAAAATGACCGGCAACACCACCCCTGTTAATGCTGCTGCCACAATATTCAACAGAATAGCCGCGGAAATAACGAAACCAAGCAAGCTAGAGTTAAACCAAACAAACGCAATGCCACCCACAACAATGGCCCAAATTACTCCGTTTAACGTGCCAACTTTTAACTCTTTTTGAAGTAATGCTTTGCGGTTACTATCCGTAACTTGCCCCAATGCAAGTCCCCTTACAATAAGCGTTAGCGTTTGACTGCCTGCTATTCCTCCCATACTTGCCACCACCGGCATAAGCACGGCAAGTGCCACAACCTCTTGTAGTGTTGCTTCAAATAAACCGATAAACCAAGACGCTAGAAATGCCGTTAATAAATTAATGCCCAACCAAACCGCTCGTTTACGAGCACTTTGCGCGGTGGATGAAAATAAATCTTCATTTTCATCCATACCCGCTGATGACATTACTTGGCGTTCATAATTTTCATTGACCAATTCACAAGCGGTTGTAATATCGACGCGTCCAAGGAGTTTATTGTTAGCATCAGTTACGGGTAAAGAAACTAATCCAGAGTATTGAACCTCCCTCGCAGACTGCACCGCATCTTGGCTGTCAGCTAATACATTAATAAACTCCACGGCCAGTTCAACTAGTGGTAAATGTTCTGCCGCCCCATGTAAAGAATGTAATTTCACAGCGCCTGAGAATTGTCCTGCCCGATTAGTCAGGAATATACATTCAGTATGCTCTGGTAGTTCACGCCGCAGTAATCTTAGTCCATCACGTACTTTTGCATTAATAGGTAAAATTAAAAGGTCGTGATTTAACCAATGCCCTATTTCTTCATCTTTATATTGAGACGCGTCTTGGAAAAACTGCCTTTGTTGCTTATCCATCACTTTGATTGCTAAATCAATCAGCGTATTTGGAAGGGTATCGCAAATTTCTAGTAGCTGTTCAGCATCAACACCTTGAAAAATTTGCTCCCACTCGTCCTCAGGGGTCGACTCTATAAGGGTTGAACGAGGGTCGCCACGCATTTCTACTAGCACATCTAAGCGCTTAGTAATTGGAATTTGTTGCCAGCTAATAATCCTTTGTTCTAAGGGAATAGATTCTAAAACTAACGCTAGACGCTCTGCATCTGTTGCAGCTATGGCAGATGCAACTTGCGAGTCATCAATTAAATCAGTTGCGCCAACAATATCTTGAATAAGATCAGGGAGCTGATCAGCCATAAAATTTCCTTAATCCAAACTCTCAAATAAATTGAGCAGGCTTTGATGAAACCCTTTTGCAATGGGGGTCATTTGTCTTCTATCTGCATATAATAAGTATAAAGGTAATTGTTCACATTGCCATTCTGGACATACTTGTACAAGGTTTTCCAAACGTAAATCTTCTGCTAAGTCTAGCTTAGACTTACATACTATGCCGTGCCCGCTAACCGCCCATCGCCTAACCATTTCTCCGTCATTCATAACTTGCTGACAATCTATTTTTTGCTTTATGTAGTCATTTCCTTGATAGAAATGCCAATCATCAAACACCCGATTATGCCGCATAAAAGTTGCACATTGATGCTTTGTTAGTTCGTTAGGACTATTAGGCATACCATATTGATTGATATAACTGGGGGAGGCACAAACAATCCTATGATTATTCTCAACCAAAGGCCTAGCGATTAAATTTGACGATTCTGGTTGTCCATAACGGATTGCGAAATCCACCTCAGAAGAATATAAGTCAGCATTTGTGTCTGTGATAAATAGTCGCAGTTTAACTTTTGGATATTGACGTAAAAATGTTTGTAGGTAAGGCACAATTACGTTTCTACCTAAATCAGCAGGTACTGAAACTCTTAACGTGCCAGCAAAGTTATTTGGGTTATTTTGACATGCCTGCACACCCTCCTGCATTTTAGAAAACGCTTCTTTTGCAAAAGGATAAAAAGTTTCACCCGCCTCCGATAGCCGCATACTGCGCGTTGACCGAATAAACAGAATAACGCCGAGCTCTTTTTCTAAACGCTTTAAAGAGGCACTTACTGCTGCAACAGTTAAATTCTGCTCTTTAGCCACTTGCGTAATACTTAAACTATTAACTAGCGCAATGAATATAGGAATTTCAGAAAGATACTTCATCATTATAAAAATTTATTTGATAATGATTCAAACAATAGCCGCTTTTTATCAATATTAAAAGTAACTAGACTAGTATTATCAAAAATTAGTGAGAAAAATATGAAAGCTTTAGTTACCAACCAATTAGCCAATAATTACACCCGATACGGTATTTTTGCTACTGACGATATACCTGACGTAGCAATAGACGATTTTACTTATTTAATTCAAGTTGAGTTTTGGTATTTAGATAAATGTGAAATATCAAAATCAGTTACACAAACATCTAACACAACCAGAGTAATTGGCAACAAAGTAATAGGTAAAGTATTAGATGTGCCTTCTCACTTTTCTAAGTACAAGAAGGGAGATTCAGTTTTAGTCGAAAGTAAGGATTTGAACAATGGATTATTTAGAAGACAAATTTCTGTGAAAGAAACACAAATATTAGAACTTAATTATCAGTTAGAAACGAAATTAGACTGTATAGAAAAGGTACTGGATATTTTCGATATTCTAAGAGTAATGAGGCGCAATGAATCGTCCGGTTTTAAGGGAAGTTGGGTAAATGCCTCTCAATTCTTTTAATTGAAATTTAAAGTAAGATAGCTCGTTATTGCTTTGTTTTACCGTTAAAAAGCAAGGAGAAAACCTTGCTTTTAGCCACAATAAAATGATGAAAGCTATAAGAAAATGTAAGAGCGCTAACAAGAATAAAGATAAATACAAGGTTAGGATTAATTAACCCAGGTAAATAATTCGAAGCTATTAAAACAAGTAAAACTATGATCAAGTGATGGATTAAATACACGGAATAAGAAGCATTGAATAACCCTTGAATAAAAGGGTTGGTATTATCGAGTAAATAGAAACCTGCACAAAGCAAAAACATACAAATACCAATAACTTGCCATCTAGTGAATACAATTGTCATGACGGTATCTACCATTCCTTGCCCGTCAAAGTTAATTAATACCGTTGTTAAATATGAACCAAAGAACAAAAACACGGCAGCTAGAGTCCAAATTTTACTTTTAACCAAAGCAGTAATTCTGGTACGTAAAATAAAATATAAGCAGGTACCAATTACAAAATAATCAAACTGATCAAATAGCCTGTCAATACTTCCTACTAACAGAATGTCATCGTAAATAGGTATCCCCAATTGATATAGCGCCTTCAAGGCTACATTTATAAAGGGAGCAAGCAACAATATGAGAAAGGAGTAAACAACCGAATGTTTGTCATTCAATTTTTCAGAAACAAATTTCATCATAGGATAAAATAAAACAATCACAAAAAAATAAACTAACAAGTTGATTAAAAACCATAAGTGCCCCGATTTGAAACTTATTTGATAAGTTGAAGTTGTAGATTGAGAAGACAACAGGAATTGTTGAGGTAAATTAAATGCTAACAATGCAACAACTAACGGAAGGCCAATTCTTAGGAGTTTATTTGATAGAAACTTAGTAACTGTCCATTTTTGCAAAAGCAATATAGCAAAAAAGCCTGATATTAAGAAAAACATAGGCATTCTAAAAAAGAAAATTGCATTGTTTACCGCATCGGTCCATGCAATAGATTCGGGATAACTCACTACCCAATACTTATGAATAGAAAATGCTGCACATGTATGTAATACCACACCAAGCATCATCAGTATTGCTCTTAAGTTATCTAGGTAGTGATATCTCAAATGGACTTCCTATGTAGTGCTATCTCAATGGGTTTCTTATATAAAATCAATATTTTAAACACAAGCTTCGTTTATCATTCCTGACAGCAGTTGATATCCACGCCTATTCAAGTGCACCCCGTCTTGAACATAATAAATGGGGTTTCGGATGGTATCAAAAGCGATAAAGCTGACTCTAGGTGTGCTATTTACATCCATCCAAACATCTTTGATTTTAGTATTGAACAACCTAAAATCTTCATGAAATTGGATTCTTCTAGGGCTTGGTTTAACTGTCATTATACTAATTTTAGCATCGGTTGAATTAAGTAGCTCAGAAACAATATCGTTCAACTGCTCAGCAGTTTGTAGATAATTTTCGCCTTGCGCAATATCATTTTCTCCAATATACAGCACAATATGTTTAGCTTGCTGCATATCGGCAAAACGTAGATAGGATTCGATACTTTCAGTCGTGCCATTTTCAAACCCATAAACAACAACAGGTTTGCATTTTGAAACTAACGGAACGGGAAGACGAGCAATACTAGAGCTGCCTAAAAATAAGGTATAGTCAGCAGTTGTTCTTGTTTTATCTTTCAGCCAATAGTTGACAGTTTGACTAGTCATAGCTTGATAAGTAACAAAACATACTAGCAAGGCAACTATTGCCAATAAGGTGTAAAAGAAAAATTTTGTTTTTATAGCTAGGTTAATCTTTACCAAATCTCTACATCTCAAAAATAGGGCTGCATCTTGCAAATGTTAGCCAGTTACAATTTCTAATCGCCTTCTTAATATAACATAATGCTTTTCGTTTAACGGTTTTAAACGCCCCCGTCATCTCAGCGGAAGCTGAGATCTCCTTAAATGTCCTTTATTTTGGGGCTATTCGCGTAATGCTGTTCAGTTAACACTCTCGTCATACATCGCGAAAGCGAGTATCTCCCAAAAAGCGTAGTGAAGTTTATTAACACCCTGGCTTTCGCTGTTGATTTGGGAGAT
>DDIL01000004.1:0-61405 GCA_002338515.1 Glaciecola sp. UBA1851 | reverse complement strand
GCGTTCGCGATAATGACTGGCATTGGGTTTGTTGCTTAACCAAACAGCTTTATGCATTCGCAGGTAAGCCGGTTTGCTTAGCCGGTCAGCAATAGGCACCCTAAAACAGGCTCTAGTTAAATCAAATTTGAATACGATTTCATAAATTACTCAAAACAGTAAAAATCAGTACATTTTTCAAACATACTGTTGTAATATTACGCACATATTAAGCTATAATAGACATAAATATCTAAATTTTTATTATTTTGTAATTTTATTACCTAAGGCAACATAAAATGATCACTAGAAAGCAATATCTTAAATCCAAACCTATATGCAAAGTCACGTTCAAACTATCTAAAGAAGAAGCACAAGCCGCTGATTTAGTTCGTTTAGTCGGTGATTTTAACAATTGGGACCACCAAGCAAACCCTATGAAAAAGTTAAAAAATGGTACTTTTTCAGCTACGCTTGAATTAGAAAAAGACAATGAATATCAGTTTAGATATTTATTAGATGACCAAACGTGGGAAAATGATTGGCAGGCTGATGCTTATGTTCCTTCGCCTGTTTCTTTCGATGAAAACTCGGTTGTAGCCGTTTAACTGAAACAATCAAATTTAAAGCGGCCTATTAAAAGTTTTTACTTTATGGCCGCTTGTTTAAAAGGGCTTGCATAGCCTTATCTAAAATTTGCTGCATTTTTTCACCAGAGCGCCAAACCGATTCTTCTGTTGCACCCGGGTGAGAAGCTTGTGCTGCAATAGTAAAGACTGCTTTCCTATTGTTTAAAGGCAAGCAAACATGTGCAAGCATGACGTTTTCTCCAGTGCCTCTAGTTTCTGAAGGCCCCCAACCAATTTTTTGATAAATACGCCATCTACCATCTGTTGCTTGATTAAGCACTTTTTCAGCTGAATTAGCATCTAAAGTTGGATTTTGAGTGAGACTACGCGCTATTGCTAGACCCAGTTGAATGCTGATCCCGCTCATCATGCCTGCGGTAACATCATTTTTATTGGTGTGGCCTGTACCATGAAACAGCACATCGACATCAGCTTCTGTTAAATAAGGATGAACAGTACTTGGATCAGAAGCATGCATAGCTAAGCGTTTTAACCACTCAGCTAACGTTAACGTGCTCATTGCTTTATTGCCGGTTATCCCGCAGGTTTCACATCGGTAGGGAAGATATCCTGGATCGTCTGCATTTTTAATCAAGTCACCTAGCGCTTTTCCGTTATCAATACTGGATTGGTGCCAAGTATGTGGTTGAGGCGCTAAAATATCCGCCCCATATGCACCTGAGAAAATGATATGTGCATCAGATAAATTCAACCAATCTTTGTGTAACAGTCTATTAAGGCGATCACGAGAAGCCAAGTTTACAAAGTAACTTGCTATACTATTAGAATTGCCGTTGGCTGTCCCATGAGGCTCATAACTGTGAATACTGGAAATTAAATCAGCAATATTGTATTGACCAATATTGCCATCTCCACCTATGTCGTACTTATCTCTTAGACTTGCCATAGCACCTGTATAAGCCAATACTTTTGATGAACTCCAAGGCTCGAATAAGTCATGTTGCGTGCCATTCGATAAATAGCGATATTGGGGAACAGAATTATTTAATTGTGTATCAATAACGAGTACTTTTCCCATGTCTTTTGGAAGATCAAAAAATGCCCAATCCGCAGGTAACCGCTGTTCCCAATTATTAGCCTTATAGTTAATCTTGTCACTAGTTGAATAGGTACCTTCAGTGTTTGCAGTAGACTGAGTACACTGAATAGACAATGTGCTTGTATTGGCTGGCTTCCATAATGGCATCAGCATATGTTGCTCAGTTTGCATTAATGTAGACTCGTCTTGATTGGCGATACAAACGCTGGATGAAAAAATAATATAGGTTGTAAAAATAGCCGTGAAAAAATTTCTTTGTATGTGTTGCATAACTTATTCATTTTCTGAAAAGGGCGAGAAACAAGTTATTACATATTAGCTCGGTTGAGCAAGTATTTTATTATAGATTGCATAATCACTTTAAGTTCTTCTAACAATCTCGTAAGAAATACTAAACACATAGTTCTGCCCCCCTACGTCTATCTAATTCACGTGAGGCCGCAATAAGTGCTTGTCCAAGTGCAATACCACCATCGTTTGAAGGTGCTAAAGACTGGGTTAAAACAGTTAAACCATAGGCCATTAATTTATGCTCTAATTCTGCTGACAACCTTTTATTGGTAAACAAGCCGCCAGAAAGTGCAACCGTATGGATGTTTTGGCTTTTACATATATTACTAGCCACACATGCAAAAGCATTAGCTAAACCGGAATGAAAGCGTTGACTAATCATACTTTTAGGCACTTGGCGAACTAAGTCGTTTAATAGCTCAATCCACATAGGTTTAGGATTAATTTGCAATCTGCCGCCGATATCCTCTATCTCAAAATTATATGGCGCGAGTTCAGAGAATGATTGATTACAAACTAGCGCACTTAGTGCTAATGCCGCTTGTCCTTCATAACTAATTTCTTCATTTGAAAATACGCCTATTAAATAAGCTACTGCATCAAAGAGACGACCACATGAAGAACTAAGTGGCGCACTGAACGCATAATTTTGCATGTATAAGAGCGATTCAATAGGCTTACGCTGTAGGGCTTGCACAGGCTTTAGCATTGAGAAATCTTGTAAAAGTGTTTTATATCCTATAGCTTGATGCAAATGCGCAAAAGTATTTCGCCAAGGCTGTGTATTAGCTTTATCGCCACCAAGCAATGGTACAGGTGTTAGTCCACCAAAATTAATTGCCTCATTATAGTTGGCAACAAGCACTTCCCCACCCCATATTTTGTGATCCGAACCTACGTTATATTTTTTCCCATATGAAGCAATATCATTTGGATTTGATAAGTAAGCATCATTCTCTGTGTCGGCAAAACCTAACTCATCAAGCACGATCCCGACTACTTTTCGAGCCGTGCGGGGATATTGGTTTTCGCCTAGACAACTTGCAATATGAGCATGGTGATGTTGCACAAAATCAAGTTCTGCAAACCCTGCAGCTTGTCTAACTCTCTCCTTACCTAATACTTGGCTTTTATAAGCAGGATGAGGGTCAACAGCCACAATGCTAGGTACAAAATCTAAAAATTGTTGATAACTATTTATACCATTTGTTTGCTCTTCAATCGTACGCAAGTTGGTTAAATCACCAAAATGTTGGGAAAGCACCGCACCTTTCCCATTTAAAAAGCAGGCACTATTTTTTGAATCAGCCCCTATTCCTAGTGTTGGTTTAATCCTTTCAAACCCTTTTGGAATAGCCAAAGAATCGGGAGTATAACCACGCGCTCGCTTTATCAATACGGCTCTGCCTCGCTGCACTTGTGCCACTGAATCATCTAACCGATGAACAATCTCTCTGTTATGTATCAAAAAATAATCTGCGATTTTTTCTAACTCATGTAATGCTTTATGATTATCTATCACTTGCGGCTCACCTTGCTTATTAGCAGAGGTCATAACAAGTGGCATATTCGCTTGCTGTAGCAACATATGATGAACATCATTAGTAGGAAGGAATAATCCCACATGAGATTGTTCTGGCGCAACGCCGCTTAAACTATGACAAAGCGCACGTTTTTTTACTAGCACAATGGGCGCTTGCGGGCTTTGCAGCAAAGCTAACTCTTGTTTAGTTAAAATAGCGAGGTGTTTCGCTGTTGCGATGTCTTTGACCATAATAGCAAATGGTTTATGAGGCCGGTTTTTACGTTGCCTTAGCACTTCAATTGCTTCTGCGTTAGTTGCACTTAAGGCTAGCTGAAATCCCCCCAGTCCCTTAATAGCCAAAATTTTACCCGCGACTATTGCTTTTGCTGCTTGTTTAATGGGATCTTTCTTGGCTAATACTTGATTTTCAGAATTAACAAATAACAACTGTGGGCTACAAATTTTGCAAGCATTGGGTTGAGCATGAAATCGTTTATCACTTGGACTTTGATATTCTAGTGCACAAGTTTCGCATATTTGTGCAGCTTTGCTCTTTACTAAACTTACTTGTGGAACAGTCATGACTTCACATCCCCAGATTAATTAGAACCTTGATAAGTAGAAATTGTTGTTTCTAACATTAAATGAACCTGCACACTTAATCATTCCAACTGCCTTGCTCATGTATAATTCTTTTTCTCTATAGTTTCAAAATTAGATAAATAATTAAGTTCAACTTTGCAACAGGGATTAACAAGTTTTATGAGCAAGTTTGCCCGCTTGATCAACTCGTCTTTTGAGTAATTAAAGTTCTGAGTTAGCTCCTTTAGCCATAAATTAGCGCAACCATTACTAGATAAGTTGATTTCTGAAGGAGACTTTATCTGCCATTTTTCCACAAAAATTTGTTTTTCATTTGCCTGTAGGCTTACTTCATGTTGCAACGTACCTCTTGCAGTCTCAATTTTTACTATCGCACTGAGAGGTAAATCACTTTTTTGCAGCGCTTTATTTTGTTGACGCAAATAAGAACAGTCAATTTTACCTATTTCACTTTTTGAAGACATTTTTGGCAGGGTATCATGCGCTATCGCTGTTGATAGCTCAGATATAACATCGTTAAGCTGATTGAATATATCTGCTTTAAGAATCGTAAATAAACTTGAGAGCCTAAAATCAGACTTAGCTAAAATATGTTGATAACGTCTTGTCGCGCCAACCATCCTGACTGCTTCATCATTTAAAGCGTTATTTTTTCTTTTGGTTAACCAATCATAATAAGACAATTCAGTCGCTATTTCAGAAAATAGCTGAGATGAAATAAGCAGCGCTCTTGTTTCCTTACATTGTTCATAAAGACCTTTGGCTAAATCTAAATATTCCATTTCAATCAGGTGTTTGTAATTAATGTTGTCGACTGTGTCACTGCGCGCTAAGGTAAACATATTAGACTGTGAAACTTCATCTATATAACTCAGCAATAATGCACTAAGCGCTTTAAAGTACTCCCAATTAGGCTCCATGCCTAACATTTTGGGTAAATCTATCAGTATTAACCATAAAGAATCATGTAAACATTCCAATTGAACAATAAAACCACGGTACTTTTTAAGTTTTTTGGTAGTTGGTAATTGAAGTGCAGCCTCAATCGCGGTTAGACCGGCTATTCTTTGAGTAGCGCTACATTGGTTAAACAATAATGCAATGGTACTGATTGCTTTTGCTGGGAGTTGGTTTTTTACAAGTTTTTTAATCAGTAAGGTACGCGACAATTTCACTTCAACTGGCTTATCCTTATTAGGGCTAATCGTAATGAAAATCTTACTGACATTACTCATTATTAGCCTCCAGACAACATTTTGAAGCCATTACTATTTCTGACATATTCATTTCTAAGAAAATACTCATAGGCTAATGCCTAATGACAATTGAATTTTCTTATACATTAAAAATGCCTCTTTAAATCTAGTGAAATTTGCCAGAGGGTTTAAAATTATTAGATTGATGCTATTCGCTAGCCACATTTTCTGTATCTCTTGTGTAACGCAAAAGCCGATAAGTAGTCTTCCTTTTGCTGAGGGGTTAAACAATCGATTTCAAAATATTAATCATTTGAAAAAAATGGAAGCTAAGTTATTCCCCGTTTACACAATGTAGTAAATAAATGTATGTTGAGGGAATACTACTTTGGGATAATCGTAGCGAACAAATTAGTTAGTGGTTTTAGTTCGTTTAAAGATAAATTCAGTTAAAACAAAACGGAATAAACGGTAACTTACTTTTCGCTAATAATCACTGTTTTTGATATTTACAGGCCTTCTTTTGTAAACTATTTATGACAGCGGAAACTAATCCCGCTCTTCCTCTCAAGTAGTTTCTACAAAAAATTATGCACCTTTTATAGATTAATGTCATACTTACTTTAACCATATTTATAATAAGTTACGAACACACGCCAAAATTCACTGGCATTCAAAAGATTCACGCAGTTACAAAATCAAATCAGTGGCAACTAATCGTTACACGAAAGTGTAAAGCGATATCATAAAACAGTAATGTGGGGAAAGTGTGTATTTTGATTTTGTATGAGGTTCTTCGGTCAGTAACCAAAGCAACAACATAAGTTGCACAAGTTTTACATTTAGGAGAACAAACTTGAAAACAACAACACAACACAACAAACCGTTCTTTAAGAAAAACGCGATTACTTTAGCGTTGTCTCTTCCATTGATGTTTGGGGCGTCAGGCGCAGTTGTCGCGCAAGATCAAGATGAAGAGCAAACGGAACAAATCATAGTCACAGGTACGCGTTTGTCTGATAGAACAGTGGCGGACTCACCTGTACCCGTAGATGTAATTGGGGGAGACGAATTTCGTCAAAATTCATCAACCGATGTTCAAGATATGCTTCGAACAGCTGTGCCATCTTTTGATGTAAATACACAACCTATCAGCGATGCGGCAACAATTGTGCGACCAGCAAACCTGCGTGGTTTATCGCCAGATAATGTATTAGTACTTGTGAATGGTAAGCGCCGCCATAGAGGCTCCATCATTTCATTTTTAGGTGGGGGTATTTCTGATGGCGCACAAGGGGTAGATATTTCTGCGATCCCTTCGCTAGCACTTAAACGAGTTGAAGTTCTGCGTGACGGTGCATCTTCACAATATGGTTCAGATGCCATTGCTGGAGTTTTAAACTTCATTTTGCGCGATAGCGCTGAAGGTTTCGAGGCAACCGCACGCTATGGCTCTACTTTTGAAGGAGACGGCGATAACTTTATTTTTGGCGCCAATGCAGGCTTCTCGCTTGGCGATAACGGATTTATTAACGTTACAGCAGAAATAAAAGAAACGGACGGTACTGTACGTTCAGTGATTAGAGATGATGTAGCGGGCATGCTAGAAGCCGGTTATTTGACTAATGAATTTTCATTAATCAATGCTTACACCGACGAAGTGCCTCAATATTGGGGGCAGCCAGATGTAGAGGGCGACGTTAAACTATTTGTTAACTCGGCATTTGAATTAAGTGATAGCTCTGAACTTTATCTATTTGGTAACTATGGTGAAAGAGAAGTAACGGGCGGTTTCTTCTACAGAAATCCTGTTACACAAGGCAGTCAGCGCGGTGGTGTATATCGTGGGCCACTAGTTGATCCAACAACTGGAATGGCTGTTCCACTTGATGACGACGGAAACCCACTTGTTGAAGGTTCTGTTCACTCTGTATTAGTAGGTGACTTAGATGGCGGTAGTTCATGTATTGATGGTATTCCAATTGGCGGAGCGGGTAATGTCACCCCTGATCCAACATTTCTCAATCAAGTTACCGCTGATGCTAACTGCTTCTCATTCATAGAAACCATACCATTGGGCTTTGTACCTAGATTTGGTGGTACGAATGAAGATATGGCATTTACTGTTGGTGTAAGAGGCGATTTAGATATTGGTAATGGCCTTTCTTATGACTTCAGTGCTCAACGTGGTTCAAACAGGACTGACTTTTTCATCAAGAACACAATTAATGCTTCGCTTGGTCCCGATACGCCTCGCGATTTCGTACCTGGTGGACAAGAACAAACTGAAACCTTATTTAATGCAGATTTCGTATACGCTATTGAGGTAGGTTTATATTCTGAATTAAGCGTTGCATTTGGTGCGGAGTATCGTGAAGAGCAATTTGACTTGTATGAAGGTGACGAAGCCTCTTATGCTTTGGGTGAGCCTTTATCAGATCAAGGTTTCTCATCTAGTTCAAATGGTTTCGGTGGTTTCCCAGCCACTACTTCAGCAAAACAAGACAGTTCAGCGGTATATGTTGACTTAGAAGCAGATGTATCTGAAAACTTAACGATGCAAGCAGCCATAAGATTCGAAGATTTTAGTGAATTTGGCAATACAACTGACTTTAAGATTGCTGGTATCTATCATGTTAGTGATACTTTCCGAGTCAGAAGTGCCTATTCAACTGGCTTCCATGCGCCAACAGCTGGACAAGCGAATATCACCAATGTAACTACGCAAAACGTGGGTGGTGTATTGATTGACCAAGGTACGTTACCTCTATCTTCCGCAGCTGGACAATTAGCAGCGGACTTTATAGAAGAACAAGGAAATGGTAGACCATCTCTTGGCCCAGAAGATGCAACTAACTTCTCGTTGGGTGTTGCGTTTGATATAGGAGATTCTGCTTGGACAATCGATTATTACACTATTGAGCTAACCGACCGCGTAGCACTAGGAGCGAACGTTAGCTTCCTTGATGCATTAAACTTTGCTGGTGGAACAGGCTCTAATTATATGTCAGTTTCTGCAGCGCTATCAGGCCTCGATGCAGACGGTATAATCGACCGTCAAAACTTTATTGGTTTAGATGATTTATCTCAGTTTAGATTCTTCTCAAATAGTTTCGATACAACAACATCTGGTATAGATTTAGTTGGTAATTATAATTTTGACTTCTTGCAAGGTGATTCAAGATTAACCATTGCTGCAAACTATAATAAAACAGAAGTAGACGACAGAGGAACCATCAACCCAATTAGTGATGGCCGTGTAGCAGCAATTGAAGATCTATTGCCTAATATTAAAGCCAATATCTCTTGGTCACATATACAAGGCGATATTAGAACCTTAGTACGTGCAAACTACTATGGTGGCTGGGATGATACAGGAAACGGTGTAAATGGAATTGGTGCAGAAGTACTACTTGATGTACAAGTAGCTTATCAATTTAACGACAGTACAGAATTTGTACTTGGCGTAGATAACTTACTTGATACGTATCCAGAAGAAAACCCAGGAGCAGGTGGCTCAGGCCAGCTATATTCTGAGGCTAGCCCTTTTGGATTTAATGGCGGTACTTGGTACTTACAAGCTAGAGTAACCTACTAATAACAGTTCAAATAGACTGTAAGTAGATATAAGCTGTTCGCATTGCTGTGAACAGCTTTTTTATTTGTTAAAGTTTAAACGTTCTATCGTTATAGATGTGTACGCTTAAATATTACGAATATAAATAATAGAACTTTAAACGTATTATATAGCCATACAACTTATTCAATCGTATTTAAAGGCGTTACATGAAACAAATATTAATCGGTTTTCAACTTGTTTCCTTAATTGTGGTATTAGTTTTTATGGCATCCGCCAAGGCTACCACTCTTCCAGATTTTCCCTTTGTTACAGTAAATGGAACGAGTTCACAGCAAGTAAAACCAGACGTTGCTGAATTAGGATTTCAAATTAACACTTTTAATAAAGTATCAAACGTTGCCAATGACCAACTCTCGGATACGGTTATGAAAGTGGTTAACGTTTTAAATAAATACGGTGTCGAAGAAGACAATATTACTGCTTTTGAGACAAACAAAATTGCTCGTAGAGGAAACTATCAAAATATCAACCAAACAGATATTACTGGTTACGAATTTAATCGGGTTTTCAATGTAACAATCAAAGATTTATCGCGCTATGCGAATATTATTGATGAATTACAATCAATCGATAACGTCAGTAATTTTAATACTAATTTTGATGCTTCCAATAAAGCAGATATAGAAATTCAACTTATTTCAAAGGCCACTGAAAAAGCGAAACAAAAAGCTACCTTAATGGCAGAAGGATTAGGTGTTCGACTTGATGGCGTGTTTGCATTTAATGATACAGGTTCTTTTACTAATTTTTTTGCTACATTTGGGCTTTCGGATAGTCATTCAGGTATTGTTATGGCAGAAAGAACAAGCTTCAATCAGGGAAACTCAATTTTTATTCCAAAATATATAGAAGTCAGTAAAACAATAAATGTTATTTACAAAATTAGGCGCTAATACTAGCCAAAACTGAAGCTCAACTATGATGACGTTTTTGCTCGCTTTTCAGCATTTCTGCAGTGAGTAGATTTTGATAGCGCCTGTTACGCCGCCTACCTTTCGCCGAACTGGCTCTCCAATGACTGCGCTTGTCCCTAACAATGTCCTCCAATTCATTGGCATCATAAATTTGACTAGCATCTTTAGGAGAGGTTCTTTTAGGCATACATTTGAGTCTCTAAAATATTAAATTTAATTGCTGAGTTCTTTGTTGTTTTCTCCAATCAATTGATTGTTGATTCAGCTTATAAATACTGACGCTACCTGCTCTGATATTTTCACAAGTATTAATAGCAGACTTAAGTTGATTTATTGACATATTTTTGTAGGCGGGCGAGGAGAGGTGCGTTTGCCAAACACCGTTAAACAAGTTGTCCAAAATGACTCTTTGAAAGCAATGGTTTTCCTTAATTGGCCAGTTACACCCTGGTTTCAATGCAATTTGCGGAAGAATGTTATTAGTGAAATTCAAATATACATCAACCAATTTTTGATGTAGCAAGTTATCTTGCATTGCCGTATTACTTTTCATCTGTATTTCAATTGCGTTTGTTTCGCTTCCAAGTGCCACCGTATTCATATGTGTTAAACAACTTTTTTAAGTTATTTTTACAAACATCGCACACGAATATCCATTCCTCTGTATTGCAAGATCGTACGCGAAATAGCTCGTATTGGTTTTCTGAAAGACAAGATTGGCAAAATTTGGATTGTCTAGTACGGCTTTTCTTACCCATAAATTATAAACTAAAACCTAACATGATATATCCATAGGCAACAATACAAAAAAAAGGCTCTATTCGCGTTAATTGTTGCTTCACAATTTGAAATTTAAAAACATTAAGTCACCTATGCACGCCATTTGAAAGCTTCGAATTCATGGATGAATTCGCAGAGCGCCCATGGATGGGTTTACAGCGTTTTTCGAATGGTGTGCATAGGTGACTTAATGAGCGATTTATAAGCAAACAACAATTAACGCGAATAGAACGAAAAAAATCGCTACTGCAATGCAGTAACGACTCTAACACACTTTTTGCGTCTAATTTAGCTTACAAGAACCTTAGGGCCCGCCTCAATTAACGCTTCGCCTTGTGGTGTATCAGTAAACTTCTCAAAGTTTTCAACAAATAGGTTAGCTAATTTATCGGCTTTTGCTGTCCACTCAGATTCATCTGAGTAAGTCGCTCTTGGGTCAAGTGTTTTCGCATCAACACCCGGTAATTCTTTTGGTATTTCTAGTCCGAATATAGGCGTTGTTTGACTAGGAGCAGTATCAATACTTCCATCTAAAATAGCGTCAATAATTGCACGAGTTTCTTTGATAGAGATTCGTTTACCAGTGCCATTCCAACCTGTGTTTACTAGATATGCCTGCGCATTTGAAGCTTTCATTCTCTGCTCAAGCACTTTTGCATAGGTTGTTGGATGTAATGTTAAAAAAGCAGCCCCAAAACAACTAGAAAATGTAGGAGTAGGTTCAGTGATGCCTCGCTCTGTGCCGGCCAATTTTGCTGTAAAACCAGATAGTAGGTAATATTGAGCTTGTGCAGAATCTAATTTAGATACAGCTGGCAATACACCGAATGCATCCGCTGTCAAAAAGATTACTTTATTGGCATGGCCTGCTTTAGAAATTGGCTTAACAATATTATCTATATGATAGATGGGGTAAGAAACACGGGTATTCTCGGTGATAGAATTATCATCGTAATCAATTTTACCATTATCATCTACTGTTACGTTTTCCAGTAATGCATCCCGCTTAATAGCATGATAGATGTCTGGTTCGTTTTCTTTACTTAAATTGATGGTTTTAGCATAACAACCACCTTCAAAATTAAATACGCCATTGTCGTCCCAACCGTGTTCATCGTCACCAATTAATTGACGTTTTGGATCGGTAGATAAAGTCGTTTTACCCGTTCCTGATAAACCAAAGAATATCGCGACATCACCTTTCTCACAGACATTCGCACTACAATGCATACTCGCAATGCCTTGAAGTGGTAAGTAGTAGTTCATTATACTGAACATACCCTTTTTCATTTCACCGCCATACCAAGTTCCGCCAATTAATTGGATACGCTCAGTTAGGTTGAAGGCGACAAAATTTTCAGAATTTAAACCTTGTTCCTTATAATCAGAATTAGTGGTTTTGGCACCATTCATAACAATAAAATCAGGCGTAAAGTCGGCTAAGTCTTCATTACTTGGACGAATAAACATGTTCGTTACAAAATGTGCTTGCCAAGCAACTTGTGTAACAAATCGCACTGCTAAGCGTGTATTCTTATTCGCACCACAATAAGCGTCTACCACAAACAAACGTTCGCCGCTCAATTGCTCAGTAACTAGTCCTTTTAGATGGTTCCATACTTTGCCGTCAATAGGTTTGTTATCATTTTTGCCTTGATCAGACCACCAAATAGTATCTTTAGTCACATCATCCTTTACGATGTACTTATCTTTTGGAGAACGACCAGTAAATTGTCCGGTTTTAACGCATATGGCACCTGATTCAGTTTCATATCCTTTCTCGTATCCCGATAGATTAGCATCGGTGACTTCTTCAAACAAAGTTTTGTAGCTAGGGTTATGAAGAATTTCTTTGTTTGTATCAATTCCGTAAGTTTTCAGTGCTTTGATCAGTTCCACGTGGTTGTCTCGTTCAGTTAGTTACAAGAAGAGGTGAATAGTAATGATAGGCTAGAAGCCTTAATAATTGTAGCTTTTAAGACCAATTTATTAATGTATTTACAAAATATTACTAATTCGTCGTCATTAAGACTAAATATTAGAAACAAAAAGTATTAGGTTTACAAAATTTATGTAATTAATTTACATAAAATGGAAACCTATTGATTAAAAAGCGAACTACTATACGCCGTTGATTAAATAATATGCGGTAGACATCGAAAACACGAATTAAACATGTGACTTCTCAACATCATTATTATTTATGCAGGAGGGAATTACATTTTTTTATTGAATGTCTACAACGTAGAGATCAATGTTTCTGATTTAGTTATGCAACTTCAATACGCATCTGCCTTACTATAGCAACGGCATCTGAATCATGAGCAACACAGCAATTACGTCCGGCTTGTTTGGCTTTATATAAAGCCGTATCCGCTTTTTGTAACCAGCTATGTATCGTATCTTGCTCTAAAAATTGAGCCACACCCGACGATACAGTGACATTTACTTTTTCTATATCCCACTGTATGCGCTCTAATTCATTACCCAATTCTTTAGCAAGAGACATTGCCTCAACCACATCAGTATGCTCTAACAATACAACAAACTCTTCGCCACCATATCTATAGACGTAGTCACTACTGCGGATTCGACCTTTAAGTACTTTCACAAATGTATTTAAAACAGTATCACCAAAAACATGTCCAAAGTTATCATTAATTGACTTGAAATGATCGAGGTCGAAAATAACCAGTGAACAAGTGTTTTGTGGATATCTTTTTATTCGAGCAGTCACCTCTGATAACTTGCTGTCCAATGCTCTTCGATTGCCAGCACCTGTCAAATTATCTAATAAAGCCATTTGTGACAGCTTTTTAGCTTGCAGACGCATTTTTGTTGAAAATGCAAAACAAAAGAACATAGTTGCAGAAGACGAAACGATGAACTTTGCAAGAAGTATTAAGTTTGCCTCTGCAAAACTAAACAGTGTAATAGATAGTATAATCGACAAAGACATTACGAGGGCTTGTTTTGGCGACAACAGAAAAAATAAGAGTGTAATGGTCGGATAAATCCATACAACTTGTGATATACCCTTAAAATACACTGTTATTGACAAAACAACTGAAGCTAAGATAGATAATCCAAACCTTGCCAATTTTGTTTTATTGCTTATGTAAACATGGAAAAAAATAGCAGTTGATAAACTGACAGCAGCCATGTTTAACATAGCCATTAACCAATCTTCTTGCACTGCTCTAAGGACAATAAATGGAAATAAGCAAATGGCTAAACCGCCACTTACCCATTTGACAATAAGATGATCTGATTGCTCAATATTCATTGAACAATCCATATAAACATGAAATAGACAACATACAGCACTCTTCTTCCTTGGGTTAGCTTTCTCCCCCATCACTACAAACGGACCATATATAGGGGCTTGACGAAGATATTGGCTGAACAAGTATTTTAATTATTACTATAAAATATAGACTCAAATTTAAAAAAAGTAATAGTATAATGGTCGCGTGCTATGCTCATTCTTCTGAATTTACTAATAAATGCCTAATATAATTACACTTTTAAAAATCAAATATTTGGAAAAATTTTATTATCATGAATACGCCACCTATCAAAATGCTTAATACTGTCTATTTAGTAGGTGGGGCTGTGCGTGATATGTTGTTAAATAAAGATAGCGTTGACAAAGATTATGTTGTAGTTGGCTCCACATCAAAGCAGATGATGGAATTAGGATTCAAACCGATTGGAAAAGACTTTCCTGTGTTTTTACACCCTAAAACGAAAGAAGAATATGCTTTAGCAAGAACCGAGAGAAAAACTGGACCGGGTTATACTGGTTTTGCTGTAGATGCAAGTGAGGGTGTTACATTAGAAGAAGACTTAGCTCGTCGAGATCTAACCATTAATTCTATGGCAATGAACGTTGATGGGGATATTATTGATCCGTATAACGGACAACATGATCTTAAAAATAAAATACTTAAACACACAACCAATGCTTTTTCTGAAGATCCGTTACGTGTATTGCGTTTGGCAAGATTTAGAGCGCGCTATGGGTATGATTGGTCAATACATACATCCACTTCAGATCTAGTAAAACAAATAAAACAAAGTGGAGAGTTAGACTTTCTTGTTGCAGAGCGTGTTTGGAAGGAAACTGAAAAAGCACTACTAGAAGATAATCCTCAACTTTACTTTGAAACCTTAAATGAACTTGGTGTATTACAAAGTTTATTTCCTGAACTCTTCGACATGCACGATATACCGCAACCCGCAGTGTATCATCCAGAAGGAGATGTTTTTAAACATACAATGCTTGTATTAAAGAGAGCAGCCGATCTTGACTATGGATTGGAAACAAGATTTGCTGCATTAACTCATGATTTTGGTAAAGCTATTAATTTTAAAGAACTCGGCCATTTACGCGGTCATGAATTAAGAGGTGTTGCCGTTGTAGAGTCGTTTTGTGAGCGACTTAGGATCCCAAATAAACTGAAAAATCTAGCAAAATTAACCAGTGAACTGCATCTTAAGTGCCATAAAATAGCCGAATTAAAGCCTAATACGCTTCAAAAAATGTTGATCGTGCAGCTAAATGCATTGAAAAATCCTAGGTTGTTTAATCAATTTATAGATGCCTGTCAATGTGATGCACAAGGCAGAGGACCCACTCTAGTAAATAAGCCTTATCCATCAGCCGAGCAGGCTCGATTTATTGTGAGTAAACTCGCGAAATTAGACGCTAAAAAGATTGTTTCAGATGCACAAAAAAAAGGAAGAACTGGAAGTGAACTGGGCGATGCATTAAGAATTGCACAAATAGAATGTATAAAACAGGCAAAGATTCTATTTACAGAAACCTAGTTAAACGCTTTACTTACCCTTTTCTTTTAGGTCTTTTCTTAACTTCATTAATAATTTTAATCGATAAAATAACGCTAGCTAGGGTTAACGTAATCATGTTAGCCAGAATCATTGGAAAGTTATTCAATATCAAGCCATATACTAACCATAAAAATACACCAAACACAAAAACGACGTACATCAATAATGATAACGATTCAGTGTCTCTGGTTTTTATAACCTTGACCGCTTGCGGTAAGAACGAAATAGATGTCAATATTGCAGCAGTTAATCCAATGATTTCGGTTAAGTTAATAGTGCCTCCGAAATGTTTTCTACAGCATGGTTAATTAGCCACAAGGGAATTAAATTGCGAATTAATTGCTCGTTGTATTGAATCGTTTGGCGCATTCATTCTGGTTAAAGAAGAACATCCGTAAAATAATACAGTTAAACAGGAAGCGGCGTCTTCAATATCAACTTTTTGGTTGATTTGTGTTTTTTCTTTCGCGTTTTTAAGCGCATTCAAGAAACCTTGTACTTGCCTATTAAAAGTTCTACTTAAAATGTCATGAATTGGGCCTGATATCTCTCCAAACTCTAACGCAGTATTAGCGATAAAACACCCGTGTTTAAAGTATTTATCATCTTGAGCTGATTGCATAAATTGGAATAATTTCTTAATATCGCGTAAATCAGCCCGTTCAGATTCAATCCCAGCAAATAAATATTTAAAGATTCTCTCTTCATATTTTTCTAATGCTGATTGGAACAAGCCATCTTTACCGCCAAAAGCCGTGTACAAACCTGCATGAGCAACACCTGTGTGTTTAACCATTTCACGCATCGAAGTATTTGCGTATCCGCGTTCCCAAAACATCTCAATTGCTTTGTTCAGGGCAATATCAGCACTGAATTCACGTACTCTAGCCATACTTAACTCCAAGAATATTAATTAGATTTAAACTACTCTTATTATTACACTTTAAGATCGTATGAACTATAATGCAAGTGTATGATTGTATTTTATTTTTCATTATTGGTTAGCAACTGCACAGCTTTCTCTACAGCAATTAACGCACCTTCTAGGTACCCAGCCTCTTCTTCTGCAAATTCACTGCCAGCGAAGAACATATTTTGTAATGCACATTCCTTGCTGAACAAGCTAGTTTTTATAATGGGGTGCCTTGAACCTTCTGACTGATCTTGGCCTGTACAAATATCTTTGTCTTTTGCCCAGTCTTTTAAATAGCACTTATTAAATTTATAAGCTTGTTGACCAAACAACACACCTAACTGCCTAATGCAGGCCTGTTTCAATTCTTTTGTTGGTTCATAAATACGCTGTGCAGCGGGCATACCAATAAAGCCAAACAATGCGCCTTCATTGTCTGACAAACTTGCATCGTGCACTTCAACCATTGGCCCTTGCTGGCTAAAGGCTTGACCAGAAAGAGTTTGCTCGCGCCAAAATGGCTTATCAAAAGTGACCAGTATTTTCGCTTGAGCAGCCATCCATGTTTGCGAACTAAACAAGGATTGCTGCAGAGACGGACTTAACCATGCTGAGCCCTCAAAGTCTCTCGCTATAATTCTAGGGGGAATAGCAAAAAGAATTTTCAAACAATTGATAGCTCTTGTTTGTGTACCATCAAAAATATGTACACGATAAAAATTATTTACTTGTTCTATTTTGGTGACTTTGTGTTTTACGTATAAGTTTTTAGGGTTCAGTTCTTTGAGCATGTGCTTAACTAAGTTAAACGTACCGCCTTTTATCCTGAAAACATTTTGAGTCGGGTGACTGTCTATTCGTCTTGGCTGTTTAATATTCTCAAACTGAAATAACACATCACCATGTTCAAATTGTTCATATAATGAGAGTTTTAGTTTAGATACGAGTTCTTGCATTCTTAAATGATGAGGAAACACCCAAGAAGGACCTAAATCATAATATTGCTCTGTATTATCGCTACTCGGTATACCAGCAATTCTGCCACCTAAGGTAGGTTTAGTGTCAAACAGCAAATAGTTTTTATTGTGCCTTTGTAGCTCACCCGCTGCATATAAACCGGAAAGTCCGCCTCCAATAATGACTACTTCTGTATTATTCACATCACCCTCTTGTTATTTACTAATAAAATTTTAGTACCATTATCTTAGTATGTTACCCACACGCTTTCGCAGTTCTGGCACAAGCTCTGCCTCAAACCATGTATTTCTTTTTAGCCATATGTTGTTCCTAGGGCTTGGATGCGGCACTGGAAAATACTTTGGCAGGTAATCATGCCAACAAATAACACGCTGGGTCAAGGTTTTAGATAGTTGATTTTCCGAAAGTTTTTCTAACTGATGCTGTAGGTGCCATTTTTGTGCGAAATTTCCAACAAGTAAGGTTAATTGAATATTTTTTAATTCACTTAATACTTTTACTCTCCATTTATCCGCACATACTTTCGCTGGAGGTAAATCGCCACTTTGACCTTTACCCGGATAGCAAAACCCCATAGGTAAAATAGCAACGTTCTCAGAATTATAAAATTGTTGTTCTGATATTCCCATCCAATCGCGTAAACGTTCACCGCTTTTGTCCATAAATGGGATGGATTTATTATGAGCAACAGAGCCAGGCGCTTGACTAGCAATTAAAATACGCGCTTTCGGATCTAATTGCACAATTGGGTTTGGCCCAAGAGGCAAAGCAGACTGGCAAAAACTGCATTGCTTTATTGATTGTAAAAGCTCAGTAAAATTCGACTCAGAATATAGTTTGTTAATCAGTTTATATTTTCCCTAACACTTGCATTATCCATTGCTTTAACTGACTTTGATTTAATGCGCCCGACATTCTATCGATTTCGGTGCCACCTTTAAAAAAGATTAAGGTGGGAATTGACCTTATATTAGCTTGCGATGAAATTTGTTGATTCTCTTGTGTATCAATTTTAGCAAATAGCAGCCCTTCTGATTCTTCAGCTACTTTTGCAAAATTGGGCGCCATACTTAGACAAGGGCCACACCAAGGCGCCCAAAAATCGACAATAATTGGCAGATCGTTTTTCTCAATATATCTAAAGAATGATTGATCTGTTAAATCTACTGGCTTATTGCTATAAATACTATTTTTACATTTACCACATTTAGCATCTTTAACAATGCTTTGTTCTGGTAAACGATTAATAGCTCCACAATGACTACAAACTAGATGCACGTTTTATTCCTCTTAACTATTACTAACGACGCGTGACTAACCCTATAAGGTTTATATGAATTTATATTCAATAAGACCATTAATGACAACAGAAGCTTTCAAAAAAATTAGTATAACTAGGCTATCCATCAATATTTTTATAATTATTGCCATTAAATAGCTACCTATACCTTTCTTATATATAATTAGCGGCTTATCTGTATTGAAGTAAACTGTGCAGGTATTTGGTCCTATGTAAATTTTTAAAATAAGAGTGCTAATTTGAAATATGATGCAGTAATTATTGGTGCTGGCGCTGCAGGTTTATTGTGTGCAGCAACTGCTGGTGCTATGGGTAAAAATGTATTATTGGTTGATCACGCCAAACGACCTGGAAAGAAAATACTCATTTCTGGTGGCGGCAGATGCAATTTTACGAACTACTATATTGAGCCAGAAAAGTATTTATGTGAGAACCCACATTTTTGTAAGTCGGCACTCAGTCAATATACCCAATGGGACTTCATTGCATTAGTTGAAAAACACAATATTAAATATCACGAAAAAACACTAGGGCAACTTTTTTGTGATGATTCTGCCAAAGAAATTGTTGCTATGTTAGTTAAAGAATGTGAGCAAGCGAAGGTTACGCTGCAATATCAATCTAATGTGACCGATATTCAACAAACTACTAATGGTTTTTCTCTTTTTGTAAATGAGCAAAGTATTAGCTGCAAAAGTTTGGTGATAGCAAGTGGCGGATTGTCTATGCCTAAACTAGGTGCTACACCTTTTGCCTATAAGGTAGCCGAACAATTTGGACTCGATGTTTTACCTACCCGTGCAGGCTTAGTTCCGTTTACACTCCATCAAGAATTAAAAGAGTCGTTAGGCGATATTTCAGGCGTATCTGTGCCGGTTATAGCGGGTAATGAAAGAATTCAATTTAATGAGAGTATGTTAATCACGCATAGGGGGTTATCGGGCCCCTCTATTTTACAAATATCGTCCTATTGGCAACCTGGTGAAACTATCTATTTAGATTTATATCCTTCTAATAGTTTTGATGAATTTTTGGAAAAAGCTATTGGAAGTCAAGGTAATCAGACATTAAAGAACACGCTTGCGGAAATTTTCGCTAAACGTTTTGCCGATAAATTTATTGAATTACACAAGCTTGATAACGTTCCAATAAAGCAGTTGACCCACGCGACCAAACAAAAACTGAATAACTTAGTTCATAAATGGGAAATTCAGCCCAATGGAACCGAAGGATACAGGACAGCGGAAGTTACTTTAGGAGGCGTAGATACTGACCAACTCTCATCAAAAACGATGCAAGTTAAAGGTAAAGAGGGTTTGTTCTTTATTGGTGAATCGGTTGATGTAACTGGCTGGCTAGGCGGATACAACTTCCAATGGGCGTGGAGTTCAGGTTATGTGGCTGCCCAGCATGTATGATTAGTGCAAACTTAATTGTTAATTTACTGAATAGACGAACTATAAATTAAAGTAAAAATACCAAACAATTATCAATACAAGCCTAGGAGCAGCGGCACTATGAGTCAGCCTACCCAAGCTCATTATAATAAAAGGTAAAAAGAGACATATAAATATAAAGTCAGGTAAAAAGATATATTCACCTAACACAATACACCTTACAAAAGCAGGTATACACAGCACAATCATCAAGGTACTCGCACTAACACATTGCCAAACAAACTGATTTTTTCTTGATTGCGGTAACGTATCTGCAAATTGAATCCATCCAGGCTTTTCCCACAAAGAAATGGCATAACATAAAGGAAACATCGCCACCAACCAAATAGCGGGTCCGACTAAACCTCTGAAGGGAAGAAAAGCTCCTAGTATAGCGAGTACAGCTAATAATAAAGTAGTAGAAGGGGATAATACGAATTGTTTTAAATTACTGAGCAAGGGAGGGCAAAAAGAACTTAAAAGTGTAATAACTTTTACTAACATTCGATGCAAAGGCTGAATTATGTTACCAAACAAGATTAAGGAATAAGATTTATGTTTTGTAGTAGTGTGTTTTTTTGTTGCGTATACCAATCCAGAGAGCATAGCCAATATTCCAGCGTAAAGAAGTAACATAACCCTTGATACTTGATAGGCACTGCTTTTTACCGCATTTAATGGCTCTAGTTGTATAATTGAATCAATCGCATTTGGCGATGAACCCACTACAAAACTTGTAATAGGCTGGTTTGTAGACATTACAATTGGTGCCGCATAGCCAAAAATATCGAGAGACATACTAGCAGGTGTAGCAGCTAAGTTTGCGCCCATGCCAATACCAATTATCCAAAATATGAAAAAGAAAACATCACCTAGCGCTTTTCTTAACCATGGCCTTGCTGAAAAAATTAAACGTAACGCTGCTATAAAACTAAAGGCAGGTAAGGCTATGAGTAGACATGTTAAAAAAGTATGTAAAGGATTAATTTGCTCCAAAGGTAGTCGGAAAAATGACAAAATGACGCCAGCAAGCGCCAATGTAGATATTAATAAAAAAGCAATACTCGTATCTGCTAGCCAGTGACCTAGCGTTTGTTTACTTCTAAATAAAGGAGATACATCTTCTATTTGCCAAGGGCTTATTTTTATTCTGCTTACGCGCAAATAAATGTAAAACAGCGGGGATAATAGCAAGGCAGATAAAACCCCAAGTTCCATACCAATTACAGATGAACTTAGTATTGGATAAGCATTATTCACTGCCACAATAGTATAACCGTCGTTATGTGTCGGAACGAGATATTTGGCAACAATTGGCGTAGTAAGCGCAATACACCATAATAATTTATTTCTTAAATGGCGTTTCAACTGAATACGATAAAACGTTAAGATACTTTCAAACATTAACGTTTTTCACTTTCTAATAGAGGCGCAGAAAAGTCGGTTGAATTGTTGCTTAAGTCATTACCTAAGTGCAATGTTCTATATTGGTAATTTTTTAAGCTGTCACTTAAATGTGTCGTCATCAACACAGTAGCATTTTTGGCCTTTTCAAAAATTAGATTATGCACAATTTCTGCGTTGAAAGGGTCAAGCTCTGCACTTGGTTCATCAATAATTAGGCATTCTGGCTGACCTAGAAAAGCTTGCGCCAAACCCAGACGCCTGCGCATGCCACCAGAGTATGCTTGAATTGGTTTGTGAATATCTTTAATTAAATCTAGTTTTTCTAGCAGTTGTTGGGTTTGGTTATAGCAGTCGGAATAAGACAAGTTTTTGAATGCGCCTATATGGCACATAAAATCCAATGCACTTAAATCTTCCGGGAAATCAATTTGCTGAGGTGCATAACCTAAAACCAAGCGGTACTTCTTAAGTGATTTATTAATTGCTTTACCAAACCAGAGAATCTGCCCTGAACTTGGTTTTTCAGCACTCGCACACAGCCGTAAAAGTGTTGTTTTCCCTACACCACTTTTACCAGTTATAACTGTAACACCCTGTTCAAACTGATGAGAAAGGTTACTCAACACGATTTGTTTTTTATAACGTTTTTCTAGCTGATTAATTTCTAACATAAGCATCAAATTGGGATTTACAATCCATTGATTTAACCTCATTACTTATATTTTGCACACTCAAAATTTGTTAACAGATATTTCAAGGAGTGAAACTTTCCTTTGCCTTAAATAGCGCTGAAGTTAATACCTTCCATCGCCACTAGCAAAGTACCAAAGCGAGTCATAATAATAAGCAAGCTACTTAGTTTGTTTTTCTCAACCTAAAAAGTTTTCCATAAGTTAATGACTTTTTAAATAGATACTAGAAAAAACGAATAAGAGTATGCTGGGCATAAAGCAAGTTAACACTGCAAAATTTAATATCAAGTTTGTATAGCAAGATTAGAAATAATAAACACAGCAAATGCTGTGTTTATTCATGTAGAACGTTATATTTAAAGGATAGTAATAGCTGATTACTTCTTTTTTCTAGCTAACAATAAAGGGGCAGCCAATAGTAATAATAAGAAAGAAGCAGGTGATGATACGTGACCTACATTTGGCGTTACCTGTAAATACTCTTCCACAACAATCGCGTCTAGGAAGTTCCCTACTGAAGCATTAGGTGTAATAGACGTAAAAATTAAGTTGGTGATATTGCCTGTTGCAGTGAATACACCTGAAAACGTCGACCAAGCATTTTTGGTGTGGTCATCAAATATCATTGAAAAAACATTATTGCCATCTGATAGCACATCGACTTTAAATGATTCGTTATTGTTTTTTCTTGCTCTGTAAGCAAAATCAAGTGTGTATTGTTGATCCAATTGCGTATTAAATTGCTGTGACAGCTCAAAAGCCACGCCGGTATAAGGGTGAGCATTCAGTTCCAAGTGATTTTCTCCATCTAACGCGTGTACGCCTTTAAGAGAATTCCATATTTCTATGCTCGCGCTTTCCCAACTATTAACATCGCTCGCTTTAAATAAACTCCAAGTACTTTCATTAACGTTATTGTCTTCGAAGCTACCATTAGTAATTAAATTAGCTTGACTAAGCGTGCTAAAAAATAAAGTAGCGATAATTAGAACTGATTTATTTAGTGATTTCATTTTATACCTCAAAACTCGTTGTTTTATTAAAATGCAAATAGTTAAAACTTGCTGTTAAGTACTACTTTGCAAGGGCTAGGCCACTTTTTTAAGTTATTGTAAACAAAACGATTTTTATAGGTAACGTTTTACAAAAATATTGCATGTTAAATTTTTTGACAATATTTTCAATTGGTTACGTTGCTGATGATGAAATTCTTGAATATGGAAAAATTCAATTTTGCGTATATTTGAACATACGAAACATTAAGGTAGGCTCAAAGCCAACGGCGAGTAGATTCAAGATAGGTTGTGTAAGTATCGCCAAATAATTCGGTGAGCACCCTTTCTTCAGGGACTATTTGGAATCTAGTCATATAAGAAATATAAAAGAAAAGAAAGAATAACGACATGATTATATTGCTTTGCAAATAAACAGACACACCAATTATTCCAAGAGCCATGCCTAAATACATCGGGTTGCGAGTTGCTCTAAATATACCATGAGTCACTAAGCTTGATGCTTTTTCAACTGAAACAGGATTTACTGTTGTTTTCGCTCGTTTAAATGTAATCACACCTATTAAACCAATCAAAACTCCTAATACAAATATCCCAAAGCCAATAAAAGCGGTAAAACCTTGAACAAAAGTGTACGCCTCAATTTGAGCGGGCGCATTATAAATGCCGACCACCGACACTAAAAATATCAGGACGGGCGGGATCTTAAGTTCAAGGTTTTTCATATTTATATTAAATAACTATAAAGCAGCCAACATAGTTTCGGCATCAGATACTTCAAACTTTCCGCCTTCTTCTACATTTAGAACGGTAACTACACCGTCGTCTACCAACATACTGTACCTTTGTGACCGCAGGCCGCCGAAGCTCTCAGTTTCCATATCTAAGCCAATAGATTTAGTGAAGCTACCATTTCCATCGGCAAGCATAGTGATGTGCTCAGCGTTTAATGCATCGCCCCAAGCTTTCATAACAAAGGCATCATTCACCGATACACAAATAATGCTGTCGACACCTTTTTCTTTAATTTTATCGGCTAACGCCACATAACCAGGTAAGTGCGCTTCTGAGCAAGTAGGTGTGAATGCGCCTGGCACTGCAAACAATACAACTTTTTTGCTTCCAAACAAATCTTGCGTACTTGGGTTTTGCATTCCTTTTGATGTAATTTGACTTAAGCTTGCCTGAGGTAAATTACTTCCAACTTCTATCATGTTAATTCCTTAATTATTAAGCACATTGTTTTTTCCCAGTCTAGGGAAAGTGGTCTTACTGATTGAACAAGTACACGTCAAACCTATGTTTTTTAGACTGTATTGCAACATTAGGCTTTAGTCCTTGTTCACTCTCCAAGGCATTTGCACTTGCAGGTCTCTTTATTACGATGCGCTTCGGCGCAAAGTTTATAGCATGGGTGAATAATTTTTCACTATCTTGATCTGGCCCGAGTAATAGTTGAAAGGCTCGCATTTCTTTTTTCACTAACGCTGATTTCTTTTTATGCGGAAACATTGGATCTAAGTAAATAACATCATACTTTTCTTGTCCAGTAGAACTTAACTGGTCACTTAAAAATGTTATGGCATCTTGTTGAACTAAGGTTAGATTATGAGCCACATTTATACCGGCTGATTGAGCGCGATATAATGCGTCATTCAATAGTTCGCTAATTATTGGACTACGCTCTAGCATGGTTACTTTCGCGCCAACACTTGCCATAACGAAACTATCAACGCCCATACCTGCCGTACAATCTAATACTTTCCAGTTTTCATTATTTTTAATCCCAATTGCCTTACAAATGGCTTCATTTTTACCGCCACCATGTTGCTGACGATAATTTAAAGCGGACGAATTGAAATCAACATAAATATCTGACCACGATGGTTCGCTTGCCACACGCAAAACCAAGCCTTTATCTGTAAATACTAGGTGCCATTTACCTTGCTTAAATGGTTGCTTTTGTTTATTCGGGGGAATAGTGTGAAAAGGAACCCCTAGTTTTTTCGCTAACTGTGTTGCTTGCTCGTTGGCATAAATAGAGTCAATATCTTCTAATAACACAACTGTTTCGCTTAGCGGATTGTACTCGTTTAATAAATTAGGCATTGGAGTACTCATCTTTGTAAGGTAACCACCTATTTATTAATGCCTGCGCTTGATTTGGATGTTCATTGTATATTGTTTCAGATAGTTGCTGTACTTGAGGAACTAATGCGGCATCTCTTACTAAGTCTGCTATTTTCAAATTAGCTATACCGGTTTGTCGCGTGCCAAGTAATTCGCCAGGACCTCTAATTTCTAAATCTTTTTCTGCAATATAAAAGCCGTCGTTAGATTCTCGAAGTACACTTAACCTTTTACTGGCAGTTTTTGACAATGGGCTTTGATACATAAGTACACAATGACTCTCAACCGAGCCTCTGCCTACCCTACCTCGCAATTGATGCAGTTGAGCAAGCCCTAGTCTTTCTGGATTTTCGATAATCATTAAACTTGCGTTTGGGACATCTACACCCACTTCAATTACGGTGGTAGCAACCAGTAAGTCTAACTCCGCTTGTTTAAATTTATCCATAATAAGCTGTTTTTCATCGGCCTTCAGACGACCATGCACCAATCCTATTTTTAGGTCAGGCAAACTGGTAGCCAAAATTGTAGCGGTATCTTCAGCAGCCTGACACTGTAAAACCTCAGATTCTTCTATTAATGTACAAACCCAATAAATTTGACGTTTTTGAGAAAGTGCAGAATCACGTACTCGTTCAATAATATCACTTCGACGAGTGTCAGGTAATACAACGGTTTTTACTGGCGTGCGCCCAGGAGGTAATTCATCAATAATGGAGGTTTGTAAATCAGCATAGGCAGTCATAGCTAAGGTTCTTGGGATTGGCGTAGCCGTCATAATAAGTTGATGTGGGTATCGCCCCATTTTTTCGCCTTTTTTGCGAAGCGCAAGTCGCTGATGCACACCAAACCTATGTTGTTCATCTACAATTACCATAGCCAAATTTTTATATTCCACTGCTTCTTGAAATATGGCATGCGTACCCACTAACAACTGAATATTACCTTCTATCAAGTTATGCAAGGTTTCTGTTTTTTCTTTCGCTTTTAATTTGCCAGCAAGCCATCCAACCTTAATACCTAAAGGCTCAAGCCAGTTTTTAAAATTAATTGCGTGTTGTTCAGCTAACAATTCTGTCGGCGCCATTAACGCTACTTGAAACCCTGACTCAATAACCGATAGAGCAGAGACCGCGGCAACCAACGTTTTACCAGAGCCTACATCACCTTGAACTAACCTCATCATAGGAAAGTCATTATGTAAATCTTGCTCTATCTCACTGACGACTCTTGATTGTGCACCAGTTGGCTTGAAAGGCAGAGTTGCAAGAAAGGCCTGTTTTAATGTGTTTTTTAACTCAATTTTAAACCCAGGTTCTTGATTTGACTCGGCTCTAGCTTTTAACATACCTAAATGATGCGCAATAAGCTCTTCTAGCACTAAGCGATGTTGAGCAGGATGCTGCCCCTCAAGCAGCATATCAATATTACAATCGGGAGGCGGCGCATGCACAAAATGCAGCGCATCAGATAAACCGAATTGATCTTTGTATAAGCCGCTAGGCATTAAATCTGGAAGCGCGCCTTTATCCAATTGAGCTAGCGCTTGTGAAGTGAGTTTGCGCAGGGTTATTTGATTTACGCCCTCTGTAGTTGAGTAGACAGGCGTTAAATGGTCTTCCATCTGTAAATTTTGCGATTGATTAACAATTTTGTATTCTGGATGCATGATTTCCCAACAATTGCCACCAGCCCTTACTTCACCAAATGCTTTCACTTTCGCACCCACCTGAAAGCTTTTTAATTGTGCCGCTGAAAAATGGAAAAAACGTAAATTCACTGTATCGGTGCCATCACTCACACTCACTATTAGCATGCGTTTGCGACCATATTTAATATCGGCACTTAACACGTCGGCGACAATAGTAGCATGTACACCTGTGTACAAATCTGAAATGGGATAGATGCGGGTTCTATCTTCGTAACGCAAAGGTAAATGAAAAATCACATCTTGTAGGGTTTTTAACCCTAACTTCGCGAGTTTTTCTGCAACCTTGGCACCCACCCCTTTTAATGAGGTAACGGGCGTATCAACTAATGAAAGCATGTGTTTTTATTATGAATAACATATTGTGAAACCAAAGACTATCAGAAGGCTATTAGCAAGTGAATTAATCTTCATTAATATCTAAGCGAAGGGTATCCCACATATCTAAAAAATCAGCGGTTAGCTTGTGCTCTAAGTCAAGTGCCATCTCAGTTGGACAAAATAGTGTGATATCCGCTTTAAAATGGCCTAATGCAGTCGTTGAAAAACGTATTTCAGGCTCTGGGTCAGTAATTTTGGCATCTAAACGGCGCTCTAAAATAGCATTGTACCTTGCTGCTACTTCTTTAAATTCAACACAATAGTGTTTTGCCTTTTCAACAAAAGCGTTGTAAAGCTTAAACCCATTGTATTTATCATCACGCACAATGCTGAAAGTATGGGTAACGTAGCGTTTAATGAAATTTAGATTAGTAATAGTACTGACCACTAATTTACTATTTGGAATGGAAATGGTTCTACGAGACAGCTGATAATTAGTCATATTAATTTCAATGAGCGTTGTTTTCACCCAATCAATTTTAGCGACTTCACCATAATCTCCATCTATCTCTATCCAGTCACCTACTCTGAAAGGCCGCGTAGTTACGAGGTAGAAAAACCCAATAATTGACTGAATAAACTCACGAAGCGCTAATACTATAGCAACGGCAAAAGCCGCAATAGATAAGGCGAAGTTTTGAATTTCAGACCCCCATACAAGTAACAATAACAGCACCATTACAAGATTAACTAGATGCTTCATGCTATGTGAGAAATGTCGACTCTCGAAGTCTTCTTTGTTCGCTTTTTTGTGGGCAAGTTTACTAATAATAAATTTAAACAAAAAAGCCAATAATATTATGCCAATAGATAATAAAACTGGATGTACGAGGACAACTTTGAGCATGTATTCCCTGTGAGTTGAATAGTTTAAAAAAAGAGTACCATAATTGCATGAATGTGACTAAAAAAGTGTTTCAATAATTATCCCGTATTAAATACATTAATTAACTGCAAAACACGCATTCAGAGCCAAAGTATCCACAAAAGACAATTGCACCAAAAATGAAAGTATTTTGTCTGAATTTTTTACACATCCTGAGTTAATTAGTAATAGGGAATCGCAACTTACTGATTTTAAAGCATCTATTTTTGGGCATATTTAATGCATTACCATCTGCAGAGCCACTCTAATATTTGTTTTGTATATAACAATCTTGGTAAGCGTTAAGCCTAGCCATACCTTGAGAAAATCGAACAAAAAGATTGTTTATTATGACAGGGAGAAGTACATGTCTAATGATTTAGATTTTGATAAATTAAGTAAGCTGTTTAAAACAGATCCAGAAAAATTTGAAGAATTCAGAAAACGCGAAATTGAAAAAGTCATTCAATCTGCCCCTGAGCGTACCCAAAAGCGTTTACGTGGGATTCAGTTTCAGGTGGATGCCAAGCGTGAAATTCACAAGAACGCTCCGTACAAAGCTTGTATGGAAATCAGCAATATGATGCATGATTCTTTTGATGAACTAAGAAATTATTTAAATGAATTGTCAGGCAAAACCGAATACGTAAATTATGGCCAACCAACACAAACTAGAGAATGTGCTGTGGCAGGTGATTCAAAGGTCATTAGTTTTCGTCGTTAACCAACATTAAGTATTGACTCAACGTTTAAGAGATGAGCCAATACCCTTGTAAATTGCAATCGCTAATTTATTTTTCTAGTTAACCTGCAAAGTTAGCACTGATTTGCACTCATCAGAAGTGCTCGGTATGGTGTTTGTTGGCATCACCCCATAGCTTTGATTTACTGAAGAATCATCAGAATGCCAAGTCGCACTATCTTCATTTAACGTGAATGAAAACTGACCGTATAACTCATTTGGCATGCGTGGCAAACTCAAAATTTGCTGATCGTCTGGGATGTCTCTGCCAAAACTTTCTCCAATCACTTTCATCTGTATGTTAAACCCTTCAGCCACAAGTGATAATCTGTTTTGTTCACCGCTGCCTAAAACCGACCACGTCCCTTCAAACAACTGCCCGCTTATGTTATCAAGAGGATCGTTTTTGTTCTCGTATGCAATACATAACACCAAATCTCCTGCATTACTCTGAGCATCACCATTGAAAAAGGCAACGACTTGTCCTTGCTCAATATTGTCACTTGAGCGTGAATCTTGAATACCAGATAAGCTAATTTTATTGCCAGCCCAAAAACTACTATCATCAAGGGTATCAACATTAGCTAACTCCGTAACCTGTGTATCATTTTCCTCGCCGCTCAGTAACGATTGAATCGATTCGATATTCTCAGCTTGGTTAGCTAATGTAAGCAAGTCATTTACAAAGTTTATAAGGTCGAATGATGGAGTAAAGGAATCTATTCCGTTGGATAAAGCTGCATCTTTTAGTCGCTGACTAATCTGATTATTCGGGTTCCTAATAAAATCTGAAATAGCTGCAATAACTGCTGCTTGATTAGCACCCGCAGAACCAATCGGCTCATAAAGCGTCGGTAAAGTCACAGTATGATAAAGCGCAAGCAAGTCACTTATACTGTTATTTAAATCAATTTGTTGAAAATGCGAAATACTAGTCGCTGGTATATTCGCCACTTGCCTTTGCAGAAATACATTATTAGCTAAGGCATTTAAACGTGTTTGAAGATTTGCTGACACATCACTTTGAGCTAATACACTTTCAATAAACTTGGCAACTGCTGAATTAATTAATGCAGCAATGTCAGAATCACTTAAATCTTCAGTTGCACTGGTTGTTCCAATAATTGGTAATAGTTTAGTTTTATTAACAATTTGCTCACCAGAATCTGTATCTAAACTTTCAGCCAAACTACTATATATTGCATCTGCACTGCTAATTGGAAGGCCTTCCGTCCCTAAGTCAAGATTACTTGAAACTGCATCAATATTTAATGCAATAGTATCAACCATACGTGATATAGCAACGTCAGCAGCAAATAAGCTTGCCATATCATTATTGGAATTTTGTATACCTACTATAAAATCGCTTGCTAATACTTCTGCATCTGTAATATCACTTGATAGAGAGAACCCTAATGCGTTTATTGCATCAACTAAACTCATATTTGTAGGTAAATAATGGTTCAGCGAACTAAACGAAGATAACTTTAATTGAGCTTGGTCTAATTGGGCTTGCCATAATTGACTATCTCCAAATGGCTTCGGCCCCAATTCTCGTAAACTATCGATATTCGTATTGGCCGCTTCAACTGATGTGGACGCAGTCAGTACCGATCTGAATGCCTCTCCTGATAGTAGCTCAATACCTTGAGCAGCTTTAATAATTAATTCACCACTTTGTACGCCTGTTTTTAAACAAAATTTCTGCAAGCCTTCATCAGTTGTCTCGCAATAATTCACACCAGTATTAGGGTTATAGCTGACATAACCTTGGCTATCGGTGAATGCGATGGGCTCAAATCCATCAGGCGTATTATTATTTCTTAAATCAATCCAAACCAGCGCATTGGCTACGTAGCCATTCATTGCCAAGCCTGTAACTATGGTACTACTATTACTATCAACTGCAGGAGGGCTGTTATCAGGTAATGTAATTGCATCTTGATTTTCATCAGCCGAGCAGCCCATTAATGAAGCAATAGCTAACGCGACTAAAGAATATTTGGTAGTTAGGTTTAATGTTTTCATATGAGGGCCTAATTAGAATTTAGATTGTATAGCGAAGCTAAAGTAAGCAGAACGAGGGCCGTTACTGTCGTCGATTTCAACTTGTTCGTCACTAAACCGAATATCTAACTCTGCTCGTTTGAAAAATGTGACGCCAAAACTGTAGTACCCAAGCTCAGTTCCCGCCAGGTTTTTCGTGTACCCCAAGCGTAATTCTGGAATAAACCAATTATTCCACTTTACACTCGCGCCAAAATTAGCCCATTGGTACTGGTCACCAATTGCATCATTTTTTTCATTTAAATCGACAGAGGTGTGTAACCCCCATTTTACTTTGTCACCTATCCAAGTGGATGCAGATATATTGGCTTGAGCGTTTGCGACATATACTTCGTTGGCACTAATTTTGCCGGCGGCCACTGCGTCTTGTGCAACAAAACAATTGTCAACTGACATACCTGATAAACTATTACAAGCTTCCGCATCCAAAGGTATCTCACCGTAATCATATTCTGGCTCATTAATGTCTTTAACCGTAAATCCAGCGGTAAAGTTTTTACTTGCGTAAAGTAAACCTAAATCAATTCCAACATTAGTGGTGGATGTTTGGTTTTGTTCATAATCGTTTTTAATAGCGTCGCCAACATCTTCACCATCTTCCAACCCAGCCAAGGAAATAACGTTTTTAGATAACTGGTAGTTGTTGATGTTAACGCCAACACCTGCATGTAACAGTCCGTCTTTTAGTTTGTAAACGGGGCGACTATAACCAACGGAAAATGAGGTTAACGCCGAACCTTTGAGGTAAAGAGCTGCTGATGTATTAATCTTAAAGCTATCATTCACATTAATAATATCAATATCGTCGTCAAGTACGGTACTTCTAACACTACCTGACAAACTTAAATTCGCATAAAACGTACCTAAATCGTTGCTATGATGCATAAGGGGTAGAAGAGGGATATTTAATGCACCTCCAAATTTGACCATACCATCTCGCGCAGCGTTTTCGAGAAAAGGATCGAATCTATTTTTTGCATCTAATGCTTCTTCAGCAGTGAGTTCGTCTTGATCAAGAATATCTACTAATTCATCTAATTCATCTATTAAAGAATCTATCTTACCTAACTCATAACCACCAGTGAATGGACCAAGAATATTGGCATCAAGTCCATTTGTGCCTTTTAACAGGTAACTTGGTGCAGCAGGATTGTAACTGCTTGAGTAGTAGTCCCCCGTTGAAACAGCATTACCAGAAGTTAGTTGCTGGCCTGTAGGCGTAAAAATATTTTGTGCGGATACGCTAACTGATGCACCCGATAATATAGATACTGCAATAATCGTTATAGTAAACGAGTGACTTTTGGAAGGGTTAGTTTGATTAGGTATGACTGTTAATTTCACGCTGAACTCTTCTTAATGTAAATTTGATGGAGTCAGTGTAAGGTTGTTCTGGTATTAGCTGTGTATAAAAAGCTTATGATGGTTATAAATATGCATACTTTGCCTAAGCATTGTAGCTTAGGCAAAGTATATAAGGTGAACATTTTTACTTACTTTATTGAACCCGACTTTACTAGTTTAGCTGCGCTTAACACTAGTTCGGCTGAAGGCCTCACTCTAAAGTTAGGATTAACGTAATTAAACACAACTTGCCCGTCAGTATTGGTAATAAAAATAGCAGGGGCAGGCAGAACAGCCTGATTTGTTTTGTCGGCCGCTAACTCTACGCTCATTCTATCTTTATATAATTTTCGTGTATCATTAGGAACATAAAAGCCGATTCCAAAGGCTTTGATAGCTTGTAAACTTTCATCTGAAATTAATTGAGCAGCAAACTCAGTTTCTAATTTTTGTGATTGCAGTTTTTCAGGACTTTCAGGAGAAATCGCAAGAATTTGATATCCTTCTTGAACCAATTCTTGTTCAATATCTTTTAACTCGGCTAATTGGCGAGAGCAATATGGACACCAGCCACCTCGGTAAAACACAATCACTGTTGGTTTTTGCATTAACAATGCTTGCAAGCTCACCGGTGAACCATCAGCCGTTTCTACCACAACATTAGGTACGCTCATACCATTTAGAAGTGGTGTAACATCTTCTGCTTTTTCTTTAATTGTTGTTCTGTCTAGCGCAAATGATTGAAACGACACAATAGACAATATTGTAACTACAAGTAATGATGCTGCTTTCATAAGGTTTCCAAAAAAATTTAGGTTTGTGTACGCACAAGACCAACCTAAAAGAGAAAAACTTTCATTTATTTTTAGTTTTAAACAGCGGAATATTGAATAGCCTTCCACCAATCTGTGTCTGCAGCTATCTCGCCATTTTCATTAATGAAGGGAAACGGAAGATTTCGCTCTATGCATATTTTATGCAATATAGGAAAGCCACCTTCAAACAGTATTTTTTGGGCTTCTTGCTCAGGTAAACGACATGTTGAATACATTTTCGCGTTGTTGCGCTGTCGTTGGGCTTCATACAATATAGTAGCGGCTGCCACAGATACATTGAGAGACTGCACCATTCCCACCATAGGAATTATGATTGACTGATCTGCTAATGCTACTGCTTCTTCAGTAGCTCCAAATTTTTCCTGCCCCATAATAATAGCGGTTGGCTGAGTGTAATCAATTGTACGAAAATCGACTGCATTATCATCTAAATGCGTCACAAGTACTTGCATACCTAACGATTTTAAATGTGATACTGCTTCAGTAGAATTTTCATGAAACTGAGTATCAACCCATATTTGAGAGCCCATAGCAGTGCCTTTGCGTAACGAACGTTCTCCTTTGGCTACCGCATGTATTCTATGAATACCTACAGCATCTGCCGTACGAATGACAGCAGAAACATTGTGAGGCTTATTTACTTCCTCCAGAAATAAGGTGAGGTCAGGTTGTCGCTTGCTTAACAACTCGCGTATACGGTTATAGCGAGCCTCCGACATTGATTGAACGTGCGCCATATTATTCTGGCAGAACCATCACTGCGTCTATCTCAATTTGCGCACCTTTGGGAAGTGCACTTACTTGCACTGCAGCTCTAGCAGGATATGGCTCATCAAAATATCTGGCCATAATTTCATTCACCTTTGCAAACTGACCTAAATCTGTCAGGAATATATTTACTTTAACTAAATTTGAGGTTTCTCCACCAGCAGCTTTAACAACAGACTTTATGTTCTCGAATACCTGTACTGCTTGCGCTTCAAAGTCATCTGATACCATTTCCATTGTGCTAGGAACAAGTGGTATTTGCCCAGATAAATAAACCGTGTTGCCCGCTTTCACTGCTTGGCTATAAGTACCAATAGCAGCAGGTGCATTGTTAGTTTGAATAATTGATTTTGACATGGTGAACCTTTATTTTTGTTTGTTTTGACTATGCCTTGATACTTTTTGTAGATCAGGAATAGTCCTTATTTTTCTCATAATATTAGCAAAATGCTTACGATTTTTGGTACTTAACTCAATATCAATCACCAAATTATTGTCATCTCGGTCAAGTGTTTGAAGGTTAAGAATAGAGCTATCACAACTTGCAATTGCGCCGGTTAAGGCTGCCAATGTACCTTGTTGATTCATAGCTTCTACCCGTAAGGAGGCTTTAAAATCGCCTTGGGCATCTTCTGCCCACTGCATAGGTAACACTCTTTGAGGCTCTTCTTTTGATAGCTTTCTAATATTGGTACAGCCTGTTTGGTGTATTACTACACCGCGACCTGGACTCAATATTGCCACAATTTCATCTTCAGGAATGGGATGGCAACAGCTAGAGTAATGTAACATTAACCCTTCGGTACCACGAATAGCCACGGTACTCTTTTTATCAGGTATCTCGGTATTTTCACCTACCAATCTGCGCGCAATCATCGCGCTGATTTCATTACCCATTCCAATATTCGCGAGTAAATCTTCAAAGCTCTCATATTTAGTTTCTTCTACAACACGGTTAATATCACTTTGTGGAATTTCATCAAGCTTAATAGTGCCCAAAGCATGACGAAGCAACCTGTTACCCATGCTAGTTGCATCATTAGAATGCTGCCGTTTCAAGAAATGACGAATATTAGACCGTGCTCGCGCACTAACAACAAAATTTAGCCAATTTGCATTAGGTTTTGCTCTTGGCGAAGTAATAACTTCAATACTCTGCCCATTTTCCAATGGTGAGCTTAATGGGTAATTTTTATGATCAACTCGGGCACCCACACAGGTATTTCCAACATCACTATGCACAGCATAAGCGAAATCGACAGCGGTAGAGCCCATTGGCAATTCAACAATTTTACCTTTAGGCGTAAATACATATATTTCATGTGGGAACAGGTCAGATTTTACGCTTTCAATAAATTCAACTGACGTGCTGGCTCGCTGTTGTAACTCAACCAACGATTGCATCCATTGATTTGCGCGCATTTGTGCAGAATTATCTTTCTCGCCTTCCTGCTTATACACCCAATGTGCAGCAACGCCTTTATCAGCTAAATGGTCCATTTCCTTAGTACGAATTTGTACCTCCACAGGAATGCCATGAATCCCTTTTAACGACGTATGCAAAGACTGATAGCCATTTGTTCTTGGTATTGCAATGTAGTCTTTGAAACGATTTTCAATAGGTTTATAGAGTCCATGCATTGCCCCTAGTACTCTGTAGCAATTATCGACACTATCAACAATAATTCTAAAACCATAAATGTCCATTACTTCCGTAAACGACAACTCTTTATTCCGCATTTTGCGGTAAATAGAATATAAATGTTTTTCCCGTCCTAGCACTCGCCCGGCAATGTCATAGTCTTTCAATTTACTTGTTAAATCTTGCTTAGTGCGCTCCATAATCTCTTGGCGGTTACCTCTCGCTTTTGCTACCGCGCTTTTTAAAGCCCTATGACGCATTGGATACATCGCCTCAAAGCCTAAATCTTCGAGTTCATTTTTAATATCGTGAATACCTAAACGGTGTGCAAGGGGGGAATATATTTCAAGTGTTTCTAAGGCAATTCTTCTTCGCTTATCTGGTCGTAATGCGCCTAGGGTTCGCATATTGTGAGTACGGTCTGATAATTTGATCAGGATGACGCGAATATCTTGTACCATCGCCATCAACATTTTTCGAAAGTTTTCTGCTTGTGCTTCTTGTTTGGAGCTGAACTTAAGTTTATCGAGTTTGCTCACCCCTTCAACTAATTCAGCAACCGTTTCACCGAAGGCTAAGCTTAAGTCTTCTTTACTATAATCTGTATCTTCAATAACGTCATGCAGTAAAGCCGCCATGATAGTTTCATGATCAAGACGCATATCAGCAAGTATTCCTGCAACAGCAACAGGGTGGGTAATGTAGGGATCACCACTAGAGCGAGTTTGCCCATCGTGAGCATCACGAGCTAATATATATGCCGCACGTACGTAGTCTACCTCCTTTTTAGGCAAATACGCGCTAACTTTATGCTGTAAACCTTCAAATAAGTACACACAAACCTTGGTAAATTATCAATTTCTTAGTTTTGTAGAATACGTGTATTTTCTAGCAATGCAAACGCAAAAACGCCGATTTTACTCGACGTTTTAAAAAAAGTTTATATTTGCGTAAAGAAAGGGTTTTATTACGAACTTTAACGCTATAGAAGCTTAATTGTTTTGCAAGATACTCGCAACAGAAGCAAACTCAGCCGCTTCTTGCTCGCGTTGATCTTGAAGTTCAGTTTGTTCTACTGTTTCAGCAGTCACTAAACCCAATTCAATTTCACGCAATGCCGTTACTGTAGGCTTGTCGTTTTCAACTTCAACTAGCGGGTCTTTGCCTTCAATAGCAATTTGACGCGCACGTTTGGCAGCAACCAAAACTAGGTCGAAACGATTTCCAATTTGATCTACAGCATCTTCAACAGTTACACGTGCCATTTAGCGCTCCGTATGTGGTTATTAAAAAAATGGTCGCGAAGTATACTTCACTTTGCCTAAAGAATATAGACTATAATTAAAATTTTGCATACTTAATACGCACTTATACGATTAAAAGACTTTCGTTGTTCATTAATAATGGAAAATTAGGGCATGTTAATCATTAGTAGAGTATTTGCACTCTAAGGCTAGAAGTAACGATTTAAATAGAAACGGACTTACATCTGTTTTGTACACAAGATGCTAGATTAAGCCAAGCTTTGTAGTTTTTTCTATTTAAATGAGTTACAAAAAAACATCCAGTGTGTTGCGTTGATCGATTGAACTCACATCCCAATTGCGGCCATACCTTTTACTAGATTTTAAAAACACCCTAGGTCATTCCCACAAAAGTGGGAACCTCTAGCAACACAAGAAATGCTTCAACAACAATAGTGTTTAGGTTGTAGAAAATAATAAGCTTTTTTCTTGTTTACTATGCTGTTTAGGGGGTTCCTGCTTTCGCAGGAATGACCTAGGATGTTTGAAGTTTAAAGGTGAAAATCCGTCCACAATCTTCCTCTATATACAATAGTTTTGTACCTTAAACTTGAGCAAGTGATTCAATTTCGTGCCCTGAGATATTCAAACCTCCTAACCAAGTGAGCATAGTGTATTGACGCTCCCACTTCTTGCTTTCATTTAATACTTGGTGTCCAACTTCGCTCAACATGTAGCCGAGTTCGTTTTTTTCAACTAAATTTGGGGAGTCCAAACGCATTTGCTCGAGGATATGAAAAAATCCCATGTCGCCATGAAATAAGACAGGCTCTTTTTTGCAATACGCCTTAAATAGTGTTTCCTTCGTTTGAAACCCATCACCTATCAATTCTAAGATAGAATATTCAGTTTGTGTACATCCAGTATTATCATTCGGCAGTTCGTCTAATAACCGGGTAATTGCACTTGAAAGATAAGGCAATAATTTAAGATCTGATTTTTTTAATTGCTTTATTTTAGAAACCTCACCTCTTTTAAACATAGTAAATACCTTTACAGCAATACTTACTTGCTCATTAGTTATGGGCTTAGCTAAATTAAACAATTCAGGGACTTGCGATGGACGATGATATCCAATGTAATGATCAGCTTGGATCAATTTTGTTTTTTGAATTAATGCATCTTGCCCGTACAGCCATTCTAAAATTTGGATAAGTTGAAGTTGGTCATACAAATCATGTTCAAACCATAAATAAATATGGTCATATTCAGACGCTAAATCTAGTTTTGCATCTCGGGCTTCAAAGTCAGATAGAAGTTTTTGGAATTGTCCCCATCCAAGGTAGGACAAAAACTGGGCCCGCAATGTTGATAACTGTTTAATTGATTCAGTTTCAACAACTGGCCCTAAGTGCAACACATCTTGCCAAGGTAAGAAGTCTCCTTTGACATTGGCTGCTTTAAATAACGATACTGAAGCATCGCCATTTGTGATGTGTAAACTGGTCACACCTACTCTTGCAACAATGATTTAATTAATGGGGCGTGTCTTTGCTCTTGTTTATTAGCAGTCAAACTAGAAGCTTTAACTATGGTAATCAACTCTTCTAGAGCATGAGTAAAATTGTCATTCACAATCACATAATCGAATTCATGATAATGCGACATTTCATTTTGTGCTTGTTGCATGCGCTTTTGAATAACCTCATCACTATCAGAACCACGGCTAACTAAGCGTGCATTCAATTCATCTTTTGATGGAGGTAAAACAAATATAGATATAACCGATGGATCAAGTTCTTTTACTTGCCTTGCACCTTGCCAATCTATGTCTAAAAAAATATCCACACCTTGGCTTAGCTTATCGGCAATGGCCGCTTTTGACGTTCCATAATAATTATCAAATACTTTTGCATGTTCATAAAATGCGTCTTGTTCTATCATGTCTTCAAATGTAGATTTGGAAACAAAGTGATAATGAACTGAATCTTGCTCGCCTTCTCTTTTCTCACGAGTGGTGTGAGATACTGATAGCTGCGCAGGATTAACCATTAGACCTTCATCCGCACGCTGCAATAGCGCATTTATTAGGCTAGACTTACCCGCTCCAGACGGGGCGGCAACGATAAATAAATTGGCAATAGGCGTTTGCATGTTTCTCTCTAATTTTTTGCTTAATATGAAATGATATAAAACTATGTTTACTTTAAGGAACTAGCTTGCTAGTAGTTGTTTAACAACCGTCAAACAATACTTAATAGTAGTTGTTTTGCTTATCATTTTAACAGCTTGTTATGCTAACATAGCGATAAATTAATACTAGACTTGATAAGGTTCAAAAGAACTTCATTGAAGCATGCATCAAACAAGCTGGTATTTTAGGGCCTGCTGCTCTTTGTTGCATGATTTTGAAGCAATAATCAACTGGCTCTAGTTTAACTCAACATAAAAGAATAACAGGAAGTATTAAATGAGCGATCCTCTCAACTCGGCCGAATTATTGCCATCAGTAGTAATTGATGCCCAAGGTGAACATAAAAATACAATCATATGGCTACATGGTTTAGGTGATTCTGGAAATGGCTTTGCCCCCATTGCACCTGAACTAAAACTTTCACCAGAATTAGGTGTAAAATTTATCTTCCCACATGCACCTATTCGCCCAGTTACCATCAACAACGGTATGGAAATGCGCGCTTGGTACGATATCAAAACGATGGATATGGGTAGCAGAGCAGATGTGACTGGCGTATTAGAATCATGTCAATTAGTAAAAGCGCTGATTGAAAATGAAATAGCGAATGGTATTGCTGCAAAAAACATTATGCTGATTGGTTTTTCGCAAGGTGGCGTAATTTCACTGCATTTAGGTACACGTTTTGAACAAAGTTTAGCTGGAATAGTGGCTTTATCAACTTATATGTGTGAGCCAGCTACACTATCATCTGAAAAAGTTGATGCTAATTTACATACTCCTATTTTATGCTGTCATGGGCAACAAGACGAAGTTGTGCCCATTTCATTGGGTAAGCTAGCCTATAAAACACTTGAAGACAACGGCTACCATGCAACTTGGAAAGAGTACATTATGCAACACAACGTTTGTATGCCTGAAATTCAAGATATCTCCAAATTTATTACCGCCTGCTTCAATCGAGAGTAAACGCAACACTATGCAAACATCTAAATCAGTTATCCGCATCGCAACACGAAAAAGCGCATTAGCTATGTGGCAAGCACACTATGTTGAGAACTTATTCAATCAACACTTTCCCGAAACTAAAATTGAGTTAGTCCCGATGTCGACTCAAGGTGACCGTATTTTGGATACGCCACTAGCTAAAATTGGTGGGAAAGGATTGTTTATTAAAGAACTAGAAGTTGCCATGCAAAATGGATTGGCTGATTTAGCCGTTCATTCCATGAAGGACGTGCCTGTTGATTTCCCTGATGGATTCGGTTTGCATTGTATTTGTGAAAGAGAAAACCCATTTGATGCGTTTGTCTCAAATACTTATGAATCATTTGACGACTTACCACAACAAGCTGTCGTAGGCACCTCTAGTTTACGAAGGCAAGCTCAACTGAAAGCGGTACGACCTGATTTAATCATTAAAGATTTACGCGGAAACGTGAATACAAGGCTGATGAAGCTCGATAATGGCGAGTATGACGCCATCATATTAGCTGCGGCAGGACTAATTCGATTGGACATGCACAATAGAATTAGGCATGAAATACTACCTCAAATATGCTTACCTGCTGTTGGGCAAGGCGCAGTTGGTATTGAATGTCGTAACGACGATCACGAATTAATTAGCATGCTTAGCAAACTGAATCATGCTGAAACCGCTTTAAGAGTAACCGCAGAAAGAGCAATGAATGCTAAATTGCAAGGCGGATGTCAGGTGCCTATTGGAAGCTTTGCACTTTATAAGCATGGAAATGATTCCTCTTCGTCGCAATTAGCATTAACGGCTTTGGTTGCACAAACTGATGGCAGTGAAATATTGAAGGTTACAAAAAACATCGATTGTGAATTAAACGATCTTGAAAATTCTGTGAAACTGGGTGAAGAATTGGCCAGTCAGTTACTCGAAAAAGGTGCAAAGAAGATTTTAGACGCCCTGTAAAAGGTTTTAAATGACGACATTCATCATTGCTAGGCCTACATCAAAAGCAGTCATAACCGAGGCGCATTTCAAAGAGCGTGGCTTAAGTGCTATGGCGCTACCAATTGTAAATATTTCGCTTAATCAGCACTTATCAAAAAACAATAATGATGCTGATGATACATACAATTTTGACGCACTGATAATTACATCTACTTATGCTGTGGATTGGTTGGTTGATTGCTCAGGGTTTAACTTAATCAATTTTGATTTAATTAAACATATCGTTTTTGTTGGCGAAAGCACTGCAAGCGCATTTCAGCGCAGTTGGCAGAAACAATTTGACTCAGACAAAGCACTCCAAGCCAATTTAACGATTGCCTCCCCCTCGAATTCAGAAGGCGTGCTATCCAACGAATGCTTTGTTTTTTGTGACCAATTAAATGTCGGACTTTTGAAAGGTAAAGGTGGTCGAAATTTAATTGAAAATGTATTAGCACAAAAAGGTGCGTCAATTACTGTGCTTGATGTGTATGAGAGAATAGTTGATACTCAATTATTAGAAACTTTAAACCTAACAATTAACGACACCCATTGCATGGTTGCGACTAGTGTAGAGATTGTAGACGCGCTATTTAGTTATTATGATAAGCAGAGTTTAAAAACTATCAAATGGATAGTGCCCAGTATAAGAATTAAAGACTACGCTAATAGTCTTGGAGTGAATCAAGTATTTCTTAGTAAAAGTGCAAACGCGCACGATCTTGTCACTAAAAGCATTGAATTGGCGTAATACAGGAGTTTTGAATGAGTGATTCAGACAATCTATCTAGCAAGAATAAAAAAATGTTAGAAAATATCGAGCAGTCGCTAAAAGACAAAGAATCGGACTCATCAACCGAAACCACGGAACAAAGCAAGTCGGCCTCAACAAGCATAGAAGATGAAAAGGTCGCGCCTCAAAAAAAATCATCGCCAGATATTACTAGTACTGCGACTAAATCCACAGATACACATCGTAAAAATAAACCAGCTAAAGCAGAAGCGGTAAAACAAAAAGGAAATGGTGGCCTTTGGTTTGTAACCGTTATCAATTTTCTATTGGTGTTATGCATTATTGGTGCAGCATATTGGTATTATACACAAATTGCTGGGGACGAATCACAGCAACAGGCTAGTGTCGATAACTTGTCTCAAAACGTAGATATGATTGAACGAGACGTTCAAAACAATATTGACCGGTTGAATAAAACAATCAGTGAATTAGAACAGCAATTAAGTAAACAGCAAAATAGTAACCAAGAGACACTTAGCACCATTGAAAGCGCGATTAGTACAAACTCTGCAACAAGTAATGCATTAGCAGACAAGTTAGCAGAAATGTCTGGTCGAAGACCTTCTGACTGGTTACTTGCTGAAGCAAATTACCTAGTAAATATGGCTGGACGAAAGCTATACTTAGAGAAAGACTTGCAAACTGCCGTTACCTTGCTACAAGAAGCAGATGCTCGCCTTGTGGATTTAAATGATCCGTCGTTATTTCCTGTAAGAGCATTAATTGCAGCCGACATTCAAGCACTTAATCAAGTGAACCCAACATCAACTACGTCAATTGCGTTAGCGATTGGCGGGATTTTACCTAAAATCCCTGAATTAACGTTAGATACGCTTCAAATCCCAGAGAGCACGGTTAATCAAGATCTCACATTAAGTGAAGATGTAGCCGACTGGAAAGAAAATTTATCCAGAACCTGGGAAGCAATTGTTGGAGATTTAATTTCTATTGACCATGTAGATCAGCCTTTAGAGCCTTATTTAGCAGAAAGGCAACAGTGGTTGATAGAGCAGCAATTAATGCATAGCTTAACTCAAGCTCAAACTGCCGCGCTAAATGAGCAGGTAACGCTTTACCAAAGCTCAATGCAACAAGCTATAGCGCTAATTGTTGAACATTATAAGTTAGATGACACCCAAGTTAGTCAAATGTTGGTGGCACTTCAAGAGTTACAAAATATCGACTTTTCAAGAAACTACCCAAGTAAATTGGAATCTCAAGCGTCTTTATCTGACATCATCAAACGAAGACTACAAGGGGTATTCAACAACCGTTCAGTTGATGGCGAGCTTTTCGACGAAGGGAATAAGCTATGATTCGATTATTAATTATATTAGTGTTAATTGTCGTTGCTATTCTATTTGGCCATATGTTGAGTGAAGTTGAAGGGCGAATAGTCATTGATCTTGCTGGCACAATTATACAACTATCCCTTCTTGGTGCAGCGATTATAAGTGTGGCTATCTTTTTAGTTGTTTGGTTTGCTATCTGGTTATTAATAAAATTTATTCGCTTTGCTTCAGGCTCACGAAATTGGTTAGGAGCCCTGTCATCTAGACAGCAAACCAACGCCTTTTATAGAGGCATCCAGTCTATGCTTTTGAACGAAAACGACCAAGCACGTAAACTTATACAAAAAAGTTCGAAAGGTGAATTTGAAGGGACTAATTTTTTATTGGCTGCCGAATTAGAGCGCCAAGCGGGTAATATGCAAACAGCAAAAGCTAATCTTATCCAAGCAATGGACTACAGTAAGTCAGAACAAATATCGGTATTTAAACAAGCAGAATTAGCTGTTTCACAAAATGAATACGAAGAAGCGATGAACTTATTGGCTACCATAGACGGGCCTATTAGAAAAACCAAAGCATTCGTATTACTGAAAATACAGGTATTAAAAGGGTTGAATGATTGGCAACAAGTGAAATCTCTTGCAACAGAAAATAAGAAACTACTTGGCGAAGATTTTGTAACGCTCGCTAAGCAATGGACAACTGGCGAGTTTGCCGCTATCGCAAGCAAAGAAGGCGCTAATGCTCTGAAATCGCATTGGTCAACATTAAGCCGTAGTCAGAAAAAAGACATTGCAAATCAGGTAACCTATGTTGAATTACTGATCAAACAAGGGTTATCCGCTGATGCAGAAAATGAATTGGTGACCTTTGCTAATAAACAAGCTCACCCAAGTTTTTGGGTTCTATTTAAACAAATAAATCATTCTGATCCTCAAAAGTCCATCGCCTTTATTGAAGGGCAAATTAAAAAGCAACCTCAAAATGCAGATTTATATTCGGTATTAGGTCATTTAGCCTATAACTCTAATGATCTAGAGTTAGCATTTAAGGCCATAAATAAATCGCTAGAATTGCATGATAATAAAATGGACAAAGCATTACTCGCTAGTATTCTTGAGAGTCGACACGATTATGAGCAAGCCAATATGTTATATAAAAGTATGCTAGCTAGTTAATCTCTAACTTAATTGAGTTAATACTCAGGTTAGGAAAATTGTAATTTTCAATATGGATATTTATCTGATAAAAATATCAAATTTTGTATTCGTTTCTTGTTCAATTTTTTGTAATTTTGTAATACAGGCTTCATCTATAACGTGCGATTCAGGCATAATCAATATGTCTTTGTCGTTATAAATCCCTTCAGATAAAACCATACCAGGCTTTAAATCTGAAGATGACAAACAATCATTTTTTTGTTTCTCCAACAAATCTTCATTTTCAACAACTTTAACTAATGCATCATATACTTCTTCAGAATAATGAATTCCAGCGTAGTTATGTATCTTACTTAGGGCTACCGTTGAATTATACTGTTGTAGATCGTACAAACCTGTTTTGTATCTAAGATATTCCCTTGCAACTGCTATTATTTGTGCGCCCAATGGTATTTCATCACCTGAAAGCTTTTCGGGAAAACCTTTACCATTGATATACTCAAATTGATTAAACACGCTTTCGTTTATTCCACTGAGCTGATTTGCAGAAGAAAGCATATGTTTGGCATTTTTTGCCTGATTTAAATATAACTCTTGCTCAGATGGACTCATTTTTGTGTAGGCAAGCGAATAAACTTTGTCACCTAGGGGAAGCATGCCAATTTCATGAATAAGCCCAGCAAAGCTAATATCGGAAGTTTGCTTGGCATCTAACTTTAACACCGCCGCAAGTTTTTCAGACATTGTGCTTACGTACTTTCCTCGCGTGATATCAATAAAATTAACACTAGTGAACGTATTTAATAGCACTTTCTTAATTGTGTGTGCGCCTTGCTTGGCCTGCTTTAGGCTTGTTTTAACCTGTAAGGTTCTGAGTTCAACCCGCTCTTCAAGCGTATTGTTCAATGTTTGAAGACGCTTATTTTGAACCTCTAGTTGGGATTGAAGGCTGACATTATCTTCCTTGAGTTTGAATTTAGCAATTCCCTCTTCTACTGCACTTAGTAGAGCATCGTTAACCCAAGGTTTTTGAATAAATCGATGTATCTTGCCATTATTTACAAGACGCAATATCACATCAGAATCTGCGAACCCAGATAATACAATTCGATGAGTGTTTGGGTATGACTCGGCTACTTTTTCTAAAAAAACATCGCCCGACATATTTGGCATTTTAACATCGGAAACAACTACATGAACCGGGTTATTTTGCATAAAATCAAGCGCTTTTTGCCCGTCATCAACAATCACTAGTTTATGTTTTCTCCCAACAAATAAACGTTTTACTGAACGTAAAATATTTGTCTCATCATCAAGAAACAAAATAGTATATTGCTGTTCTGAATTCATGTTTTCTCGTGTTTAGATGGCTTCTAGCATGTTGGTTAAATTAATGTATTACAGTATCTTTAACAGGAAAATTTAATGTAACGGTTGTGCCCTTATCTACTTCGCTCTCTACTTCTAAACTGCCACCATGTTCTTTCATGATGTCATAAGAGATAGCTAACCCTAAACCCGTTCCTTCCCCTTCTTTCTTAGTAGTGAAGAATGGATCGAATATCTTGGATAACTGGAATTCTGGAATTCCGCACCCATTATCCATTATTTTTACCTGTATACAGTTATCTTGAATTTTCGAAATAACTTTAATTATGCCTCTAGTTTTCATCGCCTGAGAAGCATTTATCAATATATTAATAATTACTTGGTTAATTTTACCAACATTAATATATACATCCGGCACATCAGATAGCTCTAAAAACAAATCAGCTGTTTCAGATATTTGTTTATTAACCATTTTGAACGTAGACTCAATGCAGTCGTTTAAATTAAAACTCTGCAACTTGTCATTGCTATTGGTTCTTGAGAAAACTGTCATGCTTTGCACAATATCAGAAACACGCTGTAGCCCTTCTTCCATTTCCGTCAGCAGAGATTCCATATCTTGAGAAACGAATACCACATCTTGATCTTGAATTTCACTTTCTATTTCTAGTAACAACTGTTTTTTCACAGGTTGTTCCTCTACTTCTAACAACTGAACAGTTTTTAGTATGACCTGTTGATATATATTTAAGTAATGTTTTAATGAACCTAAGTTGCTGGTTACATAACTAATAGGATTATTGATCTCGTGAGCAAGGCCTGCAGCAAGTTGACCCATAGAAGCCAACTTCTCAGACTGTACAATGTGTTGCTGCGCTTTATTGAGATCTAAATTAGTTTTCAATAGTGCTTTGTTTTTTACCATTAGCTCTTGAGTTCTCTCAGTAACAGTGTTTTCGAGGTCTTTGTTAAAGCTTATTAGTTGCTGTTCATAATCTTTATTTTTAATGTCTTGTTGCTGTAATTTATCAACTAAAGAATTGAAAGAGTACGCTACTTCACCAATTTCATCTTTCGTTTTTATATCGGTTTTTGCTTTTTCAAAATCACCCGTCCCCACAGATTCTTCAACCAGTTTGGTTGCACTTTTAAGTTTATAAAGCTGAGATGTGAGGTAACTGCCTAAAATCCATGAAAACATTGCAACTAGCAACATTTCAGTAAGCGCAATAGCAATTGTCCAATGAGTTACTTGAGCAAGCGTTGCCTGTATCCTACTTGTAGCAATTCCTATCTGTACTCGAGCATACACATTACCGTTTTCAGAAATAAGTGCCTCACTATCAAAAACGTCATCATCAACATCAGATAGTGATTTATCTAAAGTAAAGTCTTGAAGTGTTCCATTAATAGTGCCCCCTTCAGCAAACACTTGACCAATAGGGTCGACTATTCTCGCATATTCAATATCTGGAGTTTGCATCACTTCGCCTACAATACTTTCCAGACTAGCCAAGTCATAAGAAAGTACGGCATCTTTTGTCATGCTAGCGAATAGCTTAGTAGTAATATCAGATCGCTTTTTTAAACCGTCATCTAACGACTCTGTTACAAACCTTGTCGCAATCAGAATCAATATAACAAGAAGAATCCCTTCTATTACTGCCGTGCCCAAAATAGTTTTATTACGTAGTGACAGCATTTTATTGCACCTTTAATTGTCTAACGCTGTTCCATTGACTATCTTCAGCCGCTTCAATGCCTGAAAATCCTAAATTTTTCAATAATTCAGGATCTGTTATGTTTATAAGTGCATCGCTCAATTGATTTTTTATCTGCTCATTTATGTGGGGGCTGACCGCAATAGAATGCGGAATAAAGCCTTCACTTGTCCATAGTATTTTTAATTTCGATTTTGTCTCTTCAGGTATATTGTTGAAGGTTCGAATAACACCTCCCCCTGCTTCAAAAAAACCTCGTGCAACACTCATATAAACAGAATCATGCGAATTCACAAAATTAGCAGAGTACGTAATACCAGATTCGCTCAAATAACTTCTTGGGATAATGGTAGCGGCAAAAGCTAGCGGGGCTGGAAAAGCTATATCAGATTCGTACAAGTCATAAACTGAGCTCATTAGGCTATTAACTGGCACAACAATTATACCTTTTAACAGTTTATCTGATTGTTTAGCTATCGCTTCATAACCCGCCTTTTCTGAAAATAAAACGTAATGGTAGGGATTCATATATGCAATATCATATTCATGCTTTGCTAATCTTTTTTCAAACTCTGGAATTGAAGGGGCGGTTACAAACTTTATATTTAGCCCGGTTTCTTCCGATATTTTCTCGATTAAGGGTCCCCAGTTCTGCGCAAGTTTACTGGGAGATTGCTGTGGTACGATCCCAAAATAGATTACTTTGTCGTTGTTGCGTTCAAGAGAGTAAGCGTTAACATGTATCAAAATAAGACTTAACAACAACGTAGTAGCTACAAGACTCAATTTAACTAGTTTCGTTGCTGTAAGTCCGCTTCGATTGTTCATAATTACTCTTGATCGTTTAATTTATCTAGTAATTCAGCAAATTTTGATAAATCGAGCGGCTTCAACATAAAGTGTACGTTATGTTTTTTTGTGATTTGCTTTATGCCAGTATCAGATTCACTACAGATAATTAGGTCAGTAGCAAATGAGTTAGACGACTTAAGAATGATACTCGCATAGTCTTTTATAGACATTTTGTCACTTTGTAGAGCAAGTGTATCTAAAACAATAAGTTCTGGCAGTAAATTAGCCAGTCCAATGCCTGCTTCAATCTCATTTGAATAATGGTGGGTAACGTAATCAGAGTTTCTAACTAGTCTTTTTGCATGCCTTGTAAAGTGATTATCATCACTAATAATAATGCTATTTTTGTCTTTGACAGTCGTTTTTAGTTCATCAGGTGTAGGTATGCCATTGGCATCAAAGAAACTCAACAATTCAGTTTCTTCAATCCGATTATTACCTCTACCAGGCAATTTGAACGCTTTCAATTTGCCTGCTTCAATCCAACGTATGACGGTTCTTGACGTCACATCGCAAAAACGTGCCACATCACCACTAGAATACGAAACTTTATTCACTACTATTGCCTCTTACTACTACAATTCGTGAGGCACATTATCAAAAAGTATCTGGCGACGCGACATTTGCGACAAATCGCGTTTATACATAGGTATCTTCAATTATTCTAAAACTAAGTAACTACTTCATGCTGTAAGAGTTTAATTTATCTCGCATTTGATTCACTAATGTAGACATTTCGTCACACATACCCTTCATACTATTTGCACTGGTATTATTTTGTGTACTAATATCATTGACTTCATCCACTCCACGTTTGATGTCAATTGATACTTGTTTCTGTTGGCTAGCCATAGAAGCTGTTGCACTATTCAGCGACTTTATTTGATCAACGGCATACAAAGCTTGTTGCAATACATCACCGGTTTTCGTTGTAGATTCTACTGTTTCAAGCGCAGAAATTTTATTTGCAGCCATAGCGGTTGAGGCTTCTTTACTGCCAGCCTGAAGTTTTTCAATCATACTACGAATTTCTTCTGTAGATGTTTGTGTACGACTAGCTAACGACCTTACTTCATCAGCAACAACGGCAAACCCTCTCCCTTGTTCTCCCGCTCTTGCCGCTTCAATGGCTGCATTTAGCGCTAGTAAGTTCGTTTGTTCTGCAATATTTCTAATTACATCCATCACGCCGCTAATTTCTTCACTAGACTTAGCCAGTTCTTCTATCACGGCCACAGAGCTTTCGGTATTATTAGCTTGCACCTTAATATCACTAATTGTTTGATTTAATGTAGTCACACTTAGATGTGTTTCCTGATCTGCGCTCATAGCGGCTTCATTTGCTTTATTGGTATTTTCCTCAACTGCCACCGCTTTTTCTTCAAGTTGTGATGCTGCATTGGCCATCACGTTCATATGCTCACTTAGACGCTGCACAGACATCTGGGTATTACTTGCCATGCTATTTAGGCTTACTGTTTTATCAATTAGTTCATTCGCAGTCGATTTTACATCATCTACCGTGTTTTGAACTTTAGCGAACAACCTATTCAAGCCCTTAGCCATATCACCAAATTCATCACTATGATTTTCATCAAAACGAACAGATAAATCACTATTTCCTGATGCAATGTTATTGATGGAGGCCAAATATTCTTCAATTCGCTTGCCAACTATTTTATTTAGTAAGAAGTAGATTGTTCCTAAAACTAACAAACCTGCTACCAATTGTTTTAAAACAGCGGCCATTACACTTGAACTTGTTATAGCTGAAATTTCATCTTTACTGGCTGCAAGCGTTAACTTGTAACCCCACTTATTATACGTAACTTGTTTCATTTCCCACTTACTTGGACTGTTTATCGCATTTTGCACATCCGATTCACTGACATGGTTTGACAGCGTTACAATGTTTCCTTTACCGTCTTCCAAAGCAACGAAACCATCATTCAGTATACGGGTTTGTGACACTATATTAGTTATCGCTTCTAAATTTGCACTATAACCTACGTACCATATTCCAATTGTTTCTCCGCTACTATTTTGTAGTGGCGCATAGCCTGTTAAATATGGACTCCCCAAAATATCAACCTCACCATAATAGGCTTGGCCTTTTTTAATGTTTTGGATTGCTTTGCCGGAAGGACTAAGTTTTGTGCCAATTGCTCGCTTCCCATTTTTAATCACGTTGGTTGAGATACGAATGTAATCATTACCTGTTTTACTAAAAATTGTGGCCGTGCCGTCCATGATAGTTGTTAAACCATCAACTAATTCAAAATTGTTTCCAATTGGCGAATTACCAAAAACAATATTATTTGCTGACACCTCATTAACTACTACTTCACCTTCATGCTTGGGAGTGCCTAATTCTGCTCCAAGCTTTTGTAATAAACGCATACTATTTTGCACGCGCTCTGCCATTATTGCGTCGGTTGTGTCTAGAACGTCAATAATATGACTAGTTTGCTTTTCTATTTCAGTTTCAATCTGCTTTTGAGTTTCAGAAGCACTATCCATTGCGCTTATTATCGCCATAACGATTGCCATTAGAGCGATAACAGATGCTACTGAATAAAAGAATTTCTGTTGTAATTTCATATAGTTTTGCCTTTAATGTAAAACTAAAATAGTGTTTGCTACTTAGAATGTATAAATGTTGTAGGTGCGTAATTACGCTATAGGTTAGCGTCTATCTAGTGTTTAACTGCATAGATTTGACAAACCTTTAGTATCAATTTTGTTTGCTACTCAACTCTTGAGTACTTCACAATTCTTAAATACTTTAACGTTGTTCCGTTATTACAATTTTTATGCCAAAGACATATATTTGTTTTAAAAATTGAGCTTGGAAGCTAAATATAAATATGTTTGCCAGATAATGCGGCAAATATAGCGGTAAAATTATAGATAATATGGCATGATTTATATGGCTTTTGATTTTAAGTAGTACTTAATAAAAATATGCATAAACATTTAATCAATTTATTTAATAAACAAACTAAAGAACGCACAATTCTTGGTTTAATGAGCGGTACGTCATTAGATGGGTTAGATATCGCTTTATGCAAGATAAATGGAAACGGAAAAGAAACTCAGGTTAAGTTAATCGAATTTGAATCATGCGAATATGAACAGGACTACCTCAATTATATTCAACCACTTTTCGCTAATAGCCAAGCAAACCTGCATGATTTAACCATTGCCAACGAATGGGTTGCTCGTAAACATTCATCGTTAATTCAAGCTTGCTTACATAAATGGCAAATTGATGCTAATTCAATTGATTTAGTTGCGAGCCATGGACAAACTGTCTATCACGCGCCAAATAGTTATAAAGATACGAATGGCAGTTGTTGTTCCGCTACATTGCAAATAGGCGATGGCGATCATTTAAGCTATCTTTTGGGTGTGCCAGTAGTCAGCGATTTTAGACAAAAACATGTTGCGGCCTTCGGGGAAGGTGCACCATTAGTGCCTTATTCAGATTTTTTGATCTATAACCATAAAACAGAAAACAGGTTATTACTAAATATTGGTGGCATTGCCAACTATACCTATATTCCTGCGAAGGGTCGTTTTTCAGACGTTCAGTTTCAAGATACCGGCCCCGGAAATACATTGATGGATCAACTCATCACCTTTGCAAATAGTAAAGGTGATGCAATCGACAACACTTATCAACGTTTTGATAAGGGCGGTGAGTTAGCAAAAAAAGGCGAGCCAAATACAACGCTATTACAAATTTTATACGCGCAACTTGCTAGAGCAAGTGGAGATAAAAAAAATCAATCAACTGGACAAGAACTTTATAATTTAGACTTAGTTAAATTTGCATGGCTTGAGTTACAATGTTATGAAGATCATGTGAACAATAATTTACCAACTAGCGGTACTGACTACTACAACTTGTTGGCGACATTAAATAGGTTTACGGCGCAAAGTATTGTAAAAAGTTTAACCGCCAATCCTGCTATAGCCAAAACAAATGAACCTATTTATGTTTATGTTAGCGGCGGTGGCGCGCACAATTCGGTATTGGTTGAAAATTTAGAATCGGAATTTAAGCTAGCAAACACCCACGCCATTATGACTAACGTAGAAACACTGAGCATTACTGCTGATGCTAAAGAAGCCGTTATGTTTGCTGTACTTGCAAATGAAAGTATTTATGGTAATTTCGCAGATTTCAGTGATGATACAAACACAATTGCCACAAGTTTAGGTAAAATATCACTACCATAATAGTGAACTAACCTGGCTTGTGAATAACAACATAGCTGAATCAACTTAACACTCAGTTTACGGGCAAATCTATAAGGAATATACATTGGCACATAATGTTATTGTATCTTGTGAATCTTATTCACTTACTGATAATGAAAAGTCTTTATTCGCAGATTTGCAACCGTGGGGGTTAATTCTATTCTCTCGTAATATCGAAAATCCTAGCCAAGTAAAAAAGTTAGTTGAACAATGCAGGCAGGCAGTAGGCAGAAACGATATGCTTGTTTTTGTAGACCAAGAAGGGGGTAGAGTATCAAGATTACCTAACTCATATTGGCGCGTTCCACCTAGTCCAACAAAATTCGCACAAATGTATTTTAGTGATCAAACTTCAGCAAAAAGAGCTTGTTATTTAAATGCCTTGCTAACCGCGATTGAACTAAAAAGCGTAGGTATCAACGTTAATTGCGCGCCCATGTTAGATCTACCCCAAGCTAATGCCGATGCGATTGTTACAGAGCGCGCACTTGGTAATCAACCGTCGCAAGTTATCGACTTGGGCACTGAAATTATAAACGGGTTCAAAGCCGCTGGCGTAGCGCCAGTAATTAAACACATGCCCGGGCATGGTCGCGCTACTTGTGACAGCCATTTATCGCTTCCAATTGTAGATACAACCCTTCAAGCGCTAGAAGAATGGGACTTTTTGCCTTTCAAAGCCTTTGCTAACGAAGCCATGGCAATGACCGCACATATCGTTTTTAATAAAATTGATAATAAAGTAGCGACACAAAGTGATGTGATCATAAATGACATTATGCGTAATAGAATTGGTTTTAACGGCATAATCATGACAGATGACGTCAATATGCATGCACTTACCGGCAATATTCAAAGTCGCGTTAGAGCATCGTTAGCAGCAGGGTGTGATATTGCGCTACATTGCAGCGGTAAGTTTGAAGAAATGAAAGCACTCATTGATGTGACCTCTGAATTATCAGGGCAAAGCCTAAAAAGAGCAAAGGAGGCTGAAAAATTAGCATTTGCTAACGCAGGTGAGCACGATGAACAGTCTATAAAAGATGAGTTAAATTCGTTACTAAATAACTCACTTTAAAGGCATTTACACGATGATAGGGTTATTTACATCGGTATTCTAACCTTACCTTCCATTAACACTCGTGCACTTCTACTCATACTTACTTTTTCAACTTTCCAGCCAGAATCGGTCTGAATAGCTTTAGCCCCCACTTTTAATGTGCCTGATGGATGACCAAATACAACTGCTTCCCTATCATCACCACCGGCAGCAAGATTCACTAAGGTGCCTTTAATAGCAGCAGCCGTTCCAATAGCGACAGCAGCGGTACCCATCATTGCATGATGCAGTTTACCCATAGACAATGCGCGCACATGTAAATCAAGCTCTTGGGCTATAACTTCTTTACCACTAGATGTGGTGTAGGATTTGGGTTCGGAAACAAACGCAATTTTAGGTGTATGTTGTCTTGCTTCAGCCTCTTCTAATTTTGATATTAATCCCATTTGAATAGCTCCGTAGGCTCTTATGGTCTCAAATCTTTTAAGTGCTTCAGCGTCGCTATTTATGTCATCTTGCAATTCAGTACCTGAATACCCTAATTCTTCCGCATTAAGGAAAATAGTAGGGATACCTGCATTCACAAAACTCGCGTTAAACGTACCAATTGAAGGAACCTCTAACTTATCGACTAAATTACCCGTTGGTAACACGCCTCCTGCATTAGGGTCGTCATCCGCTGGATCCATAAAATCCACTTTTACTTCTGCAGCAGGAAAGGTTACGCCGTCTAATTCAAAGTCGCCCGTTTCTTGTACTTGATAGTTAGTAATAGGCACATGCGCAACAATGGTTTTTTCAATATTTTGCTGCCAAATTTTAACTTCAAACACACCGTTTTCAGGGAGTAAGCTTTTATCTACCAAGCCAGCTTCTATTGCGAATGCACCAACAGCGGCAGTTAAATTTCCACAATTACCAGAATAATCCACAAAAGCCTTATCGATGGCCACTTGACCGAATAAGTAATTCACATGATGATCAGGTTTGTCAGTTTTACTCAAAATCACGGTTTTGCTGGTGCTTGATGTAGCACCGCCCATACCATCTGTATGTTTTGCGTAAGGATCAGGGCTGCCAATAACTCTTAATAAAATCTGATCACGTACCTCACCAGGCACTTGCGCAGCCTTAGGCAAATCATTTAAATTAAAAAAGACTCCCTTACTTGTTCCGCCACGCATATAAGTTGCTGGTATTTTTATTTGGGGAGGATAATTTACGTTATTAGTCATTTTATTACCTGATTCTAATTTTTTAATATTTATTAAGCTAAATGTTGAGGTTACTTTTCAGAAAAATAATTCAGCGAGAAGCAAAGTGCGCTTCATCTGCATAAAACGCACTTTGAACGCATGTAAACTGATTAACTTGCTTCAGCTAAAAAGTCTTGAGCGAAACGTTGCAATACGCCACCTGCTTCATAAATAGATAGCTCTTCGGCAGTATCTAACCTGCAATCTACTTCAATTGTAAATTGGCTACCATCGGGTTTCGTTACCTGTACTTCTAATGTACTAGCTGGTTCAGGCTCACCCAATACTGTGAAGGTTTCTGTTCCATCTATACCTAGAGTTAGGCGAGTATCTGAGGCTTTAAATTGCAGAGGTAGCACGCCCATGCCAACAAGATTTTGACGGTGAATTCGCTCAAAACCTTCCGCAATAATCACTTCAACACCAGCTAAGCGCACACCTTTTGCCGCCCAGTCTCTTGACGAACCCTGACCATAATCAGCGCCCGCCACAATAATTAGTGGTTGAGAGCGTTTCATGTAAGCTTCAATGGCTTCCCACATTCTCATTGTCTCGCCTTGCGGCTCTACTCGAGCATAAGAGCCTTGGATTATATTTCCGCTTTCATCTTTCACCATCTCATTTAACAATTTTGGATTAGCAAAGGTGGCGCGTTGTGCCGTTAAATGATCGCCTCTGTGGGTTGCATAAGAATTAAAATCTTCTTCTGGCAAGCCCATTTTAGCTAGGTATTCACCTGCTGCACTGGCTGCCATTATTGCATTTGAAGGTGATAAATGGTCAGTTGTGATATTGTCACCTAGCAATGCTAGCGGACGCAAATTTGAAAGTGAACGCTTACCAGCTAATGCACCTTCCCAATATGGAGGACGACGAATATAGGTACTCATTTCGCGCCAATCATAGAGAGGATCGCTTAATGTCTTTTCACCTGTCTTGATGGCAAACATTGGTTCGTATACTTTTCTAAATTGCTCTGGTTTTACTGACGCTTTCACCACTTGGTTAATTTCTTCGTCAGTTGGCCAAATATCTTTCAAATAAATAGGCTTGCCATTTGCATCATTTCCTAATGAATCTTTCTCTATATCAAACCGTATACTGCCGGCTATAGCGTAAGCAACTACTAGGGGAGGGGAGGCTAAAAAGGCTTGATCAGCATGCGGATGAATACGCCCATCAAAGTTTCTATTGCCAGATAAAACAGCCGTACTATATAAATCTCTAGAGGTGATTTCTTCTGCAATTTTGGGGTCAAGCGCCCCACTCATGCCGTTACAAGAAGTACATGCAAACGCAACCACGTCAAAACCAAGTTGTTGCAACTCTGGCAGTAGCTCAGCTTCTTCTAAGTAGAGTTTCACTGCTTTTGAACCAGGTGCTAAAGATGTTTTCACCCAAGGCTTACGTGCTAGGCCAAGTTTATTCGCATTTCTCGCGATTAGACCAGCTGCTATCATGTTTCTAGGGTTACTGGTGTTAGTGCAACTTGTGATAGCAGCAATGATCACTGCGCCATCAGGCATTAATCCGTCTTTAGACGAATAATCGCCTGTTAACCCACGACTCGCTAGATCAGCTGTGGCAAGTCTATTATGTGGCGTAGATGGACCTGCCATATTTCTACCCACCGCACTTAAATCAAATTTAAGCGTTCGCTCATATTCTGCACCAACCATTTCAGTTGCCCACAGCCCTGTGCGTTTCGCGTATTCTTCAACCAGTTTAACTTGCTCTGAGCTTCTACCCGTCAGTGTTAAGTAGTCTGTGGTTTGCTCGTCTATGTAGAACATGGCTGCAGTTGCGCCGTATTCTGGGGTCATATTGGAAATAGTTGCCCTATCACCTAAGGTTAAATGCGATACGCCTTCACCATAGAATTCTAAGTAGGCAGACACAACCCGTTCTTTACGCAAAAATTCGGTTAGAGCAAGGACAATATCAGTTGCAGTAATGCCACTTTGAGGCTTACCTATCAACTCTACACCTACTATGTCAGGTAAACGCATATAAGAAGCACGACCAAGCATTACGCTTTCGGCTTCTAAGCCCCCTACGCCAATTGAGATAACACCTAAAGCATCTACCATTGGCGTGTGGCTGTCAGTACCTACTAGTGTATCAGGGAAGGCGACACCGTCGCGCACTTGCACAACTGGCGACATACGTTCTAGGTTAATTTGATGCAGAATACCGTTTCCTTGTGGAATAACGTCTACATTTTCAAACGCAGTTTTACACCAATTAATAAAATGGAATCTATCTTCGTTTCGTCTATCTTCAATTGCACGGTTTTTTTCAAATGCATTTTCTTCATAGCCTGCATGCTCAACTGCAAGTGAGTGATCGACCACTAACTGCGTAGGTACTACAGGGTTTACTTTAGATGGGTCACCACCGGCTTTCTCAATCGCGTCTCGTAAACCAGCTAAATCAACTAAAGCAGTTTGACCAAGAATATCATGACAAACAACGCGAGCAGGAAACCACGGAAAATCTAAATCTCGTTTACGATAAATAAGCTGCTTGAGGGAGTCATTTAATTTTTCAGGATCGCACTTACGTACTAAATTTTCTGCATATACTTTAGATACGTAGGGTAATTTAGCGAAAGCGCCTTCTTCAATGCTGTCAACTGCTTGTTGTGTATCATAAAAATCTATATTTGCGCCACTTTCGGTCTTGCCGAAGGGCTTGCGGTATTGGTAGTTCATGCTAGTTACCTTTGCTTGTTTAAGGTCATTCAATTGCCCGGCACTTGATGAGAAGCCTTTGAATACGTGGCAAATGACTGACCTTTTAGTTTACTTTAATTAACGTTCGCTTATATCTGATACGTCTCTTAAGTCTTCACCTGTATATTCGGCCGATGGGCGAATAATACGGTTATCTGCGCGTTGCTCCATCACGTGAGCCGCCCAACCTGTTAGGCGCGACATAACAAATATTGGTGTAAATAATTTAGTGGGTATGCCCATGTAGTTGTATGCCGACGCATGGAAAAAATCAGCATTACAAAATAGCCCTTTTTCCCGTTTCATCACCGCTTCACAACGCACGGAAACATCATATAAATTGGAATCTCCAACCGTTTCAGATAGCTTTTTAGACCAACCTTTAATTATTTCATTTCTTGGATCAGATTCTGAATAAATAGCGTGTCCAAAGCCCATGATTTTTTCTTTACGCTCGAGCATGCCCATCATGCCTTGTTCAGCATCTTCAGGGTCACTAAATTTCTGAATCATATCCATAGCTGCTTCGTTTGCACCGCCATGCAACGGACCACGCAATGAACCAATCGCGCCAGTAATGCACGAATGCATGTCTGATAATGTTGAAGCGCAAACTCTGGCCGTAAAAGTAGAAGCGTTAAATTCATGCTCTGCATAAAGAATTAGTGATACATGCATGACTCTTTCATGCAGTTCACTTGGCTTTTCACCATGTAACAAATGTAGGAAATGGCCACCAATTGAGTCGTCATCAGTTGCTACATCAATTTTTACACCGTCGTGTGTAAACCGGTACCAATAGCAAATAATACTCGGGAAACAAGCTAACATTCTATCTGTTATTTTGTCTTGGTCAGCAAAGTCTTGCTCGGTTTCTAGGTTACCTAGCATTGAACAACCGGTTCTCAACACATCCATAGGATGCGCATCTTTAGGGATTCGCTCTAATACGTCTTTCAATGCATTAGGGATATCTCGCATACTTTTTAGCAGTGTTTTATATTCTGCCAGTTGACTTGCATTAGGTAATGTACCTTTCAATATTAAATAAGCAACTTCTTCAAAATCACATTTGTTCGCTAAATCTTTTACATCATATCCACGATAAGTTAGTCCAGAGCCTGATTTACCAACGGTTGATAATGCCGTTTTACCCGCTACCTGACCTCTTAGCCCTGCTCCGCTTAATACTTTAGCCATTCTTTATCTCTCCTAAAATTAGTTTTCGTCGTTAGCACTTGATTGCGCGAATAATGCATCTAACTTCTGTTCGTAATCGTGATAGCCCAAATAATCATACAGGTCCATACGAGTTTGCATGGTATCAACCACAGCTTTCTGGTCGCCGTCTTTCAATATATGCTGATAAACGTTCTCAGCAGCTTTATTCATTGCTCTAAATGCACTTAGTGGATAAAGCACCATATCTGCGCCCCACTCACCTAGTTCTTTTTTATTCCAAAGTTCGGTTTGACCAAACTCAGTGATGTTCGCCAAAATAGGTACATTCAATGCTCTAGAAAATGCTTCGTAGTGCTCTTGGGTTTTAATTGCTTCAGCAAAGATTCCATCTGCGCCCGCTTCAACGTAAGCAAGTGCTCGCTCAATCGCTTTCTCAAGCCCCTCTTGGGCAAATGCATCCGTTCTAGCCATAATGAAAAAATCAGGATCAGTGCGTGCATCAACTGCTGCTTTAATTCTGTCAACCATTTCTGCGGTACTAACAATTTCTTTGTTAGGACGATGGCCACAACGTTTTTGTGCTACTTGATCTTCCATGTGCACAGCCGCAGCGCCCGCTTTTTCCATATCGCGTATTGTTTTAGCAATATTAAACGCACCGCCCCAGCCAGTGTCGATATCAACTAATAAGGGTAAATCACACGCCGAAGTAATGCGTTGTACATCAACTAATACATCGTTGAGTGATGTCATGCCTAAGTCAGGTAAACCGTATGATGCATTGGCAACGCCGCCTCCTGAAAGATAAATAGCTTGGTGGCCTATCTGCTTCGCCATCATTGCGCTGTAGGCGTTAATTGTACCTACAATTTGCAAAGGCTTGTTATTAGCCAGTGCTTGTCTAAAGTTTTTTCCTGCGCTCATTGGAGATTCCTCAGTTTATTTTCAATGTTTTTCATAGAATAGGTAATGTGACGACGCATCAGCATTTCAGCTAGCTCTGGATCGCGATTAGAGATTGCTTGAACAATATGTTGATGTTCGTAAAAGGCTGTCGTGACGCGGGGGCCAGCCATGCCAAGTTGTACTCGGTACATTCTTACCAAGTGATAGATGTTATGCATTAACATAGAGATTAAATGCTGATTATGACTGCCTAACACAATTCGATAATGAAAATCGACGTCTCCCGCCTCTTGGTAATAAGATTGGGGACCCATCACATCTTCGGCATGCGTATTGAGTAATTGATTCAAGCGAGTAATTTCATTGTCACTCATATTAGTAGCCGCTAGCCTTGCAGCCATGCCTTCTAACGACTCTCGCACTTGATAAAGTTGAATTAATCCTTGATGCGTTAAGGTGACAACTTTCGCCCCTATATTAGCTTTTCGTTCTACTAAATTAGCCGCTTCAAGGCGATTAATAGACTCACGAATAATTGCTCGGCTCACTTGATATTTAGCAGATAATTCAGATTCGTTTAGTTTACTGCCTGCACTAATTGCACCATCCACAATGTCGCCTCTTAAGGCTAGAAAGGTTTTATCTGATGTTGTCACTGCATTTTCTGCAAGCATAGTGCTCCAAACATGTAACGCTTTTAATTGTCGACAATATACCCCCATTCATAATAAATAACAATATTTATGGCTATAATTGTCGACCATAGTCGACAATATAATAATTATTTACATGCTTATAACTTTTTTTTACTAAGCTTTAAACCTTCTTGTTTTTTAAAGCGACATATTCATCAAATGAGCTATTTTTTCGTTTATCCAACCAAGCAATTAATATCAAATGATTTTAAGGTATTGATTTTATTGGTTTACTTATATGGCATCGAATTTGAATAGTGTTAATCCAAATAGAAAATATTGCACCTAGGTGTAAAAACACACAGACAAGGAAAATATAATGACTAAACCAGTACAAAAATCGATTACTACGTTTTTTATGGCGTTTTTTTCAATCGTAATGTTGGGCGGATGCATTGTGCATGTGGGTTCAGGTAAGGCCAATGCAAGTATTGACGGCTACGGTAATTATTCTGAAGTGAATAAATCATTACGGATTTCCGAAGGTAGAACAGTAGGTGACGTGAGTTCTGTAAACGGCGGGCTTACTATTGAAGATAATGTGGTTGCAGAAGACGTAACCAGCGTAAATGGCAGACTAAGAGTGGGTGAGAACGTCACGGTTGATGAACTATCTACGGTTAACGGTAGGCTTTCTGCAGGAGAAGGACTAACTGCAAATGATGATGTGAGCACTGTTAACGGTAAAATTGATTTGAACGCGAATACAACGGTGAAAGGCAATGTGTCTACTGTTAACGGAAATATAGACTTAACTAGCGTACTAGTTGAGAAAAATCTAGAAACGGTCAATGCGTCAATTCTGTTAAGCGGCAACACACATATTAAAGGCGATATTCGCTATAACGGTAAGAATAGAAATAACGACCGATGGAATAAAAACAATCCGAAGCTGACGATTGAAAAAGGCGTAAAAGTAGACGGCCAGATAATCATTGAACAGGAAGTAGATTTTGATTTTGCTGATGAAAGCATGATGGATAAAGTAGTTAGAAACTACTGATACACCAAGTCATTGCCGCGAAAGCGGCAACCTCCGAATACAACGAGTCATTGCCGCGAAAGCG